>JBOGBZ010000088.1:0-6481 GCA_051656485.1 Cellulosilyticaceae bacterium
AGACTTCTCTCTCACCTAAGTACGATTTTACTTTATCTAATGTACCGAATTTCTTAACACTACCTCCACCATAAAGCACAAGTACCTTTGCATTTTGTGGTACTAAGTTCTGAAGTTCATTTAATGTATCTTTCCCAAACACAATTTTTGTTGGGTTATAAAATGTAAAATTAAACATAGCCTTACACCTCTTTTTTTAAATTTGACTTCATTGTACACCTTAGAGTTTACTCTAAGGCAATACCTTTTATTCCTGGCAATGTACATCTTCCCCATTGTACCATGCAATCTTCTTATCAATCTTCTCCATGCTCTTTTGAAGAAGTGCCATCTGCTTCTCTAGGCTTTCTTTATGATGCATAAGTATCTGCTTACGCTTTGGAATCGTATGTTCACCTTCCAAACTTAAAGTTACGATATGCCTTATAGCCACAATGCTCATCCCTGTATCCTTTAGACACTTGATAAGCTCTATCCAGAAAATATCGTCCTCACTATAATATCTATTGCCATGCTCATCTTTTTGGATATAAGGGAGTAACCCCTCTTTTTCGTAATATCTTAAGGTGTAAGTGCTAAGACCTACACGCTCTGCTACTTTTCCTATTGTAATCTTCATTTGCTACCTACCTACATTTTTGATTTTCTATTTCTTCAATACATATATAACTGCTAAGACAAAATTAACACCCAAAACAGGTGCTGCATTATAAAATAAGAAGCCATATCCATCATAACTTTCAAAAGGATACGTCATGAGGATTATAAAATTAATAAGCGTCATCATACTTGTTAATAAAAGTAATTTACCTACAAAACGGCAGAGCTTCCCTTGCTTGCGGCAATATAGCCAAATCCCTACTATTGCTATGATATATGCGGGTATATAATAAAATCCTAATACATATTCCATATGATTTCTCCCCTTTTTTACTCTTCTTAAATATCCCCTAAATATTATAAATACTGATTAAAAAAATCTACTAAGAAAGTCTTGTCTGCTATCACTTGATGTAGTACATACTCATATGTCTCATACGCCAAGTCATAGTCTGCCTTTGTGATTTTCCCTTCATCCAATGCCTCTTGTAACTCATCTTCATCTAGCATACGTGCCTTAAAGTCTGGTGTCACCGCAATATCTAGATATAAATCATCGAAGTAAGGCATACCATCTTCGCCCACGCTATTTTGCTTCGTCATATCAAAATACCACTCGACGATTTGCCCTTTATCGTCATACACCGCTGTCCCACACCATGTCTCACCGTCTGGTAAGAACATAATACCTACATAGTTATCATCACACAAGCATACTTCACTATCCCCATAGTGTGCCATAAGCTTCTTCTTGACCTTACCCATCTTCACGACAGATACATAGCCTGACCACTTACCTTCTATATGCTTGTATTCATAACTATAGTTATCTAACCAAGTCCAATTTCTAGCATCTAAGTATTTTCTTTTCATATTGGTTCATCCTTTATTCTTCTGTTTCTTTTTGTCCGTCTACTTCCTCTTTATTTTGCTTCTTATGTGTAGATACCGCCTGACATGCACAAGCACATCCAACGATTAAAATAAGTGTATAATCACCTGTCATTCCTATCATCAAACAAATAAAGGCTGCTAGAAACCATAGCTTTGAAGTTGTATCAGCATTCATTTCCTTGCTCCTCTCTTTTTATCCTTAAGTAATTTTCTTTGTTTTAAACTTAACTGATATATGTAGTGATTTCAACTAGTCATACCTCAAACTTTACTATTTGTAGATACCCCTTGGATTCCACTCCTAATCATTTTGGGATTATCCATCATCATCCTAGTATTTAGCATTGGATTACACTATCTCAACTGCTATCTACATAAACTCGTACACCTCAAAAAATAAAAAGTAACCCTATGCCTTTGAACTAACGGCATAGGGTTACTTTATTGGGCTGTATTTTTTTATACTATTAATTCTTACTAGAATACACTTTACTCATTAACTGCCTCCCACAATATAAAATAATATATAAGGGCACCATCACCAGTAAGATACCTACTAAATCTCTTAAAGGTGCATAAGAACTTCCTCCAAACCCTTTTACACATAAGTGTGCCAATAGATAAGCTATAGGTACCAATAATACCTTCTCCATTACTTGTCTTATCTTCCGTTTTTTACGCACGATTACAAGCACTATACTTAGTCCGAGTATACATATGCCCGCAATCACGGCATAATAGGTCAAAAATAATCTAGGCAAGGTCACCACACCTTCTCCTTCTATTGGTTTGCCGTATAATAAAGTATCTGGCATGCCATTAGTTTCATAATAATACACTGCCGTTACTTGTTCACCATCTAATCCCAATACTTTATCAGAAGCTGATTTTCGTTGTACCTTCTCATCCCAAATGCTTCTCCATGTTGTTAGATGATATACATACCCATCCCCTTGATCATCCCTATATTTGCTTATCTCATATCCCGATACCGATTCGTCAAACTTTATGCTTACCATTCCTTCACCTATATCTTCTACCTGCACTACTTCCCCCTCATAAGATATATATTCAGGCGCCATCATATAAACCATGCCAAGGGTCATTAGTGTCACTACAACCATAGCTGTGAAAAATATCACTAGACGTTTCTTCTTTCTAAGATTATTTTTTATTTTCTTAAATGGCTCTATGTCTGCATCTATTTCCAAAAACATTGGCATCTTTAATTGTTCATATTCTTCCTTACACGTTTCACACATTCCTATATGTGCATCAACCAATTCACATGTGTCCTTACTTGCAATCCCTTCTACATAGAGAGGTAAAAGATCTCTTATTACATCACATGTTACTCTCATAAATCTCCCTCCATTTGCTCCATTATTTTCTTCCTTGCACGATGATACGTGACGCAAGCCCAGTTCTCCGTCTTTCCAAATAATTTCCCGATCTGTTTAAATCCTAATTCGCCAAAAATACGCAAGGTAAACACCTCTTTATAAGGTTCGTCCATCTTATGCAAAACTTCATGTACTCTGCCACACAGCACCGTATCCCCTACTATCTGTTCAACATTGATCTTATCCGGTTGCTTATGTACTTCCTCTAGCACCTCTATCTTCTTTTCTTTCCTGAGATGACTTAGATAGCAATTCTTTGCTATCTGACAAAGCCACACTCGTACATCGCATGTCCCCCTAAAGCTATCCAACCCCTTCAATGCCTTAAAAAATGTCTCCGACGTTATATCCTCCGCCAACTTTTCATCCCCACACAAACGCCTGCTATATAGGTAGACATCCTTAAAATACTGCCTATATAACTTCTCAATCTCCGTCACTTTATCACCTCCTATGTATAAGACGCATCAGCTGAACTTATCTTACAAAAATTTTAACATATTTCTTCAAATTAAAAATAGTACCCTTCATTGGATACTATTTTTACTGTCCTGCACTATGTTTGAGATATATCCTATTTCTTTACCCTCTACCAACTAATGCTGTGATTGAAAATTATATATAATATATCTGCCTTGCGATGTGAAATATATCTCCTTATCTAATAATAGACTAAGAAGTTCAAAGGAAATAAAACACTTGCCATCTCTCATGAGCATATCATTTCCTACACTCAAAATTTCTCCGCCTATTTTTGCTTCATTTTTATGTGGTATCAGCTCTACATGCAACTCTATATCTTCTAAAAGAACTGTCTTGGCATGTGCATTCCACTCTACATGTACCCCTAAAATATGTTGTAAATCTCTTACTGCTATATAATTTTTCTGCTCTTGTTTTATAACTTCTGGCTCATACTTACCTCCATAACCACTTGAAAACAGATAAATATATTGGCTACCTATCATTTTATCCTGCCAATTCGCTAGCAGCTCAAAACACTTATTATAATGTTCATCTGGTAAATACTGATTTTTGAGATTAGCTATTTGTAATGGATTATCCCTACCAAGTCCCTTAAGAGGTATCATATACTCTATTGTATCTACTTTATAGTATACTTTTCCTTCTTCATCTATCTGTTCTTTTAAGAAAAGTAATAAATACTCACCTTGTTTGCCTAACTCAAAATCATCGCCCATATCAACTGTTGCTTCTATATGCCCTGTTGTTGTAACTTCTAACATTCCATTTTTCATCGTATTTAATGTTGTATTTTTGAAAACATCGTGAACTTTTACTCCCCACAATGTATCTGCTGTAAATCCCCAAGTCTTATCATCTCTTCCCATGACTTCCACTTTATTGACCATACCCTTTTTCTCTACCACTTCAGCAATTACAATCATATCTGAGCCTCTCACAAGCACTTCTGGTTGAGTAGGTATACGATTACCAATCGCATATAGATTATGAGTAAAAAACAAAAAACATATCATTAATAAAACAACGTATTTTCTCATTTAACTATTCCCCTTTGTCAATGGTTTGATTATTTTTTATTTTACCACAACTTTTATTCCTTCTAATCTTTGTTACCCATCTGTAATTTATTTTTAATTAAAAAAGCACTCCATCTAGAGCGCTTTTTCACATTCTATCATAGCTTCTAGAGCTTCATCCTTGTCAAACCATCCTTCTCCCTCATCAACCCTTGGGTAAAATCTTTTTAAATCTTCTTTTTCTTCATCTGTAAGTTGATGAAAGTCCCAAATATCTCGTTCATCTTCTACTACAATATATTTATGGTCTCCATCATTACGTTTAAACATGCCTATCACTCGAATTTGAACCTCGTCACCTAGTTCAAAATCTTTATCTGTCATTAATATGACATCCCAATGTGGCTCAGGTGGTGTCCCCGACTCCTTGATCCACCCATAGGGCTGAAGGAATTTTCTCGCATAAGCAAGACTATAGTAGTCAGACTCCTTAAAAGAATTGGTCTCCTCTATATAATCCATTCTCTTTGCATAGTGTTTCGTTTGCTCAATAACCATCGTATAGGTTGTACTCATTACAACATCCTCTCTCTACTTTTAAAAATGTTATTTACTTACTTTAACTGTAAGACAAACTCTTCTATCTCTTTATTTACCTGTATTGGATTATCTCCATTTGTAAAGTGTGCAGCATCTTTGATGATATGTAGTGGATAGCCTGTCTCCTTGGCCCACATCTTACAATATTGTTTTACCTTACCCGTTGTATCGTATTCCCCTAATAAAATAAGTACTGGGAATGCAAAGTCTACATCTTTGTTTTCCTTACTAAATACGCTATAAGCTGCCTCCATCTGAGCAATAATTTCAGTTTTATTTAATGGTTCTAACATTTGCATCATCATATCATAGGAATATTTGGTCTTTGATACAGACTTCGCCATACTCTTTCTTAACATACCATCGGTAAAACATCGTGCCATAGGTGCTACCTGTCTAAGCCACCAAAGATCCGTCTTTGAGTAGTACTTCATGCCAAAAGGAGTGGTATCAAGTGCTACAAAACCCTCTACCTTTTCGGGATACAATCTAGCAAATTCTTGACTAGGATACCCACCCATAGACATCCCTACTAAGACCACTTTTTCGATACCTTCTACCGCCAAGATACTATGTAGTTCATTGGCTGCATTAGTATAACTAAAATCTTTATAAGGTCGTGATAATCCATGCAAAGGTACATCCCATACAATGACACGGTACACCTCACTAAAATACTCTACTTGCTTTTCAAACATCTGGTGGTCTGCTGTCACACCATGTGTAAAAACAATGGTTCTACGATTCTCCATTACATTTTGATTTATCCAATAATGCGTCGTACCATACTGTGACTCTATATATTTATGTTCCATCTTTTTCGCTCCTTCACTCAGGCTATTAACCAGCTCTTTAGTATTCTACTTGCCCAAAGAGGGTGGTACTCTCGCAATAAAATATTGGAAGGCATTCGTTACAAGTTCTTAGAGGATTTGCTGCAATGATTTTAGCGCTACTGTCTGACCGAAGGGAGTTTAGCGCGTTATGAAAGCAAATGCTCTTAGAACTTTAGAATAACTGACTATTTTATGGAGAGAGTAACCACCCCCTCTAGGCCATAAGCCTCTAGAGCATTAAACCGCCCCTATGGCCTAAAACCTTA
The DNA here is from genome assembly GCA_051656485.1 of Cellulosilyticaceae bacterium. Classification (GTDB taxonomy): domain Bacteria; phylum Bacillota; class Clostridia; order Lachnospirales; family Cellulosilyticaceae; genus JBOFDK01. The sequence continues at coordinate 6,102 of JBOGBZ010000088.1, forward strand.
TAGGTTACAAGCTAAAATATGGCATCGGCTCAATCTTATGAAGATTGTAGCGATGCATCCTATCTATCTTTTGGCGCACCACCTCATCCTCGCAAACCCCTTCACGAATATACCTATCCAACACCTCATAAGTAAAGCCTAGATTATCCTCATCAGTCTTACCACACAACCCATCGATAGGTACCTTCTCTACCAAATGTTCAGGAAGTCCTAGTTCTCTTCCGATAGCCTTAACTTCCCCTACCGTAAGTTGTGATAATGGAGAGAAGTCTCCGGCACCATCCCCAAACTTTGTGGCATAGCCTACCCAGTCTTCAGAAAGATTACAAGTATTAGCCACACGTCCACCTACCAGCCCTGATACCCCATAAAGTGTGGTC
>JBOGBZ010000089.1:0-17880 GCA_051656485.1 Cellulosilyticaceae bacterium
ATAATATACTTTAAGTATAAAAGAAGAAGGGGTAAAAATGCCAGTTGATAACTAAATTTTTATGTTAATAAGTGACATAAAAAACTATTTTAAAGTAACCTGTTATCCACAGTAAATTTTATTGTGGCTGAACAGTTACAAACAAATAATAAATATAAAAAGGCCCAATTAATAGTAAAATATTATATTGAGCCTTTTATATAAAAATTCAGAGTAAGTGTCACAAAACCCAATAAAGTTACGTTGATAGAGGTGGAAATTGATTTTCGTATTTAACTAAGGGCAATATGAGTAAAGAGGATTTAGATATAGGCTTTTCAGAAGGTGGGGAGGAAGTATTAGAATATGCTATGGATGTATATGGACAAGCCTTACTAAGATATTGTCACAACATATTGTGTGATTATGAGGATGCAAAAGATGCTGTACAATTAGTTTTTATTAAGGCGTATAACAATAGGAAAAGTTTTGAAAAAGGAACCAAGTTGTCAGTATGGCTCTATAGAATAGCCTATACAACATGTATAGATATGTTAAGAAAAAGAAAGTGGCATATATTTCAAGAAGTACCAGTGGTTAATGAGGAGTATATGAGTGAAACATTGCAACAGGCATTGTTAAAAATATCAGGGGAAGAACGTGCATTGATATTTAGTAGAGTAGTGGATGCAAAAAGTTATGCAGAGCTTGAAGATATCTATCAAATACCTCAAAGGTAATGATAGGAAGACTAATGAGTAAGGGTGGTTTTAGAGATATTAGTAAAAGAAAATTATACGAGGGGGAAGGACATGGATACAAGATTAAAGTAGTTTTTCAATACTGAACTACATGAGGCTATGATTATTCTAGAGATGTCATTATATGTCATAGTCCAATACTTATAAAGCAGCTAGAGGAATGGAAAAGCTTATAAGTGAATAGTTAACAAGAAGGGTGTTCATATTGTATAATAAAGATAAATAATAAAATAAGAGGAGGGAGATATATGACACTTGCTCAAAAGTTAGTTAATGAGTTTGAATCACTAACAGATAATCAAAAAATGGAAGTAATTGATTTTGCTGAGTTTTTAAAACAAAAGAACAATAAGAGGATAGAAGCTCTTATGGATGAAGTCATTTTTGAAAATGAAGAGGCATTAAAGGAACTTGCTAAATAGTGAATAATATAGAATCTGAACAATTAGTATTGTTCCATGAGAAGATAGTGGCAAGAACAGGTGGAAGTAGTGGTGTTAGAGATGCAGGACTTCTTAAAAGTGCTTTAGGTAGAGGTGATACGATATTTGGAGGAACGGAATTATATACACCAGATGAAAGAAAAATAGCAATCATAACACATAGCCTTATCTGTAATCATGGATTTGTAGATGGAAATAAACGTATAGGTGTTGCTGTAATGAACTTGCTTTGAAAGATGAATGGTATTACTTTAGTCTATACACAATAAGAACTTATAGAGCTAGGTTTAGCTGTAGCTAGTGGGAGCAGAAATGAAGAGGAGATATTTCAGTTTATTATAAGTCATAAGAAGTAAAACAGAGGGTATAGCTAAAGAATTGACTTATAGTGTTAACTAGCGGTAAGGAGTTTCTATTATTACGGCGTCAAAGAGTTGTCGAAAGCTAAAATTAGAACTAAATATTTAAAAAGAGAAAAGCTACATCCATTGATAATCAAAGGGTATATTCTTTTTTGAATGAATACTGTATGACAATTCAGCAGGTTTCCTAAACCGTGCGTCGTAGGTTCGAATCCTATCAGGTGCAATTACATGAGACTCGTAAGTTATTGACTATCAATGGCTTGCGAGTTTTTGTTTGTTGTAAGAAAATAATGAGCATTTTCAAGTAGTGTTAGGTAATTGATATTAACCGTCGTCGCTACAACGTCGAGAGGTTGACGTCAATGTCGGTTTAAAACAAGGAAAAGCAATTGATTAAGATAAGTTTAGGCATATATAATATAAGCAAGTAGAACTAAAGCAAGTAGTAAGAAAGGAGTAATAAAATATGCAAATGACAATACAACATACAAACTTGTATCAAGAGTTTATTGGTTATTCATATGAGGAGCTTCAAGAGCTTTTTAAAGAATCTAGAACTAAGGAAGAGCAAGACTTCTACATGACATTAGCAAATTTATTACTTAAGCAGAAGCAGAAACAGATTATAGAAAGCGATGCAAAAGGTACAGGAAGATGAGAAGCTTTCAAGCAAATTAAAAGCAGAACAACTGAAGCAGAAGAAATAAAAGAGGAAATAAGACCTAAAGACTAGTATTACTGTCTTTAGGTCTTTAGTATTATAAAAGGAGCATCATGACGTTTTCACAGTGTATGGGAATAAGAGAAGTGACAAACGCTATAAAGAAGACAGCAAGTAAAGCAGAAAGAGGTATAGGCAAAAGATGAATAGGATAGATGAAGCAGTAGCGGCACAGATTGTAGAGGCTATTGGACAAGTAGTGGAGACAGATATTAATTTTATTAATAAAGAAGGTATTATTATAGCTAGCACAGATACGAGTAGATTAGGGGATTTTCATGAAGCAGGGTATGAGGCTATAAAGATGCGAAAGACTATGATTATTTCAAAAGAGGAGGCTTATCAGGGAACAAGGACAGGCATTAATTATCCTATTATTATTGACCAGCAGGTAATAGGTGTCATAGGGCTTACAGGTAAGCCGGAAAAATTGATGAAGTATGGATTTCTAGCATCTAAGATTACTGAGATTTTTATCAAAGAAGATCAGCTTACTAATAGTTATGAATCGAGAAAGAAGCTCATTCAGTATATGATGAATAAATGCATCTATGAAAAGGAGCAAGATATAGAGCAACTAGAAGATATCTTACAAAAACTGCACATTAAGTCGTCAGCGGCTTACAACTGTGTGATCATCGAGATTAAAAAGAGTAATGTAGACATTATGAGTATAGAAAATAAACTGCTGAAATTATTAGAGCAATACCAAATAGAATTATATACCTATTATTATCCTAAGCGGTTTGTAGCATTTTTACCGGCCACAAGGTTGAAGGAGTGGTTAGGGTTTGTATGCAGCCATGAAGAAGTTTATAAAGAGGTGGTGAACTGTGGTATAGGTCCTAAAAGACCCCTCCTCTATATAGGTGAATCTTATGCAGAGGCTAAGATAGCACTACAATATGGTGTGCAAGAAGGCGTATTTTATAAAGAAAGCAATCAATTGGATATAGAGTTACTACTAGAGCAAGTAGGACGGGAAGTGAAAGACGCATATATCCAAAAAGTATTAGGTAAGTTAACAAAAGAAGAAGTGATGCTTTTGGAGAAATACTATACGTATAATATGTCTCTGAAGGAGACAGCAGAGGCATTATTTATCCATAAAAATACAGTGCAGTATCGTTTGGATAAGATAGCAGAAAAGACAGGACTCAATCCTAGAGAAGTGAAAGCTTCTATGCGTATTTTTTTAGCAATGCACCTTAAAAATAGCAAATAAAAATTGTTACACATAACAAAAAAGTGCTTTAAGTATACACGGTGATTGGGCCTGAGAACATGGATGTTAAAAAATAAACATAGTATAATTTGTACAAAAGGAGTGATCGTACATGAAAATTGTTGTAGCTATTGACTCGCTAAAAGGGAGTTTAACATCTATAGAAGCAGGAAATGCAATCAAAGAAGGTATCTTAAAAGTAGATGCACAAGCAGAAGTAGTTATCAAACCACTAGCAGATGGTGGCGAAGGTACAGCAGAGGCACTCGTAAGTGGAATGGGCGGTACGATGGAAAGACTCGAAGTGACAGGTCCACTTGGTGAAAAGGTCTTAGCACATTTCGGTATGCTGGAAGAAAGCAATACGGCAATTATTGAGATGGCAGAAGCGGCAGGTCTATCATTGGTGCCAGTAGATAAACGAAACCCACTTTATACAAGCACATATGGTGTAGGTGAGATGATTAAAGCTTGTATTGAAAAAGGATGTAGAAAATTCATCGTAGGTATCGGTGGCAGTGCGACTAATGATGCAGGACTTGGTATGCTTATGGCACTAGGATTTAAGTTCTTAGATCAAGCAGGAAATAGTGTACAGCAGGGTGGACAAGGGTTAAATGAGGTTGTAACTGTGGATACAGCTAATGTAATACCTGAACTTTGTGAGTGTGAATTTAAAGTGGCGTGTGATGTGAATAATCCTCTTTATGGAGCGAATGGGGCGGCAGCGATTTATGGACCACAGAAAGGGGCAACTCCAGAAATAGTAGAGCAGTTAGACAAAGGTCTTCAGAATTTTGCGAAGGTAGTGGCAGATACTATTGGCGATGACTATGCAGAAGTGGCAGGAGCAGGAGCGGCAGGCGGACTTGGCTTTGCTTTTATGGCTTTCTTAAAAGGGAAATTAGAGTCGGGTATCCACATTATCTTACAAGAAACAAAGCTTGAAGATGCATTAAAAGATGCAGATATCGTCATCACTGGAGAAGGCAGACTCGATAATCAGACAGCAATGGGCAAAGCGCCAATAGGGGTAGCTAAGCTGGCTAAAAAGTATGATATCCCAGTGCTTGGTTTTGCAGGTGCCTTAGCACGTGAAGCGAAGAAGTGTAATGAAGAAGGGATCGATGCTTATTTCTCTATCGTCAACAGTGCGATGTCACTAGAAGATGCGATGAATAGAGAAAATGCGATGGAAAATATGACAAAGACAGTGGAGCAGGCTTTTAGACTGATTCATACTTTCAAAAAATAATATAAAATGGGATGGTAGATAAGAAAGGGAGGCAAGAAAATGGACTTTACTATTACAACATTTGGGGCATTACTTGGACTTGCAGTAGCAATTATCCTTATCATTAAAAAGGTACAGCCGGCGTACAGCCTAATACTAGGTGCGGTGATTGGTGGACTTGTAGGTGGAGCGGGACTTCAAGGTACAGTGACGACGATGATAGAAGGTGCACAAGGCATCATGCCAGCAATCTTACGTATCGTAACATCAGGCGTACTAGCAGGTATCCTGATTAAGACAGGTTCAGCAGCGAAAATAGCAGAGCAAATTGTTAAGACATTAGGCGAGAAACGCGCGTTATTCGCATTGGCACTTGCGACGATGGTACTAACAGCGACAGGTGTATTCGTAGATATCGCAGTTATCACAGTAGCACCTATCGCATTAGCTATCGGTAAGAAACTTAACTACTCTAAGATGGCGATTTTATTTGCCATGATAGGTGGAGGAAAAGCAGGAAATATTATTTCTCCAAATCCAAATACAATCTCAGCAGCAGAGAACTTCGGTGTAGAGTTATCAAGTCTTATGGCTGCAAATATCATTGCAGCGCTAGCTGGTCTTATCATGACGGTAATCGTTGTAAAGACACTTACAAAAAAAGGTGAAAAAGTAGAAGAAGTGGTAGTAGAGCAGGATGAATCACAAGAAGCATTACCAAGTTTCTTCGCAGCTATCATTGGGCCAGTAGTAGCAATCTTCCTTTTAGCACTTAGACCAATAGCAGGCATAGCAGTAGATCCACTCATCGCATTACCAGTGGGAGGACTTATAGGTGTCATTGCCACAGGTAAGTGGAGAAATACTAATGAGTACATTTCTTTTGGACTTTCTAAGATGATGCCAGTAGCCGTACTTCTTATCGGTACAGGAGCAGTGGCAGGGATTATCAAAGCATCGGATTTACAGACAACGACTATCGCATTACTAAATGCAATGAATATGCCAGAGTTCTTATTAGCACCTATCTCAGGGGTATTAATGGGCGCAGCTACAGCATCTACAACAGCAGGTACGACCATCGCATCAGCTACCTTTGGACCAGCAATCTTAGCAGCAGGCATCTCACCACTAGCAGGTGCGGCAATGGTACATGCAGGTGCTACAGTACTTGACCACTTACCACATGGTTCATTCTTCCATGCAACAGCGGGAGCGACTAATATGAGTATTAATGAACGTTTAAAATTAATACCTTATGAATCACTGATCGGACTTACAATGACTATCGTAACGACTATTATATGGGGACTTATATTATAAGATAAGGTAAAAAGGTGACTACTTTAAGGATAGTAGTCATCTTTTTTTATGCAGAGGGAGAATGTTAAGAAAAATATGAAAGTGACGATATATATGAAAAGGAGTGATGAACGTGATTAAAGGAATGATGAATTCATTGTGGCGTACAAATGACTTGGGGTATAAACCAAATGGAGCAAAGCGATATTTAGCAGCAAATGATCAAGTGGTAGCGATAGAGAAGAAGCTGGCAGGTGGACTATCAGTAGATGACTTATCAGAAGAAGAGTATAAAATACTAAGTGCACATGATAAAGCTGAATCAGCAGCGTTTAATGCACAGGTAACAGAGATGTTTTCAAAAGCAGAAAAAATTGCTATGAAGATTGCTAAAGGTGAGAAATTGACACCAGAAGAAGAACAACTGATGAATGAGAAGTTCCCAGACTTAAAGCGTGAAGCAGAGCAAGCTAAAAAGGAAGGCGAAGACCTAAAAGAGCGAATCAAAGCAGCAAAGACAAGGGAAGAAAAACAACAGATTGCATCGGGAGCTATGCAGAGCATTAGTAGCCAGATGAGTAAGGGAACGATGGCACCGATACAGGCGGCAGTTAAGATGGCAGCCACACAGAAGGCTATCGAGGAAGCTGAAAAAGAAGATGAAGAAAGTAAAGGCCTTACACGAAATGCTATGAATCAAAGTGCTCTTGAGCCAGGTAGTTTCTTGAATATAAGAGCTTAAATCAAAGTGTCACCACATCCAGAGGAGATGTGGTGATACTTTTTTGTGAAACTTAACGTTGTCAAGATGTGTAAGTAGACAAAGATAAAAACTTATAGTAGAATTTGGAGAAAAGTCAGATTACTGCAAAGGTTAGAGTGTGTCAGGGGGGAAATGATGGTTGGCGGAAGTGTTTATCTGAATATAAACCAGCGTGTAAAAGTCGATGGGGATTACTACTATGTGAAAGGCTGTATAAGGTATAGAAATCAGCGAGATCAAGAAGAATGGACAGAGTATATGCTTACTGAAGAAGGAAGTGGCTCTGTTAAATGGCTAAGTGTGGATAATGCTTATAAAGAATATGGGCTATACACAGTGGTAAGATATAATCCTAACGATGGTAGTTACCGATGTGTTGATACAGGCGAAGCAATCGTTGTGAGTACACTAGGAGCTGTGGATGTAGACTTGGGAGACTTGGTAAGATTTAAGGAATATGAGGACCAGTCAGAGGAGAATATCATCGCAGAAGAAGTATGGGAAGATGGTACAGAGTATGCAAGAGGGTACTATCTAGATGCCCATGAGATTGAGATCGTTCAAGATAATGGGTATAGTAACCACGGTAGTATAAGTGGAGCAATGAGTAGCAGAGGTATAGAGAAGAATAAACTGATGATGGGTGTAGGTATACTGCTCATACTAGTAGGGGTGCTGGGGTTTCCTATCTTTTTTGCAAATAAGGAGCCTATCAAGAAATACCTAGATAAAAATACGAGTTATACCTATGTAACATCTGTGACATCAGAAGTGAATCATAAGCAACGTGCACATGTGTATCGTACGAGCAATACTTTAGACATCGCAGCAAAAGAGTTGATGGATAAGTTCTATAATGCTATCGAATCTGTACAAGATAATGAAGAAGATGGGTCCATAGCATTATTGACAGATAAGGAGTATTGCCTGCTTTATAAAGGGGAAGATGATAAGTTCTATATACAAGTAAGTTCTAGGAAGTATACGTACACAAGTGGTCAATATCCGTACTATGCAAGGGGAAGTACTAGAGGTTTCTATAGGTCTTACTATTATAGAAATGCATACAAGAGAGACTACGGTAGATATAAGTCAGACCCTAATAGTTATAGTAATTATACAGATGACTACAACATGGGTACAGGTACCAAAGATTACAGTGGCTATGTAGCTAGTGTAAGGCAAAGAAGTGTCAATACGAGAAACTCGTCCGGTGGCGGCACGAGTTCGGGAAAATAAGGGGGAATAGGGATGCAAGACTTAATAGGTGTAGTGATTTATTCGGCAATAGGCGCCATACTGATGCAAGTAGGAATTTTCTTAGTAGATGCAGTGATTCCGTGCAACTTCGCAGAAGAGATCAAGAAGCGCAATGTAGCTGTAGGTTATATTTCAGCTGGAATCTCTATCGGTGTAGGGATCATCTTGAAAAGTGCAGTGATAAGTAAGACGGTGACAGAACAGGTAGAGACGTTCTTAGTAGGTGTTGGTAGCACCGTTATTTATTTTGCTATGGGTATCATCTGCTTTATGGTAGGGTACTTATGTCATAGAGGCTTTAAACGTAAGTATGACTTAAATAAAGAGATCGGTGAAGGAAACCCAGCTGCGGGGCTTATGGTAATGGGATTTTTCATAGGATTAGGAATCGTAATTAGTGGTGTGATTTATTAAAAAGTGGCATTTGCCACTTTTTTGAGTTGAAGAGGAGTGTAGAAGGATGCATAATGAAAAGACATTTGAATATAAGTGGCTGATGTTGACAACCCTTGTGATATCAGGATGTTCCATTATTTACGAAGTGCTGATTAGTTCGGTAAGTGCCTACTTAGTAGGGGATAGTATTAAGCAGTTCTCCATTACTATAGGACTTTATATGAGTGCGATGGGTATAGGTTCTTATTTATCAAAGTATATCAAGAAGCATTTGTTTGATTGGTTTGTATGGGTAGAGTTAGGCGTGGGATTATTAGGTGGGGTGAGTTCCTTCTTACTGTTTATGGCGTATAGTTACTTAGACGTCTACACATTAGTAATGTATGGAGAGATACTTGCTATCGGAACGCTAGTTGGCTTAGAGATACCGCTTTTGACGCGCATTATAGAGGAGAATACCAAGGATTTACGCATGACCATCTCCCATTTGTTTAGCTTTGATTACATAGGTGGTTTAGTAGGGTCTATCGCTTTTCCACTTTTTCTTCTTCCACAGTATGGCTACTTTACAACAGCAGCTTTAGTGGGAACTTTGAATGTTGTGATTGCACTTTTTATTATCTTTAAGTATCGTAGTCACATTCGTTTTTTTAGTGGTGTGAAATGGATAGGTATCATCACGCTAATTGGTATGATATTAGCAGCACTCTTCTCAGAAAATGTAGCCAATCAGATAGAGGATGGCATGTATCGAGACCACATTATCTATAAAGAACAGACACCTTATCAGTACTTAGTGATGACGAAGCACAAGGATGATGTAAGGCTTTTTATTAATGGGAATATACAGTTTTCATCCATAGATGAGTATCGCTACCATGAAAGCTTGGTGCATATCCCTATGTCAGTAGCGAAGGAGCCAAAGAAGGTGCTTATATTAGGTGGAGGAGATGGGCTTGCTATTAGGGAAGTGCTTAAGTATGAAAGTGTGGAGGAGGTTACCCTTGTGGATTTGGATGAGGAGATGGTGGCGTTATCTTCTACACATCATGAAATCGTAGCACTTAATGAAGGGGCATTACTGAATGAGAAAGTAACCTGTGTGTATGAGGATGCCTTCAAATTCTTAGAAGAGACATCAGAAGTTTATGACGTTATCTTAGTGGACTTGCCAGATCCTAATGACGAGGGGCTTAATAAGCTGTATACCAATGTGTTTTATCGTTTGTGCGGCAATAAATTAAGTCCTACTGGTGCCATGAGTATCCAAGCTACCAGTCCTTACTATGCGAAGGAAGCTTTTTGGTGTGTGTATAAGACGCTTAAAGAAGAAAGCTTTTTCGTAGAGCCGTACCATGTACAAGTCCCTACCTTTGGGGATTGGGGTTTCCAACTTGTGACGAAGCAGCAAGTTGACAAAGAAGTGCTTAAAGTAGAGAAACCTACCAAGTTTCTCAATGAAGAAGTGCTGCCAAATCTCTTTGGATTTGCTGAAGATCAGAAGCTAGATTTAGATTTGATAGAAAGTAACACACTCGCGCATCCAAAGCTAATTACGTATTATTTAAAGGCAGTAGAAAACTGGCGTTAAAAAAGACTAAGGCTTGACCATACAGGCTATAATAAAAGATGACTGAATAACAAGAGAGATAAAAGGTGGAACATGAGAAACATAAAATTAATCATTCAATACGATGGAAGTCGTTATAAAGGTTGGCAAAGACAAGAAGATAATGATCTGACGATACAGGGAAAACTTGAAGCAGTATTGACTAAAATGGCAGAAGAACCGATAGAAGTCATCGGAGCGGAACGTACAGATGTAGGTGTCCATGCTGAAAATTATGTAGCTAATTTCAAGACAGAGTGTACTTTAAGCATCGTGCTTATCCAAGACTACTTATACACATTCTTACCAGAAGACATCGTCGTAAAAGCAGTAGAAGAAGTCGATGAGCGCTTCCATGCGAGATACAATGTGAAGTCAAAGACTTATGTGTACACCATCAATAATGGTGCACAGAGAGATGTATTCAATCGTAAGTACACTTACCATCTAGAAGAGAAGCTCGATGAAACGAAAATGAAAGAAGTAGCAAAAGTACTCGAAGGTAAGCATGACTTCCAAAGCTTTACAAGTGTTAAAGCAGGGAGCAAGTCAACTGTACGTGACCTTAAGAAAGTGCATGTGACAAGAGACGGAGATACTGTGAAGATTACTTTAGAAGCTAATGACTTCTTATGGCATATGCCAAGATTTATCGTAGGTGTGCTTCTTGAAGTAGGTAAAGGCGAATTATCAGTAGCAGAAGTAAAGAGACGTCTAGAAGAAGAGAAAAAAGGTGAAGCACAGTGCTTAGCAAAGCCAAAAGCACTATGTTTAGAATCTGTTAAATACTAAAATTGTAAAAGCTATATCCGATGAGGGTATAGCTTTTTTTGACCCGAAAAATCCAAATAATAGTTGAAAAAAACAAATAAAGGAATATAATTAAATATTAGTATAAAAAGCATTTGTTACTAGAGGGAGGGAGCAAGCGATGCGATCAAATGCAGTATTGATGACTGAGGGATCTATTTATAAGAAAATAATTATGTTTGCATTACCGATTTTTTGGGGAAATCTTTTTCAGCAACTTTACAATGTTGTGGATTCCCTTATAGTCGGTAATTTTTTAGGGAAAGAAGCGTTAGGAGCCATTAGTTCCACAGGTTCGCTTATCTTTTTATTGGTAGGACTTGTGGGGGGGATCTTCGCAGGTGCTGGAGTTGTCATCTCAAGGTACTTTGGAGCAGGAGAAATAGAAGAGATGCAGAAGGCTATCCATACAGCGATTACTTTTGGTCTGATAGCGGGGATAACGCTGACTATATTAGGGAGTATACTGGTGCCGCAGATTCTGAAACTTATGGGGACACCGCCAGAGGTATTTGTCAATGCATCGACTTATGTACGTATCTACTTTAATGGGGTACTAACCATCGTCATGTACAATGTAGCAAATGGTATTTTTCAAGCGGTGGGGGATAGCAAGAGGCCTTTATTTTTCCTCATTACTTCATCTATTGTGAATGTGGTACTCGACCTTTTATTTGTGGTGGTATTTAACTTAGGTATAGGTGGTGCTGCACTTGCGACAGTTATTGCACAAGGTGTGAGTATGCTCTTAGCATTTAGACATCTTATGTGTACCCATGAAGTTTACCGTGTAAGCTTTAAGAAGCTGGGCATTCATAAAGATATGCTAAAGCAAATCTTACAGATGGGTATCCCATCAGGGGTGCAAAATTCAGTGATAGGCCTTGCCAATGTGGTGGTACAGTCTAATATCAATGCTTTTGGTGCCATTGCAGTAGCAGGATGTGGGTCTTATGCCAAGATTGAAGGTTTTGTATTTATACCAATTACGAGCTTTGCTATGGCGATGACTGTCTTTATCAGCCAGAATTTAGGGGCTGGGCAATACGAACGTGCAAAGAAGGGGACTTACTTTGGTATAGCTGCATCCACGTGCATCGCTGAAAGTATAGGCTTTATCTTCTTTATGTTGGCACCAAAGATGATTGCTTTATTTAACAGTGACCCACAGGTCATTGCATATGGGACACTTCAAGCGCGAACAGTATCACTTTTCTTCTGCTTACTAGCCTTCTCACATTGTATGGCAGGGATTTTAAGAGGAGCGGGCAAGTCAATCATTCCGATGATTGTTATGCTTGTATGCTGGTGTCTGATACGTGTAAGCTATATTACCATTGCGACGAAACTTGTCCCACACATCCAAGTGATTTTCTGGGCATATCCACTCACATGGTTCTTAAGTTCTGTGACGTTTTTAATTTATTATCTCAAATCCGATTGGCTCTATGCTTTCAAAAAGAAGGAAACAGCCACGCTTACAGAAGCCGTCTAATACGAGACGGTTTTTTTATGCCTAAATCTTAAGAAGAAAATGCCAAAGCTTAAGAAATCTTAAGTTTTTCTTTAATGAGTTAGTAAGAATTAGTTTTTATAATAAAGCTAAAACATAAAAGTAATGAGGGATCATATGATAAATAAACTAAAACACAATGTAAGGAAAAGGTATCAGCGCTACCAGCTTAATAAAGAGCAGCGCTTTTATCAATGTATGCTTCATGGCACAGAACAGCGAGGCACAGATATCCTTTTTAATCATCAAACGATGGCGTGGCTTATTGTTATCGTGACGGCATTTTTACAGCTTATATCACTAGCGACGACTTATGAAGGGAGTAAAGTATACTTTGGTGGCGTGAATCTTCCAGTGGGGATGAGTGCACCTTTTCTTTTTGCCTTCTCTATACAGCTCATTGTCTTCTGTATGAGTCATACGATACGTAAGCACTTCAAGCCCTTTCTTATCCTTATACTAGGGATGGCGACTTTGTGCTCCACGTACTTTTCGTATGTAGGTATCTATAACCATATTCATTCACCTATCGGGTATTTACAGGAGCGTTATGAACGTATTTATACCAAATTGACCGATAGGTATCAGTTGGCAGTGGATGAAAATAGTAGCCAGATGAAAGCGTATACTTTTCAGCTGATGCAAACTATCGGCACAAGCTATACGTCACTCACCCAAGAAGTAGAAGCTAATGAAAAATTAGAACAACAACTAAATAAGATTAAGGTGGATACAGGTAAGCTGAATGCACAGACTAATGCACTGAAGAAACCGCAGATGAGTCAGTATGGAGATAATCTAGATCAGTATTATGCAGATATGGCGAAGTATAATGCAGCTGTTGGCAATATGATTACAGATACAACGAAGCAAGATGCAGCACTTAAGAAAGAACTGTATGACCAGGAGGTAAGTCGTGTACTAGGTGGAAAGACTAAGGAAGCCTTTACAAAAGAAAGTGGAGAGACCAAGACTATCCAGATGCAAATCGAGAAGTTGGTAGCCTCTATGTATCAACTAGTAGGTGCTGAAAATACAGAGCTTACAGTAGAAGAGCGCTTAATGAAAGTACAGGATTACATCATCCAGTATATCGTGACAGGAGAAGGGGAAAAAGAAGTCGTTAGCACACTTTTGACTCAAGCTTATACACAGGTGCAAGCATTAGGTAAGACAGAAGGTTTAGCATCTTTTAAAGAAGATCTTAATCACTTTTTCTTAATCCAAGGCAAAGAAGGCACGCTGATGAAGAGTTCAGCTGAACTAGAGAATCAAGTATTTCAGATAGCAGGTAATCAGGTGCTCTTAGAAGAAGATGCCATGCAGCTTTATGTGCTTATGCAACGTGAGATAGGTGATGCAGCCTTTCTTCTAAATGGCATGAGTGTCGTAAAGGAAAAGATCGATCTAACCACAGATGAGTATGTGATGCATAACTTATATGTCCTACCTATCAAGAAACTACTAAGCGCTGGTGACGGTATGGCGATGGCATGGTTCTGCCTAAGCTTTGCGGTACTTATAGATGGACTTACACTTATGTTTGCATTGATGGAAGGGAGAGAAAAGACTCCACTGCTAGCGAAGAAAAACAAAGAGTTAATAGGTGGTTCTAAGGATGCGATGGAGGGACTCATTATGTCACACTTACTTGCACATACAACTGGTGTAGGACGTAAAGAAAAAATCCTCGTAGCACAGCAAGTGTTAGCAGCATTTTTAGGCAGCTTTAAAATCGTATCAGAGACGATGGAAAGTGGCTACGCTATGTGGGCACCGTTAGAAGCGTTAGATAAACATCAAGGGCTAATCGCTGTACTTTGTCAGATGAATCTAGCGACGATCCTCAAGGGAGAAGATATCGAAATTCAGGAAAAAGACGAAGTGATTGCTCATAAGAAATACGTATTCTTAAAGACAAAGTGTGTCATCTGGGCGAATCAGAAGCTGGAAAGCTTAGGAGACAGTCAGATGTATCTAGAACAATTAGAAATGATGCATCCATTAGAAGGAGAGGGGGAAATGGCATGATGTTTATCACACAATGTATTCTACTCATCATTGCATTAGGCATCTTTAAGCTACAGCATCGCTTAAAGAAACGGATGCGATTAGAAGTGAGTAAGCTTATCTACTGGACGAGTGTACTTTTTATAAGTGTGACTTTTAATAGCATACTGTATGGCGCTTATCCTGAGCACTACAATATGCTGGGATACCTTAATGTAACGACACTTGTTTTTATTTTATTACTCATTATAGGAAGTGTAGTCATACAAAGCATCGCACCTGCGACTTCCTTTAAACGCTACTGGCAAAAGCATAGACAAAAGACTGATGAAGAAGGCGAACTACAAGTGTGTGAGCCGGAAGAACCGGTAAATGTGGTCACTTATGTAGAGGAACTGGGCTTCGAAAGTTTCGTGGAAACACTATGTATGCTAGCAGTTGCCTCTGTGATGGTACTGCAAGGAGGGATGACTTTACTTGGGCAAGGGATGATTCAGAATGAGATTTTAGGAGGACTTCAAAGTATCAGTATTCTTCTGATGATGCTAACCTTACCAATCGCTATACGCCAAATCATTTTTTATCTGTATCATACGAAGCGTGTAAAGAAAGAAGCATACTTGCCTGAAGTGGAGCTCGCTTTCCAGCAGAAGCTTAAGAAAGAGCATACATCACTTTTCTAAGCATGATGGATTAGGGATAGTACGAAAGGCTTAGAGCGGGTATAATAAGGTGAATCAATGATAGCACTAAGGAGGACAAGATGATCGATCAACTTATACTAAAAGAGAATAACGTAGTATTCCAAAATGCAGCAGGTGAAGAAATGCAGATGCCGAATCTTACAGCGTTAGTTAAACGTTACCAAGAAGATTCAGCAGAAGTAAAGGAACGTATCCGTGAGATTCTACAAAATGATATGGGTACTTTATTAGTCGTAGAGATTATGATGGATATGACTAATGAGACGACGTTGAAACGTCTTGAGACAGGTGAGATTAGTAAGACGATGAAACATGTAAATACTTACTATGTGATACTAGATAGCCAGATGGATCAAGCGAGACAAAAGTATGAAGAACTGGGTAAAGAAGGAGCTTTAGAGCAGATATTCTTCGCACAGTTTCCATATGGAATGGTCATCGAAAGAGAAAAATTCCTAGAGTTTCAAAATGACAATGATGTAAATGAAATGAAAATCGACATAATGATATAAAAAACGCCTAAAAGAGTCCCCTTTTGACAATGTAAGCATAAGATATAGTGAGTAAGGCGTACTTACTTAAATATTAAACTTATCTAAGGGGGAAATTTAATATGGCATGTGGATGTAATCAAGGATCAGGGTGTAATCAAGGTTGCGGATGTAATCAAGGATGTGGCGGATGTCATAGACCTAAACCATGTGAAAGAGCACTTGAGCAACTTAAACACAATGCAAAAGCTTTAGCAACAGAATTAGAAGAAGTAGAACGCTATGTAAATAGCTTACAAGTGCTTATCGCTGAAGCGGAAGCAAGTTGTGAAGAAGCTGAAGAAAATGGCTGTGGATGTGGCGGATGTAGACCACAACCATGCTGTGGCGGATGTAGACCACAATCAGGCTGTGGATGCAGACCACGTCCATGTTGCTGTGGAAACAGACCACAACCAAGATAATAACAAAAAAGTGACTTAGATAAAAAATCTAAGTCACTTTTTTTCTGAAAGCGAGTTAACGTACGGTAATAGTATAGACTTGCGTTTTTAAGATGGGTCGACCACAGCAGCGTTTACGATAATTAAAGGTAAGTGTATAGTTTCCAGAATGAGTTGCTTTGAAGATCCAAGATGTAGATTTAGGTGTAGTATTTGAAGATTTAATTATCTCTAAAAGAATGAGACCAGATGGAAAAGCTATCTCCCAACTACAGTTTGGAGACTCAGGCTCAGTAATAGTGAGTGAATATTCATTGCCTAAAGAGATAGCTGCAGAAAGATTTGTAATAGGAATCGTATTCATAAAAAATCACCTCAGATAAAATTAGTATATAACTAATATATGACGAACATGAAAAAAGGGGATAAAAAAATACAAGCAAAAACCGAACTATAAAAAATAATTCTAAAAAAATGTTCACAAATTAAAAAGTGTATGATATACTACAGTTGAAAAAAGCGAGGGGGTATTTAATATGAAAAAGGGAACTATTTATGAATTAGATGGGACAGTACCATTAAAGCAAGCGATACCACTAGGTATGCAACATGTGCTTGCAATGTTCGTAGGAAATGTATCACCACTTATTATCGTATGCGGTATGCTTCAAATGGAAAGTGCGCAAAAAGCAATTTTAATGCAAAATGCAATGTTCATTGCAGGTCTTGTGACACTTATTCAGCTTTATCCAATATGGAAAGTAGGGGCAGGACTTCCAATTGTTATGGGGACAAGCTCAGGATTTTTGCCAACAGTTCAAGCAGCAGCAGGTACATATGGTTATGGGGCGATTATGGGAGCATCTTTAATAGGAGCGCTACTAGAAATTGTATTAGGATTCTTCATCAAGCCACTTAAGAAGTTCTTCCCACCGATTGTTACGGGGACAGTTGTTATGGCTATTGGTTTTTCACTTATTCCAACAGGGATTAAGTTCTTTGCAGGTGGTATAGGAGCAAAGGATTTTGGTTCATTAGAAAACTTATTCTTAGGCTTCTTAGTTATGATCATTATTATTGGACTTAAGCAGTTCACAAAAGGTTTCACAAGTGTATCAGCTATTCTTATAGGGATTGTAGCAGGATATATTGTAGCGATGTTTATGGGGAAAGTAGACTTTACAGGTGTAGCACAAGCTGGGTGGGTGAGCTTGCCACAACCTTTCCTATTTCCTTTTGAATTTAGATTAGAAGTTATCATTCCAATGTGTATCATGTATATCGCAACAGCAGTTGAGACTGTAGGGGATGTATCGGGTATTACAATGGGTGGTTTAGATCGTGAAGCAACAGATAAAGAATTAGCAGGTAGTGTATTAGCAGATGGTGTTGGTAGTGCTATTGCATCAGCGTTTGGTGTTCTTCCAAACACATCATTTAGCCAAAACGTAGGGCTTGTAAGCATGACAAAAGTTGTAAACCGTTTTGCGATTATGACAGGTGCGGTATTCCTTATTCTTGCAGGGTTCTTCCCTAAATTAGGTGCGATCGTAGCAGCTACACCTCAGTCAGTACTTGGTGGTGCGACAGTTATTATGTTTGCGATGATTGCTGTAAGTGGTATGCAACTTGTATTTAAGCAAGATATGAGTGGTAGAAATGGTATGATCGTAGCGATCGCATTAGGTCTTGGGTTAGGCTTAGGGAATGTACCAGAAGCACTTGCACATTTACCAAAGACAGTATCTCTTCTTTTTGCACAAAGCGGAATCATTGTAGCATTCTTAGTAGCATCTACTTTAAACCTTATCTTACCAAAAGATGAAAAAGTAGAAACAGAGACAAAAGAAG
>JBOGBZ010000090.1:0-2766 GCA_051656485.1 Cellulosilyticaceae bacterium
TATAACAAAGTCCAGTGCATTCTTGAGAATAACTTTAAAGGGGATAGTCAGTCACACCGTGAAAATGTGAACACACATATTTTCTCAGGACTTATCTACTGTAACAAGTGTGGCACCCGCTTTTGGGGAGGTCTTGATAACAAGCGCAAGGATGGTTATAGGCCTAGTAGGTATGTGTGCTACAAGCAACAAGGGAAGCTGTGCAGTAACTTTATAAGTGACATCACACTACTCCCCTTCATGCTTAATTATATTGCGAACTTCATTCACCTTCAGGAACGGATCACGAGCAAACATACTTTACGTGATGTTGAACGGATGCTCTTACGTGGTGAAGCCTTTACCCAAGTAGCAGGTATAGATAAGAAGTCACTGGAAAAGACGTACCTTTGCTTTGCACAGGGATTTGAAGATGAGGATTTTGATAAGCCTGAAGTAAAAGAGCATCTTCCCTCAGCAGTTGATATGGAACTTGAAGATCTTAAGGCCAATAAAAAGAAATACGATACAGCTCTTCAGAGGTTACAAGATTTATACCTCTTCTCTTCAGAGTCTATGGCCGAAAAAGATTTTATCTTTAAGAAGCGTGATATAACGGCTCAGCTTACACAAATTGATGAAAGGATACACGAGTTACAGAAAAAGCAAGTATCTGTAGAACCAGTCGCGGATTTATCCTGGACTACTCAAGCAAGCTATTTCTTGATGACACAGGAGCTTACAAAGAAGCGCCACATTAATTACAGGGATGTCGTAGCATCTATCGATGCAGACCTTATCCATGCGTTTATGCAAGCGGTCATTGAACGTATACAGGTAGAAGATAAAAAAATTATATCTATTACCTTCAGGAACGGCCTTGAACATACCTTTGCATATAAAGAAAAGCCTATCACTCCTGTTGGCACGTTGATGTATGCCAAGTACGAGGATAAGCTTTTACGCTATATGAAGTTACATGAAGAGGTGACGAATAAAGATATACGAGAATTAACCGGTCTTAGTAGATCCAGTTGTGGACGTCTCCTTGAGGAGTTCATCCAACGCGGACTTATCTCTCGTAGTGGTAATTCTGTTGCAACAATTTATATTTTAAATACTCAATCTAAAAATGATAGAGAGTCATCATAATTTCCCATAGGCCTAGAATATGGGACTCAACGGATAGAGCAAATCATATGAAGCTGAACTTTAGGACATCCTAGTGTATAAAAAGCTGCGGTTTTTTTCATGGTTACACCTCTTTCATGTTGACAATCCCTTTTTTGGACTATATGATACAATTAATAGCTAAAGGAGGATTAGTCAATGACTTCTATAACAATATCTTTAAATTCCATTGATAAGGTTAAGCAATTTGTTAACCTCATTAGTAAATATGATGGCGATTTTGATCTTACATCAGGTCGTTATGTGATCGATGCCAAATCCATTATGGGCATTTTCAGCTTAGATCTCAGTCAACCTATTCAGCTCGATATTCATAGTGATGAATCTGCAAGCCTACTCATGATGCACTTAAAAGATTTTATTTGTAAATAATATTGCCCATATAGATTAAAAGGTCTACTTAAAATTAAGTAGACTTTTTTATTTACACGCGAACAACTTCCATTGTATCAATCGCTGTTTGCATCATTTCTTCGATACAGTCTTCAAGCGCTGTCTCTGAACGTTCGATATAATCTTTTCTTGGTTTTGTTTCTGGATGTTTTGGCACAAAGATTGTACAACAATCTTCATATGGTAAAATGGATGTTTCAAATGTGTCAATACGCTTTGCAATACGTATAATTTCTTCTTTGTCAAATCCGATAAGTGGTCTAAATACAGGCATTCTAGCAACAGCATCTGTACAAACAAGACCATGCATTGTCTGACTCGCTACCTGTCCGATACTTTCTCCTGTGATAAGTCCCATGCTACCATTTGATACAGCAATACGCTGTGCAATCTCCATCATAATACGTCTCATAATGATTGTTAATTGCTCATGTGGGCATTTTTCATAGATTGCCATCTGAATATCTGTGAATGGTACCACGTGTACTTTCATTGTTCCTGTATAGACTGCTACTTTTTTCGCTAAATCAATTACTTTTTGTGTTGCACGTTCACTTGTGTATGGTGGGCTATGGAAATAAACAGCGTCTACTTCTACACCACGCTTCGCGATCATCCATCCTGCTACTGGGCTATCAATGCCTCCAGATAAAAGTAAAGTTGATTTACCGTTTGTACCGTAAGGCATACCACCTGCTGCTGGGTAAGTTGTTGAATACACATAACTACCATTACGTAATTCGACACGTAAAGTAACTTCTGGGTTACGTACATCTACCTTTAATTGGTCTGGCATTGCATCCAGTAGGAAGCCACCGATATGTGCGCTCACTTCCATAGACTGCATTGGGAAACGCTTGTCTGCACGTTTTGTCTCTACTTTAAAAGTAGTCAGCCCTCTGCCTTCACATGCTTTTTGCATATGTGCTAATGCAAGCTTTTCAACAGCTTCTATGGTTACCTCTTCACTTTTTGTTCCGTAAGCTACACCAATAATACCAAAAATACGTGTGAGACGGTCAATAACTAATTGTACGTCTACAGAGTCATCTTCTGGCTCCACGGTGATACGTCCCTGCTCTTTTTTTACTTGGAATTTCCCAATTGTTTTTACATTTTTTCTAATGGTGTCCACAAGTCTATTTTCGAATAGGTAACGGTTTTTACCTTTAATAGCGAGTTCGCCGTATTTTACTAAAAAGA
>JBOGBZ010000091.1:0-2388 GCA_051656485.1 Cellulosilyticaceae bacterium
GTACCTTCATCACTGATATTACTTACCCATTGGTTATTGGTGGCAGATTTTAATGCCTTATCATGAAAGTACTGTGTACCTTCGGTAGATACATTCTCACAATCAGCAGCATGTGTGTTTGTATTTTTGGTTGGGTTCATGATACATACCTCCTAGAAAATGAAGTGAATGTTACTCCATTAGTATGAGCAAACAAAAAAATATCATACCTAAATAAATTCTAATTAAAATTTGTAAAAAGGTACCTAAAAATAAATATGTACTTGTATTTATAAGTAGAGTCAACAAAAACTAAAATAAATGGAGGAATAAACGATGAAACTTAAGCAATTAGTATGTGGGATGATGGCACTTGCTATCTCAGGAGCAACTGTCTATGCAGCACCAGGAGATTACACAAAACCAGTAAAGCCACCAACAGGGCAGGAAGTGCCAGGGTTTAGACCAGTACAGCCAGTGAAACCAGGTATTCCAGTAAAACCAGAGACACTTCCAGAAGGTGTGAAACTTACAAAAGATCAGGCAACAGCTATGGTACAGACGTTTATGCCAAAAGCATCAACTCATGTAGAGACAAAACTAGTAGATGGCAAAGGTAAGCATCATTATGAAGTAACTTACACATACAAAATGATGGAGATTGTGAGCATAGTAGATGCTAATGTAGAGCAAATAGTAAAAATCTCAGCAGAAGATACGACTTTTGTAGGGATGAAAGTAAAGAACTTATTCCATAAGAATCCTAACTACACACCAGTTGTAACAGTAAAAGAAGCAGAAATACAAGCAGTGAGTTTGCTAAAAGATAGCAAGGTAAAAGAAACAACACAACTTGGAGAGTTTAAGCTTTTATGGGCATACCGCGCAGTCGTAGAAAATGCAGATATGACACTACAAGTGATTGTAGATACAGAGACAAAGGCAGTAAAAGCAGTGTATGCATACCCTAAGAATGAAACTGAAAAGCCAGTAGAACCAGAGAAGCCAGATGAAAATAAGCTGCTTACAAAGGAAGAAATCATTGCAATCATTAATAAAATGCCACAATACAAAAAAGTAACCATTATTGATATCGAGCTAGACAAAGAGGATGGTAGATACATCTATGAAGTGGAAGGCGTAGACGGAAAGTTTGAATACGAATTCGAAGTGGATGCTAAGACAGGAAAAATTCTCGATGTAGATAAAGAAAAGTTAGATGATGACCATGACGACGACCATGACGATGATGACGATGACGAAGAGTGGGATGACTAATAAGAAATAGAAAGAAAGGGGCTGTTGCACAATGTTGCAATGGCCCCTTAGCTATTAGGCAGCAGACTTTTGTTATTTTGTGACTTTGTGAAAGTATAAAATATAGTATATAATTGAAATAAAGTTAAAACAAAAACAAAAAGGGATAAAATATGAAATTTGAAAAAGTAATAACGGAAGAGCAAGATAAGGCATACATCAATTTTGTGAAGACGCTTTATAAAGGGGACCCTTTTTATAGAGATTATAATACGCCGATTATTAAAGAAATATTGGGGGAGACAAGTGCATTTAGTAAGAAGTTAAAGAAGTGGGCATACCTTATCAAAGAAGAGGAGAAGTGCGTGGGCGTTGTGATGTACCTCATCCATGAGAGTTATAAGGATGTGGTACAGGTAGCTTTTATGGAATACACGCCGCATCCATATATCGCACAGGAGATTCTTTGGGAAGCTGTGACTTTAGCGAAGCAAGAAGGGGCTAGTGAAGTGGTAGTAGGCCTCAACGGTCATGTGAATTATGGATTAGGGATTTCGGTAGACCCTATGCATCAGCCAACTTTTGGGAGTACATATTCTAAGCCATATTATGTACAGGATTTGGAAGCGATGGGGCTTGAAGCGGTAGGTTTGACTACTTACCAAACGAAGTGGGAGCCTGTACTACCTTATAGTGAGACAAGATGCAAGTCTCTTACAGAAGGATTTACCTATCATTTTATGAGTGGTAAATCATTTGAAGAAGATGTGGCACTGTATACGTCGCTTAATAATAAGTGTTTTGTAGACCATCCTTTTTATTTTCCACGTACAGTAGAGGAGGATAAAGAACTTTTCAAGTCGTTAAAGTATTTTATGGACAAGCAGTCCTTGATTTTTATCCAACATCAGGGGCAACCGATAGGGTTTATGATGTGGTATCCAGACTGGGGAGAAGTCATGATGCAGGGAGAAACCTTAGGACTTAAGACCTACCTTAAGACGAAATGGAATCGAAAAAAAGTAAAGACCTTTAAGATTGTGGAGTGGGGAGTGCTTCCACAATACCAGGGAGGTGGCGTGCCATTGGCAATGCTTTATAAGTGCTATGAAATTCTAAAAGGAAGAGGCTTTGAGAAGTGTAAGAGTAGCT
>JBOGBZ010000092.1:0-7345 GCA_051656485.1 Cellulosilyticaceae bacterium
AACCTTATCGGTATGAGACTTCGTCGTGTTACACCAAGCAAAATCGTATTACCACTTATCAAGTCTACAAAAGCAGGTACAGGTCTTAACGTTAATCAACTTGAAGCACACTACCTTGCAGGTGGTAATGTAGATACAGTTGTTAATGCAATCATTGCAGCAGAGCGTGCAGGCATTGATCTTCCTTTTGAAAAAGCAGCAGCTATCGACCTTGCAGGTCGTGATGTATTAGAAGCAGTAAAAATGAGTGTTAATCCAAAAGTTATCGAAACAAAAAATGTATCAGCAGTAGCAAAAGACGGTATTGAACTTTTAGTTAAAGCAAGAGTTACAGTACGTGCAGACCTTGAAAGATTAGTCGGTGGTGCTGGCGAAGCCACAGTACTTGCAAGAATCGGTGAAGGTATCGTTACAACAGTAGGTTCTTCTCAAAGTCATAAGAGTGTGCTTGAGAACCCAGACAATATTTCTAAGATGGTATTAAGTAAAGGTCTAGATTCAGGTACAGCATTTGAAATCTTATCTATTGATATCGCTGATATTGATGTAGGACGTAATATCGGTGCACACCTTCAAACGCTTCAAGCTGAAGCAGATAAGAATATCGCCCAAGCAAAAGCGGAAGAAAGAAGAGCAATGGCTGTTGCCAAAGAGCAAGAGATGCGTGCAGAAGTTGTGGCAGCAGAAGCAGAAGTACCAAAGGCTATGGCGCATGCTTTAAAAGAAGGCAAATTAGGTGTTATGGACTATTATGATATGCAAAATGTAGTAGCAGATACAAGAATGCGTCAATCACTATCAGGTGCAAACGTAGGTAATGCACCAATAGGAGGCAGCAAAGATGATGGATATAATGCTTGATCTACTAGGTGATATAATAGATGTATCAGACTTGGATGAAGCAGTAAAAGGCATCAGAAAAGCGGTTAAAAACTCATCAAATAGTATGGTGAATGATAACTCATTAAAAAATAGGGAATCCTATAATGAAGATACAAGCCAGGAAGAAGTAGAAGAACAGGCAGAGATGCCTAGAGTGGCTAAAAGAAAAAAACTCGAAAAACCAAAACAAAAGCAAGCCACAAGTAATGTAGGGCCTAAGGCATACAGTACACAGAAAGTGGTAACACAAACAATGACAACGAGAGACTTAGCGATGAGTCAGCAGAAACTAAAAGAGGGAATCATCTTATCAGAGATACTAGGCCCTCCAGTAAGTCGAAAAAGAAGGAACAGAATGGGGCGTATTTAATGGACATTAAGGTTTTATTAGTAGAAGATGAAGTAGGTATACGTACGTTAATGAAAAAAATCATACAGAAGCAGGAGGGCTTCGAGGTCGTAGATGAATGTGATAATATGACCGATGCTATCAAGGCCTTCACCAAGCTTAAGCCTGATGTCATCTTCCTAGACGTAGAACTAAAAGGAGGTAGTGGCATCGAGTGTGCAAAAATCATAGCAGATATCGAGCCAAAGACGAAGATTATCTTTGCCACAGCACATGCAGAGTATATGTCTACTGCCTTTGAGGTCTACGCCTTTGATTACCTCGTAAAACCTTTCAATGTAGAACGTATGAACCATACACTAGAACGTATCAAAGACCTCCATAAACCAGCAGATACTCAGGAGATGGATCGCATTGTCCGTTATGAAAAAGGGCTAGAAAAGCTCTTGGTAAAAGGTAAGGAAAGTATGAGCTTTGTAGATATCAAAGATATCATACTGGTTCAGCGTGAAGATAAGAGCACGGTGATTTATACGGCTAAAGATTCCTTTACAACCTCAGCTACATTGACTGAGGTTGAGGAGAAGCTAGATAAAGACCAATTCATACGTAGCCATAAGTCCTATATCATCAATCTTTCTCAGATTACAAAGATTTCACCTTATGGTAGATGGACCTATGTCGTTAAGTTTAAAGACCTTAAACAAGACGCACTCATTACCCAGGAAAAATACGAAGAGATTAAAAAGCTATTTTTATAGATGAAAGATAGAGGGAGATAGTATATGGAGAAATTTGAGTATTACACCTATGTGTACGACACCAAGGGATTTATGGGCGGGAAGATAGAAGGTACTGACTTCCAAAATGAATTAAATAGACTTGGGCAGGTAGGCTGGGAGCTAGTGAGTAGCTTTACTACTAACCAAGGGCAAGGTTATACAAGAAGTGTCGTATCGATATTTAAGCGTAAGATTGATTATTAGAAGGTGACATGAAAATAATTATTAATGGAAAATAATTATTGAAAAGTTTTGGGTACTTGGTTATAATAGACCTATAAGAAAAAGTACCTAGGAGGTCATCAATATGGAAGCAAAAGAAAAAGTATTATCATTACTTCAAGACAAAGCAGAGCCAATGAAGGCTGGCGAGATTGCTGAAGCATTAGAGATCGACAAAAAAGAAGTAGATAAAGCAATCAAAGTATTAAAAGCAGATGAAGCAATCAGCTCACCAAAGCGTTGTTACTATGCAGCAAACTAGATAGATAAGAGAAGGATAGGCATTCCCCCCTTGGAATATAAGCCTATTCTTTTTTTGTGAGATAATATATAATTAGATTATTCTGAAATTTAAAAAAGGAGTTTTGTAGATGAGAAAAGCTATGATTAGTTTAATATGTCTACTATGTGTGCTACTAACAGGGTGTTATACAAAAGAAGAAAAAGCATTAGCAAAACAATATACGCAACAAGCAAAAATAAATGCTACGAACTATATTAAAGAAAAGTATGGATTTAAACCGAAGATATTAGGGGCTCAGGAGGATACAATGTGGAATGGATGGAGGGAAGTCCCTAGAAGTGGCGTAGTTGTGCAAATGAAATATAAGGAGCGGAAATTTCTAGTGCGTATAAGTGGTGGGAAAGAAACTACTGAAGGACGTGATAATTATCAAAGGCAAGATATTCAAAAAGATGTAGAGTGGTTGATAGAGGATGAGTTAGGTGTAGAACCTTATCGAGTGGGACTTGACTACGGTAGCTATGAAACATATGAAAGGTTTTTTGTAGATGAATCAAACAAGGTAGGGCTTGTAGAGACTTATTATGATGGGACAAATCTGAAGGAAGTATTGGACGAAGGTTCCTCTCATTGTGTTGCAGAATTTATTGACGGACCAGACCTTAGCTTGATAGAGGGAGAAAATACATTTCAGGAATATAGAGATAAGATGACTATATTACTTGTGAACTATAAAGATACATCAGGTTATAATCGTGTTGATACACATTATTATAACATCTTAAAGAGTCAAGGGACCGATAGGTGCCTCTATGAGAATGCATATTATATTAAAGAAGCTTTACAAATAGAACAAGATGATGAGATATATTATGATTTACAAGTACAAGGTTCTAAAGATTTTGATTATTACGCAGTAGGAGAAGAGCGTGATGTAGTTATTGGAGAAATGAAGCAAGAAATTGATATAGAGGAATTTAGAAGAGAATGGGTAGAAGGGTTAAAAATGTGTACAGATATATATCAAATAACATCTAAGGCAGATGAAGTCTACATCTATATTCCTGAAGACCTTGTAAGAGGTTATGATAAGGATGATTTAGCAATAGGCTTAATCCTTTCTGAAGGGGGAGAGATAAGGTATTTGACTTATGACTTAGAACTTTCTCGAGTAGGGGACCTCTATGTAAAAAGATTTGAAACAGGAAAATATGACTGGTGTGGTCTTGTCATATTCGAAGAAAAAAAGAGTAGATAAAAAGCTAGAGGATTTAAATTATCGCGCCAGCAGTTTACATAAGACACTATTTGATTTATCATAGAGAAAATACTTTAAATAGATAGCTAGGAGGCTCTTATGGTAGAAAATATTATTCAAGATAAAACGTTGACTTTTGAACAAAAAGTAGTGGCATTAGCACGTCATGCGGAAAATAGTATACAAGTGCTAACGATTGATGAGCGTACACAGGAATTAAGAGCGTCAGGCATTATATGTGACCTTTTCGAAGGGAATGCACCTTATAGACCACGTTATATCTTACCAAACTATGAGAAACTTATGACGGAAGGGTGTAAGTTCTTACAGTTGGAGTCACCGACTAATATATGGGAAGCGACCCATACACTGCTTATTTTCTACAAGCATGTACCATCTATTACGACGATGCCAGTTTATATTGGCAATATAGATACACTACTTGAGCCATTCATACAAGATGAAGAAGAAGCAAGATTAGCCATCAAGCTTTTCTTAAATCATATAGACCGTACAATTACAGATTCGTTTTGTCATGCAAATATCGGTCCTTATGAGACAAAAGCAGGAAGAATCATACTTGAGTTAGATAGAGAACTTCAAAATGCTACACCAAACCTTACCCTTAAGTATAGCGAAGAGACGCCAAAGGACTTTGCGATAGAAGGCATTAAGACAGCACTTAAGACCGCGAAGCCTAGCTTTGCTAATGACAGCATGTTTAAGAGAGAATTAGGCGATTATGGTATAGCAAGTTGCTACAATGGGTTACACATTGGCGGGGGTGCACATACATTAGTAAGGATGAGCCTTGCAAAGCTTGCACGTACAGCTACAAGTATAGAAGATTTCTTTGAAGTGAAGTTACCAGAAGCAATGACACATATGGCAAATTATATAGAGGAGCGTATACGCTACCTAGTAGAAGAGAGCACTTTCTTTGAGACTCACTTCTTAGTGACAGAGGGTTTTATAGAAAAAGACCGCTTTACATCTATGTTTGGAATGGTAGGCTTAGCAGAGTGTGTCAATATACTTCTAAAGGCTGAGGAGCTAGAAGATAAGTTTGGGCATAGTGAAGTAGCAGATGCACTAGGTGTACGCATAATGGATACTATGGAGGCGTTTGTAAAGGAACATCACAGTCCATACTGTACAGTGACAGGGGAAAGACTTCTGCTTCATGCTCAGGTAGGCATTGGTGATGATGTGAATATCAGTCCAGGGTGCCGTATACCAGTAGGCGATGAGCCAGAGTTTTGGAGACACTTGAAGCAAAGTGTAAAGTTTCATAAGTACTTCCCATCAGGCATTGGTGATATCTTCCCATTTGAAGAAAATGCGATGAATAATCTAGAGTTTATATTAGATATCATAGAAGGTTCCTTTAGAGAAGGGATGCGTTATTTCTCACTTTATGGGACAGATTGCGATGTGATTCGTATTACAGGTTATCTAGTAAAGAAGAGTGAGATCGCAAAGCTTGATAAAGGAGAAGCGACGCTCCAAGATACAGTAGTACTTGGGCAAGGACAGGTACGTAACGGTAGAATACTTGAACGAAAGGTGAGATAAGATGATACAAGGCATGATTAATAAAGTAATTCCCTTCAGCTCAGTAGATGGACCAGGTAATCGGACAGCAATTTTTCTTCAAGGCTGTAATTTTAACTGTATGTATTGTCATAACCCAGAGACTATTAACCATTGTGAAAACTGTGGTAAGTGTGTAAGTGTATGTCCAGTCCAGATTCTTAAAAAAGAAGATGGAGAAGTGGTATGGGATAAAGACCATTGTGAAGAATGTGATGCTTGTACAGGTGCATGTCATCGTAGTAGTAGCCCAAAGGTCATGAAGCTTACAGCAGATAAGATTCTAGAGGGCATTGCTCCTTATAAAGGTTTCATCCAAGGAATTACCGTATCAGGTGGTGAATGTACTTTACAAGAATTATTTCTTATAGATTTATTTACAAAAGCAAAAGCTATGGGGCTTACTTGCTATATCGATACTAATGGGTCCAATGACTTTGAGGAGATGAGCGAGCTTCTCAAACTGACAGATGGTGTAATGCTAGATGTCAAAGCTTGGGATGATAGTATGCACATAAAATATATAGGTGCAACCAATGCAGTGGTACGCAAAAACTTGAGCTATTTACTAGAGCAAAAAAAACTCTATGAGGTAAGGACAGTTGTTGTACCAGAAGCTTTTGATAATCAGGAGACAGTGGAGCAGGTGGCAAGTATGATAGGGGAAAGTGATGTACGCTATAAACTTATTAAGTATCGTCCACTTGGTGTAAGAGAAGAAGCTAAGTGTTTTAGTACACCTTCTACAAGGGTAATGGAAGGCTTAAAGCAAGTAGCTGAAGAAAAAGGATGTAAAGAGGTTGTGATTGTCTAGTAGTGTAAAGTGCTTTATAATAGGATTAATAGATAGAGGCGAAGGAGATAAGTGATGTTAACTGTAGATAAAATAAGTGTAATGAACTTAGAGAATGCACTTCGTGGGGCTAGAAATCCTATGAATAGCTGGGATAAGAGTGATAGCTTTTATGATGAAGAAGGAAATTTTGTAGTAGGTGAGAAGGATTTGACACTTGCAACAAAGCTTTGTAAGGCAGGAAGTGACCATCGTAAATTTATCAGACAAATTTTTGTGTCTATGGATATCAATGCACCACTTTATTGGTGGAAGGAGTTTGATACTTACAAAATAGGTACAGTAGCAAACTCTACAAGTACAATGCACAAAATCCATACACAACCATTTGACATAGACCAATTCAGTCATGATCAAATGACAGATGCAACGAGAGAGAAGATGCAAGGTATCGTTGACTATATGGAAGAGCTTAGACTTAAGTTCTTAGAGACAAAAAACAAACAAGATTGGTATGATATGATTCAGTTCTTACCATCAAGCTACAATCAACTTCGTACATGTACGCTGAACTACGAAGTACTGATTAATATTTACCACAATAGAAAGAATCATAAGCTTAAGGAATGGCATGTACTATGTGATGCAATTCGTGCATTACCATATGCGGATGAGCTTATCATTATGGAAGATAAATAAATGCAACAACTAAAAAGAAGTACACCGTGAGCAAAATGGTGTACTTCTTTTTAGTTAAGGATAAATCGTATCTCGTACAGGAAGCATCTCAGCAACCCAAGTATTTGTGGTACGGTCATAGAATTTAGTATCTGAGTTGACTGCAAAAGGGATACCTACTTCGGTAAGAGCAGATGTCATAAACTCAGCGAATACGACTTGCTCAGCTAGTGTATAGTCATTGCCATCATTATAGTTGCCTGGCATCCAAGCACCTACCCACGTAGGGATATTTGTAGCTTGTTGCCAATCTAATGAGAGTTGGATTTTTTCGAGGATGAGATTCTTTTCTGCTTCGGTACCAGTAGTCCAGAGCTTACGTGCATTGGTCTTACTAGGGCCTGAAGCATAGAAATGCCACTCAGCCATCATATAATTGTTGTGCTTACTTGGTAGTTTGAGTTCATGAAGGTAAGCAGCGTCTGAACGGAGTCTTGGTGACATCATGATGATACGTGTAGGATTGGTCTTACGAATCTCTGTG
>JBOGBZ010000093.1:0-15690 GCA_051656485.1 Cellulosilyticaceae bacterium
TTTGAAATTTAGTCCAAATTTGATTTATTGTGTCTATTTATGCTATAATCCGTGCTGGAGGTGTTTTATGAAACAAAAAATCTTATCTATCTTCTTGTTGCTTTTATTACTAGTGACACCTATTGTAGCAGAGGACCAATCTTATACCATCTTACTTAATGATATTCCTTATACAACAAGCGCACCACTTTTGACAAAAGATGATAACCTTTTAATCGCCTTGGAGGACTTTGGTAAGCTCACTTTTACGCCTATTACACAAGATAAAAATACATATCATTTTAACTTTGGTACAAAACGTGTGGTTCTAGAACCCAATACACGTGTATGCAAAATAAGCAGTGCCAATGTGATTCTACCTTACCCAACGCTTATTATAGATGGTGTCCCTTATGTATCTATCGGAATCTTTGAAGCATTAGGTATCCCACACACCTTAGATGAAGCTTCTAAACTTCTATCGATTCCTCATTCGGTGCCTTTTTCTAGAAATATCGATAAACCTCAGGACCATCGCTTTTTAGAATCTAAGTCTAATCTTGAGCAGGTAGCCTCTCATATTCTTCAGCTAAGTAGTGACGTTGTCTTCAAGGCTACCCTTGACCAAAGCCTAGCTACGAAGGGTTACATGGGCTATATGGACAATACTCATTGGCAAACTATTGCTTCTGAACTTGAGATGAAGATGGGCTATTCACCGTATCATGCAATCTCTGTTACTTTTCGTGAATTAGATACCACTGTTTATCCTAACATTATTAAAAATACCGTTACTTATCCAGTCAGTATCCGCCCAAGGAACCAGACCCTTCATATTACATTTAATAATCAGACTCTTCCTTATCACGGTCTTTGGTCTGTCTTTTATCCATCCCATTCCTTGACTGCTATGGATATCCAAAAAACAATCGATGCCACGCTGATGCGTGCCTTTTACGAATATTATCGCAACACCTATGATTTACGCGATGATAAGTACTTCAGCCCACTTATCACCCTTACTTCAGACCGTACCAATACCATGACCCATGGTGCATATAGCTTATCCCATGAAGGTGTGGAAACCCATTACAACGTACACGTGTATCGTGTACATCCTTCAGGCGCCATCCGCTACATTGTAGATATTGAAAAAACGGACGCAAAAAATCTCCCTTAATTGGGAGATTTTTTATTGCTGCATTTACTTACGCCCCATATACAGAGGGATGCCATGATAAATCCTGGTAAAAGCTCATAGATATAAAATACCCATGCACTTGGAAACTGCGTTCTTAACATCGGCCATACAAAGGCCACCAGACCACCTACAAGCATACCTGCGATGGCACCTTCTTTCGTCATCTTCTTCCAGAAAAGTGATATAAGAATGACTGGCCCAAAAGCAGCTCCAAAGCCTGCCCATGCCCATGCTACGAGATCCAAGACTGAGCTTTCTGGATTTAGTGCAATAATCGCTGCAATCACAGCCACTGCTACTACTGTAAGTCTTCCTACCCACACAAGTTCCTTGTCTGATGCCTTTGGCTTCAGTTTGCCTTTATAAAGGTCTTCTGACATAGCCGATGCAGTCACCAAAAGTTGTGAGTCAGCGGTACTCATAATGGCTGCAAGGACTGCTGATAGAAAAATACCTGCAATAAAGACTGGTACATACTTATCTACAAGTAATATAAAAATATTTTCTGAGCCTACTTTTGTAAGGTCTGCAAATGCCACATGCCCGATAAGTCCAATGACTGTTGCTGCAAAAAGTGAAATGATAACCCATCCCATCGCTATGCGTCTTGAACGTTTAACCTCTTCAGGGTCTTTAATCGCCATAAACCTAGTCAAAATATGTGGCTGCCCAAAGTAGCCAAGTCCCCATGCTAAGGATGAGAGAATCCCAATCCCCGCCATCAAAGCATTCTGTGGTGCATCACTGGATACCAGTACCTCTATTCTAAAAGCATCTAGCATGCTAGGGTCCACAGTCTGTGCCACAGCACCGATGCCCCCTGCATCTATAATAACCATACAAGGTAGCACTATAAGTGCAATAAACATCAACACCCCCTGAATCAAGTCGGTCCAGCACACCGCCATAAAGCCACCCATAAATGTGTAACCTACCACGACAACGGCACCAATCAGTACCGCCCACTTATAATCAATCCCAAAGACACTATTGAAAAGCTTTCCACTTGCCACAAATCCTGATGCTGTATAAATCAAGAAAAATACAAGTATAAAAAGCGAGGATATAATCTTCAAAAAATGGCTCTTATCCTCAAAACGATTTTCAAAGTAAGAGGATAAAGTAATGGCATTACCATACTTTTCCGTAGCCACTCTTAATCTCTTCGCTATGATTTTCCAGTTCAGATACGTTCCTATCGCCAATCCTATGGCCATCCATATGGAACCTGATAAGCCTACCATATACGCCGCACCTGGTAGCCCCATGAGTAACCATCCACTCATATCTGAAGCCTGTGCACTCATAGATGTTACCCATTTACCTAACTGCCTTCCCCCTAATACATAATCCGAAAGGTTACTCGTCTTCTTATAGAAGTACGCACCTATCCCTAACATCATCCCTAAGTAAGCGATAAATGTTATTAAGATAATAAGTTCCTTACTCATCAAACTCCCCCTTTTTTGAAATTTATTAAATATTTATACTTTATTATACATTTATCTCTGTATCATTTCAACGTGTTAAAGTAGGAAACTCTAAAAAAGGTGCTCCACTGTCGGAACACCTCTTCTTAAATCCTACCATATAGAAAGTCTTTCTTCTGTCTCTAGATACATGCCATCTTTTTCTGTAATGTCATAAGTCTCGTAGAAAGCTTCAAACTGCTTCACTACCTCATTCACTCTTTCTTTATTTGGAGCATGTGAATCCCTTTGTAGGAGTTGGATACGGAACGCTTCTGGTGCTACGCTTCGCCATACTGTCGCCCAGCTTTCAAAGAAAGCCTTGTAATCTGCATCTGGTAAGTCTTCCATCATATCAAGCATGCAAGCCATGGCGCCTATATCTGCTATATTTTCTCCTACGGTTAAATCGCCATTGATGTATTGCCCAGGCAATGCTTCTACTTTTCCATAGTAATCACGTACTTTTTTTGCCTTTTCTTCAAAACGCTTGTAGTCTTCTTCGCCCCACCAATTCGCTAAATTACCATCACCATCGAATCTTGCACCTGTATTATCAAAAGCATGGGTAATTTCATGGGCAATGACAACACCTATGGCCCCCATATTGGTCTCTTTCTTAGCATCGATGTCATAAAAAGGTGGCTGTAAGATAGCTACTGGGAATGTAATGTCATTGCTAAGTGGTGAGTAGCATGCATTGACCATCTGTGGTGGCATTAAGAACTGTCCTTTATCCACTGGTTTATTGACCTCTTCTAATTCCTGCTCTCTAAAGAAACTCTGAATACTTAGCATATTGCCCACTAAGCTTCCACCATCCTTATAAGCCTTTAGTTTAAGGCCGTCAAAACTCTCCCACTTATCTGGGTAGCCGATCTTTACTTTCATCTTATCTAACTTCATCAGCGCATTTTCTTTAGTCTCTGTACTCATCCAGTCTAATTTTTCGATACGCTTTTTGTAAGTTGCAATGATTTCATCCACCATTGCCTTCACATCTGCTTTGGCTTCTTCTGAAAAGCACTTTTCTACATACAGCCTACCGATTTCTTCGGTAAAAGCCATATTCACAGCTTGGAAAGCTTTCTGTTCGATAGGACGTTCACCCTTGATTCCCATCACAGTGGCTACATAGGTATCCCCTGCTTCTACAAACTCCTGACTTAAGTACCCAGCACTTCCTCTTAGCACCGCTGCTTCTGTACATGCTTTAATAGCTGCTAAATTTTCATCTGTATAAAGTGCATCTAACGCTTGTAGCCACTTTGGTTCCTGTAAGATGAGTCGCTCTGCCTTGTGGTAGCCTCGTTTTTTCATCACCTTCGCAAGCTCTAGATGAGGTGTTTGTGCTTCGATGTCTTTCAGTGTCACAGGATTATAAATCGCCTCATAAATATTAGGATGGGTCGTAATGGCCTTTGTTCCCATCATAAATGGTGCTAATTTTTCTTCAAAAGCAAAGATAAGCTTTACTTTTCCTTGGCTTTCCTCTTCTGTGTAGCCTGCTAACTTAAAGAGCTGCTCCAGATACACGCGATTGGCTTCTCTAAGCACTTTACTGCTTTCTGTCGGTTCATTGTAATGGTCAGGATCTTGTAATTGTAAGCCGCCTGATACCAGGGTTAATGTATTTTGATTGCTATCTTTCATATCTGGTGTCACATGAAAACTATACAGGGGATTAAAGACTTCCATCTCCTTCTCCGCCATAAGTTTCGTATACGCCTTCACAGTCTTTACTTCTCTGATTGCTTCTAAGTAAGGTGTGATTGGCTCTACACCTTGTGTGTTACGTGATTCTAAATCCACGTAATTTTTATAAAGTGTCACCATTTTTTTTGAGGTGCTTCCTTTTGGGAGAGTCGCCTCATTCTTTAAGATATCTTCAAAGACCGCCTCCACGGCTTCAGTTGCCCTGTCACTCAGTTCAGTGAAATTAGAGACATCTGTATACCCCGGCTTAATGACGGCCTTATCCATCCATTCTTTATTAATAGCTGTGTAAAAATCATCTTGTAAACGAACCGTTGTCCCTGCTTTTACTTGTAGCATCGGTGTACATGCTACAAGTGTAGCAAGTACAAGGCTCATTAATTTACTTTTTCTTTTGCCCATGCTGTCACCTCTCTTATTGTTGAACTTGGTACCCTGCTATTGGTAATTTGCGTAAGGTACCAAAGCTTATACCGTACATTACACTAGCTATTCCCACCCATAAGATGGGTATTTCTATACACTTCTGCACGCCTTGAATGACACCTTGCATCACTGCTTCAGTTGCCACTAAAGCGCCCACCATCATCACAAGCCCTACTGCACCATAAAGTACAAAAAACCGTAGGACACCTAGTCTTTTATACAGTGCGCCACTCATCACGCCAAACATAGCGAGCACCAGATAAATACCCATTATATTCGCCATGCCTAACCCCGTCGCAAATGTGAGCATTTGCACATTGCCTGTTATGACTTTTACCAAGGCTTCTAATAGCACTTGCAGGGCTCCTATCATAGCGATGGCACCTACACTACTTACGCCTACGGCAACCAGTAGCTCACGGTGATTTGCACGGATGCGAAGGCCCATCTCGAAGATGCTTGTGATGAGTACAACACCCATTATAAATGCCAAAATACTATTCGGAACGAAAGCATCGATAAACTGTACCATTTCTAAGTCAGTATCTCCAAATGCTTTGCTATTGATACGTGATGCTAAAGCAAATACACTATATAAAGCGGTCATGCCTATAAGATAGCCTACGATCACATAACGCGTGCTCATACCTATATATTTGATCCATCTACTGATTTCTTTCACACAAATCCCCCTTCTTCCCATATGTTTTGCCTTCCTTTTGAAGTGGGCATGTAAGCATTGCCCAAGTCATCCCCACCATGCTTATAACGATACTTCCTAAGCCAAGTAGTGGTTCGGCTGTCACATAGTTCATGATTAGTTCGAAGTTCCTATTATCGCCTGTTTGTGAAAAACAAAAAAGTACAATAAGTGCGATACCCGTCCCAATAGCTAGCTTATCTGACACCTTATTACCTAACGCCCCTAACAATAAACCTAACGTCACAAGGATGATATTGCTAAATAAAATCATCCCTAAGTCACTGCTTCCTATGAGTTCCATCCCCTTAAGTCGTGGAATATACTCACCCAACTGCTGTACAATCACACCTGAAATGTAAAAGCATATGCCAAGCCCTACTGCCATGCAAGTTCCTACAATGGTTTGTGCGATGAGATAAGGCACCCGGTCTACCCGTACCTGCATAGCGATTTTGAAAAACTTGGTGGAAAGGAGAATGCCTATGATACTCATCCATAGATAGAATATATAGTAAAAATCAAGTGTCAAAAACGCTGTATCACCTGCTTCTGTCACTAAATACCCAATCCCTGCAAACATAAGTGGAAAGCCTATCATAGCTATACTAAATATAAGCATTGTCACGCCTGCCATCTGATATAAATATTTTATTTGTTGCATCACACGTTTCATAGACTAAACCCCTCTCCTTTTGTCAGGGCAACAAAGAGTTCTTGCAATGTCATGGCTTCTTTCGTAATATTTTCTGCTTCTATTGTTTGCTCATCTCTGTGACTGAGCTCACCATAGCAACTATACACTTCACTCCCGCCAAACTGCTGCTCTGCTTTTTTCCCTTGGATAATCTCTAGCTTTTGTAATGCCTCTTTTTTCCCTTTTAATCTATACGCCTTCGCTCTTACCGCCTCTACCTCTTCATCGATACAAACAGTACCTTTGTCTAACATCACCACATGCTCGAGGAGGTTTTCTACCTCATCAATCTGATGGGTGGATAAGATGATGGTCTTTGGATCTTTGGCATAGACTTCGAGTAAAATCTCATAGAACTGGCTACGGTTCACTGCATCTAACCCAATAGTTGGTTCATCAAAAATAATAATCTCTGCACGTGAACATAGTCCGATAATGTTTGCTACTAAAGTTTTCATTCCTCTTGAATACGTACGATACGCTTTCTTAACTGGCAAATCAAAGTAGTTCACTAAGCGTTCTTGAAGTGCTTGATCATACTCTGGGAAAAAGATTTGGTAAATCTTAAAGATATCTTTCACTTTCATATCTGGTTGCAAAAACTCTTGCTCACGTACAATGCACACCTTTTCTAAGATACTGGCATTTTTATAAGGGTTAATGCCCTCTATAAGTACTTCCCCTGTTTTTGGTGAGATCCCGCCTACGATTGTATTTAGAAGTGTACTTTTTCCGATACCATTCTTACCTAATAACCCGTAGATTTTCCCAGCTTCTAATGTTACATTAATGCCATCTAATACTTTTTTATCCTTGAACTGTATATTTAAGTTCTTTACTTGTATGATTCCCATCCTATAACCCCTCACTTTCTTTGATGTAGCTAATGAGCTCTTCTTTACTAATACTTAATTTCTTAGCTTCCTGGATTAAGTTATCCAATGCTATTTTTTTAAAAGCTTCTTTACGTTCCCCTTTGATTTTTTCTTTAGCACCTTCTTGTACAAACATGCCTATCCCTCTCTTCTTATATAAAATAGCGCGATCTACTAATAAATTGATACCCTTTAGAACTGTGGCCGGATTAATGGTGTACAGCTTTGCTAATTCATTGGTGGACGGAATCTGTACTTCCTCCCCTATGCCCCCTACCATAATTTCATCTTCTATCATTTTTGCTATCTGTACAAAAATGGGTTCATCGTTATTAAATGACATGATTAGAAATTCACCTCCTGTTGTTTGGTTAGTTACTCAACTAACTAACCGCTTAACCACAGTCTATGCTTCTTATCTTCTTTTGTCAATAAGTTTTTTGATTTTTCCGCAAAAAAAAAGAGCAACTAGATTATCTAGCGCTCTTTATATTTGCCCACTGAAGGGTTTTTGGATAGTTGTATTTTATATTATACCCATTTTTAGTCATCCAATAGCATCTTGTTTACATTTTGTACAATGTACTCTCTATCTGTTAATACATCGTAGAAACCTTTACCACAGTATAAACGTTGAATATCTATGGTACGCATATCACTTAACTGAAGTCTTGTAAGCATCCCATTTTTAAAGTCACTTACAGCTATATCAAGCTGAAATTCTGGATCTGGTGGTAGTGAGTCTGCCTTAACAGATGTTGTCGGTATCACCACAAATTTGCTTTTAAAATACTTAAATACGTAACACCAGTGTCCCCCATAAAGTTCCTTTGGGAAGCCTCTTGTTAAATTAAAGTATGCAATTTGATGTACCTTTGGTAAACGTTTTGGCCTATAAAATGTCGTTGATGGATCCCCTGTTTGCTTTGGTGTCAATTGATCGTAAAAATATGATAGTTGGCCCACATGATACTCAAGATCTGTAATAAAACCATCTACATCTTGATAGTTTTTAAGTTCTTTTAG
The DNA here is from genome assembly GCA_051656485.1 of Cellulosilyticaceae bacterium. Classification (GTDB taxonomy): domain Bacteria; phylum Bacillota; class Clostridia; order Lachnospirales; family Cellulosilyticaceae; genus JBOFDK01. The sequence continues at coordinate 8,090 of JBOGBZ010000093.1, forward strand.
TGAGCTTGAAATATGTAGCATGCGTGAATCAATATCCATGCTTTAACCCCCTTACAAATATTTCTTTTGTTTACATATACATTTTCTCTCTATGTATATAACCCGTACTTTCATTTTAGCATGAAATTTCAGAAAATAAAAGTTGTTTTTTAAAGTTTTTGTAAATTAATTCCAATATTATACAAAAAAATGCTAAGTTTTTAGGCTTTCCCAAAAACTCAGCACTTTTTTTTGGATTAGTGTTTAAAATGTCTCATGCCTGTAAAGAGCATTGCGATGCCATGTTCATTACATTTTTTGATAGAATCTTCATCACGCACAGAACCACCTGGTTGGATAATCGCTGTCACACCAGCTGCCGCTGCCGCTTCTACACAGTCATCAAATGGGAAGAATGCATCTGATGCAAGGACACTTCCTTTTACCCCTTCTTCGCCTAGGAATTCTACACCATGCTCGATAGCTTGCTTGGTTGCCCATATACGGTTAGTCTGACCACCGCCCATACCGATAGACATATTGTCTTTCGCAAGAGCGATACCATTTGATTTGACATGCTTTACAAGTTTCCATGCGAAGAGTAAGTCAGTCATTTCTTTTTCTGAAGGTGTACGATCTGTCACGACGCGTAGTTCCTCTTCATTAAGAAGCTCTAAGTCTTTATTTTGTACGATAAGACCGCCGCCTACTTTCTTCATATCATACGCATGCATATCTCTATAAGTGATATTTTCAAGTTGAAGCACACGAAGGTTTTTCTTTGTCTTAAGCACTTCTAATGCTTCTTCATCATAAGCTGGTGCAATGACAATCTCTAGGAAAATCTTTGTCATTTCTTCTGCTGTTTGTTTATCTATTGTACAGTTACTTACAACGATACCGCCAAAGATTGATAGTGGGTCTGCTTTGTACGCTTTCATATAGGCATCGTAGATGGTATCTGCTGAGCCAACGCCACATGGATTGGCATGCTTCACTGCTACAATTGTAGGCTCTGTGAACTCTTTAAGTAGCTCAAGTGCCCCATTGGCATCATTGATATTATTGTAAGAAAGTTCTTTACCGTTAAGTTGTACTGCATCGCCTAATGTGCCTTTTGTCTTACCTACTTCTCTATAGAATGCTGCGCCTTGATGTGGATTCTCTCCGTAGCGCATATCTTGTACTTTTTCGAATGTCATGGTGAATTTTTCTGGTAAGCTATAGTCACCACGCTGCTCTCTTAAGTAGCGTGCAATCATACAATCGTAGTTGGCTGTATGCTCAAATACTTTTGTTGCTAAGTAGAAGTTAGTATCTGTACTTACTTTACCTTTTTCTTTAAGTTCACCAAGTACCACTTCATAATCTCTAGGATCTACTACCACACTTACATCATGGTTGTTCTTCGCTGCTGAACGAAGCATTGTAGGTCCACCGATATCGATATTTTCAATAGCTTCTTCTAGTATTACACCTTCTTTAAGAATGGTTTCTTTGAATGGATAAAGGTTTACGACTACGATATCGATATTACCTAGCCCTAGCTCTTTCATTTGCTCTTGATGCTTTGCATTGTCACGAATATTAAGAAGCCCTGCATGAATAGCTGGATGAAGTGTTTTTACACGTCCATCTAAGCACTCTGGGAATCCTGTCACTTCTGAAATACCGATTACGTTTAAACCTGCATCTTCAAGTGCTTTATGTGTGCCACCTGTAGAGATGATGTCTACACCTAAGTTACTAAGTTCTCTTGCAAAATCCACAATCCCTGTCTTGTCTGATACACTAATTAATGCTCTCATCCTAAATCCTCCTAAATGTTATATGATTTATAAAATATAAAAACCGCCTGAGCATCCTTATTGATTAAAGATTGCCCAGACGGTCGGCTTACACTCTCATACTCCCCTGCAGTTCCCTGCAAATCCGTCAGTTATATGAAAGGATTATTTATTTTTTTTGTTTTTAAAGACTGCAAAGTAAAGAACTGTTGCAATGACAACAACGGCTACTGTGAACCATACGAAGTAAATACCTGGTACCAAGAATTTACCTGCAAAGAGAATCGCTACAACAACGATCATAAAGTTAAGGTTTTTCCATGCACCGATTGCTGCATTGATTACTACATAAGATACAACGCCGAATACGATACCTTCTGAGATACTGTATGTAAATGCCATACCTGCTATAGCAAGGAATGCTGGAATACCTTGTTCTGGTGCATCAAAGTCGATTTTTGCTACTGAACCCATCATGTAGAAACCAACGATAATTAAAGCTGGTGCTGTTGCAAATCCTGGGATTGCAAGGAAGATAGGTGATAAGAAAAGTGCTACTGCAAAAAGAATCGCTACAACGACTGCTGTAAGACCTGTACGACCACCTTCAGATACACCTGAAGCACTTTCTACGTAAGTTGTAGTCGTAGAAGTACCAAGGCAAGCACCTACTGTTGTTGCTACAGCATCTGCTAGAAGTGCTCCTTTTACTTTTGGAAGCTTACCATCTTTGTCTAAGAAACCTGCTTTTGAAGATACCCCAATAAGTGTTCCTAATGTATCAAAGATATCTACAAATAAGAATGCAAATACAATGATGAAGAAGTCTGCTGTGAAGAGCATGCTAAAGTCAAACTTAAATGCGATTGGTGCAATACTTGGTGGAAGTATGCCACCTGCAAAGTTTGGAATAAGTGAGTAAAGACCTGCACTAGCAAGTGGTACATAAAGACCTGTCACTTCGCAAAGAAGACCTAATACATATGTAAGAAGAATCCCCCAAAGGATTGAACCTTTTACTTTTTTCGCTACCATAATACCTGTAATAAGAACGCCTACTACAGCTAAGATAACAGCCATCCCTATATTATTAAAAGCTGCACCTTCATAAATAGCTGCTGCTTTATCCATACTGAACATCGTTACTTTAGTCGCTCCATCGCCAAGTACGATATTTGCATTTTGGAAACCGATAAATGCGATAAACAAACCAATACCTGCGCCTACTGCGTGTTTAAGGTTTGTAGGAATTGAATCAAAAATGGCTTCACGTACATTGAAGAAAGACATGATTAAGAAGATAATACCTTCTACAAATACTGCTGTTAATGCTACTTGCCAGCTAATCCCCATACCGAGTACTACTGAGAATGCGAAGAATGCATTAAGACCCATACCTGGTGCTAGTGCAAATGGGTAATTAGAGAAGAATGCCATACATAGTGTGCCAATCACTGCTGCTAATGCTGTAGCGGTGAAGATTGCACCTCTATTCGCATCTCCCATAGCTGCTGATAAAATATTTGGGTTAACTGCAAGTATGTACGCCATTGTCATGAATGTTGTGATACCTGCAATGACTTCTGTTTTCACTGTTGTGTTGTTTTCTTTAAGCTTGAAAAAATTCATCAAAAATCCCCTTCCCTCTTATTATATTCTTTAAATTAATTATTCTGTTAATTAAATCATACCCTATCTTTATGGCAACGTCAACCTTTTTGTCGAACATTATTTAAGTTTTTTGCACCTAACGTTCGATAAATCCCGGATAAAAAAATAACCCTCACGTTTGTATGAAGGTTAGAAGTCACTATTGGCAGGGCGGTACTCCTGCATACCTTATAACTATTCCTAGCGTGTCGGGCACCTTTCCGATCCTCAATAATACTTCCTACATATAGTATGCACCTTACTTTCATTTTGTGCATCTATCTTCTGGTACCTTTATGTGTATTTCTATACTTTTGCTTCTGTTCCTTCTGCGTTGTCTTCCCTATCGGACTTGGCATAAGTCTTCCATAATGCATCCTTTTTTCGATGCGATTATCTTCTATAATATACATACTAGATACAAAAAGTTGATTGTCTTCATTATATTTAAGCGCCACCAATATACTTTCTTTATACTGCTTGACGAACTCTATTCGCGTTGGATTTTGCCCACTCATCCCTACATAGTCTGGATTGGCTAAAATTTCCGGTACTTTCTTAAAGTATTCCCTAAATGCATGAGGATGCCTTTTTTTCATATGCTTTATAGCCCCTGGATAGATGAGTATTTCATTTTGATTGACCTCTACTTGTAGTAGGGTCGCAATAGCCTCTTCTAACACCCCCGCGATTTGTGTTTTATATTTACTTTCTTCCAACACAGCCTGCCTTTTCATAGTTGGGCCACCCCCGACTTCTCTGTATCGTCAGCTTTTGTACATCCCCTATACCTATTTTTCCACTTATTATATAGTATACTTTTTAGAGAGACAATGTGCATTAAAATATTTTTTTGCTCACACGTATTAGAGGTATATATTAGGGTACTCGTCCATATATATGTAGTAGGACATCTTATATATTAAAGGAGGGTTACCATGTCTCGTCCAAAATTTATGGTCTTTAAGTTAAGCGACCTAAAAATCCCATTCATTATGCTTCTTGTTGTTATCGCAGCATTTTCTATCTTTATGCTGACCGGTGATAAATCAGAAGAAACCTTTGCTCCCGATAACAGTTACAAAGACGGTATGTACGTTGCAAATTTAGCATTTGCTGATGCAAGTATGGATGTCGTTGTCAATGTAGCTAAAAATCAAATCACTTCTGTTACACTAGATGGTTTTGATGAAACAGAACGTATGCTTTACAGCTCTTTAAATGAAAGTGTTACTTTTGTCAATGACTATGTAACAGCTACTCAATCTTTACAACTACCTAATGATAGTACCATCACTGCTTCAACAAGTATCCTTATGGATGCTATTAACGTTGCTTTATCTGATGATATGGATGCAAGCGTTAAAACCACATATGAAGTTCCTCTTCTTGAGAAACTTACAGATGACACTAGTCTTCTTGCTCCACAAGGTGATGATGTTGTCTTAGAGGATGCTGCTACTGAGAATGCAGATGCTACTGGTGTTGAAACACCTGAAGTTGCTCCTGCTGAAGAGAATGTAGTACCTATGGATCCACAAAACTAATACATATTGCTAAGGGACTGTTGCATACTGCAATGGTCCCTTGCTTGTACGCCCTGGACTTTTCTAGAGATACACTGGGCAGCTCAGGGGAATAAAATAACGAAAGATATGGAGATATTGATATTGCACTTTGATGTGCTATACTTGGGTTAACAAATTAGAGTTTGTAAGGGAGGCTTTAGAGTGAAAAATATAATTGTTTCAGGTGCAAATCAAGGTATTGGCTATTACCTCGTAGGGGAGCTACTTAACACTGGATACAACGTGACTGTATTGGATATTGAAATTGATAATCTAAAATCATTTTCAGGTAATATTTTACCATTGATTTGTGATATAAGTGATGCAGCGTGTGTAAGGAAATGTGTTGAAAAAAGCATAGAGACCTATGGTTCTGTTGATTGTGCTATACATAATGCTTGTTTGTGTACTTTTGATTCCTTGGGATCAACTGATGATGAGGTCTATCATAAAATTTTTGAGGTAAATTATTTTGGTGCGTTGAACTTATCAAGAGCTGTTTTACCATATATGAGCGAAAAAAAGAATGGTAAAGTTATTTTTACAAGTTCAGGTGTTGGTGTTATGGGGTTTGTTGATATAAGTCCCTACGCTTCAACAAAAGGAGCAATCGAATCCCTTGCCAAATGCTTGAATATAGAATATGCAGACACTGGCATTAGCTTTCATATCTTTCACCCCCCTCTTACAAATACAAAATCTGCAAGCCCTCTTCCTGTTCCTAAAGAATTTATGGCTGATCCCAAAAAGGTTGGCGTTGGATTGGCAAAAAGAATTAATAAAAAGTCGTATATCATTTGTCACAGCTTTGGACAGAAATTCCAGACAATGCTTTGTTACCTATTCCCTTTAAAGATGGGTAAATTTATGAGTAAAATGACTAAGGCCTATGCCGAGCAGAAAAAAACAAAATGATTATAGACCTTCCCTTGGTATCAGGCCGTAGTCCAGGGCGTTCACCTCTTCAGCTTCGTGTCCGTCTTCTAAGAACTGCTAAGCTTGTTCATCTCATAACGTCGCGAACTCGCTTTCGCTCAGACACACTCCTAAGTGCATTCGATTCACTTCTCTAAGCAGTTCTAAAGAAGACTACCAATGAAGCTTCCGAGGTGTACGCCCTGTCCTTTGTCGAGATACACTGGGCAGCTCAGGGGAAAGAAAGAAAGATATCGGGACATTGATATTCCCCTTTGATGTTCTATACTATGAAAAATAGACCTATTCCCTATAATTAAGGGTATAGGTCTATTTCGAGTAAAGAAATAACTATTGTTTCGTTAGAAGATGGTTTACATACCTAATTGCTTAAATTCCCCACAAGGAATTGTAATCTCAAATTTTATGCTACACTCTTTGTCACCTACCATTTTCAATCTATTAGTTCCCTTTTTAAGTTGTATGGTGCTTGTAGCATAATCTGTAAAAGTGGCATTATCACTTCTTTCTATAACGTTAGTAAGTGAGCCATCAGGAGAAATTAAGACTAATTTCACCCTTCCCTTTATAGCATTTAATAAGTATGTAATTTCTAATTCCATATCTTCAGTAGCTTCATAAGACCAAATGGTATCCATTCCTTCAAGCTTTTCTACTTCGCCAATAAATTTTTCTCCCTCGATAGTCTGTGTAACACCATCAAGATTGTAGCTATTTGTACTACTTGAAATTTTATCATCAGAATTATAAATGGATGTCATATAATTGTTAGAGCAACCTGTTACTAACATTGCTACAAGTAATAAAATGCCCGTGTACTTTCTTTTCATATTCATATTTTACTTTTCCTTTCTACTTTTGGATTAACTAATAATATCTATTTCTTGACTTCAGTATAGCATTATCTGGACTTTTTTCAATATTCTAAATTCAATTTAGCATATCCTTAATTTTTAGTTCTACTCTTATTCATTCATATTGCTCTGTCTTAGATTAAATTCATAATATTAAATCAACTCAAGTTATGCTAAACTCAGATTAAGAACGAGATATGGTATATGTTAAAGGGATGTACCATGTTATCTAATACATGCACTAGGAGGTGTGCCAACTATGACAGTCAATGAAATAAAGGAAAAGCTTTCAAAAAAAGCTATCGTTTTTGAAACAGGTGGAAAAAGGCCAACGGGTGAATTGCTTGAAAGCTGGATTGGTAGTATTCGCTGGCAGTGTAAAGGTGAAGATTTCCCCAAAGATAAAAAGGGAAATAATATGATTCCGATTGCAACAATTTTCTTGAAAGATTTAGCTTTTTTGCCTTTAGAATTGTATGGCATTGAGCTTATTACACTATCTCTGTCTCAAGATATTTGGGCTAACTTTGTATCGGATGATTTAAGTCCTTGGTTTTGTATGCGTACATATCGTTCATTAGAGCAATTAATTCCATGTAAGTATGAAACGTCTATGATAAAGCCATTTCCACTCACTCCTAAATTGATAGAAAATGATTATCCATGCTGGGATGGTAGCGGGATTCCATTAGACATTGAAGATAGGATTCTTGAATTAGAGCGAACTGAAGGCATCAATTATTTTGATGATATATGCGAAGAGATCTATAGTATGCATAAAGTTGGAGGTTATCCTGCTTTTTGTCAATCTGGATATTATTTTGATA
>JBOGBZ010000094.1:0-10623 GCA_051656485.1 Cellulosilyticaceae bacterium
GTAGGGGTCATCACACGTTTTGGTGCTGTCAAAGGCATCAACGAACAGGCAGGTATTCATTTCAAGATACCTTTCATTGACAAAGTACAACAGGTGGATGTGCAGACCGTTCATAAGATGGAGTACGGCTACCGTACTGCAGCCGCTGGTTCGACACAAGTAAGTCCTGAATACTTAGATGAAAATATTGAAGAGCAAGTCATCGTCGAAGCTGAGCAAAACAATGCTTCGATCATTCTTCTGAATCTCATCATTCGTTTCCAAGTAGAGGACCCTATCAATTTCCTCTACGAAGTTGATGATCTAGAAGGAACAATGCGCCTTGCACTTGAGGACGTGGTACGTAGTACACTCCCTCGTTTTAGTATCGATGAAGCATTAGAAAACAAAGAGCTTATCGATGAAGCTATCTTACCTAAGTACCAAGCTAAATTAGACAAATACAACTCAGGTATCAAGGTAGTCCAAGTGACTGTACAAAACGTCTCACTCCTTCCAGCTGTTGAAGAGACACGCCAGCAAGTTGAAGAAGCCAACCAGTACAAGAAAGGCCGCCAAGAAGAAGCCGAAAAATACGGAAATACCATCCTTCCAAAAGCCAATGCAGAAGCTACAAAGCTTTTAGAAGATGCCAAAGGCTTCAGTGCTGAAACGATTGCCAATGCCAATGCAGACGTGGCAGAGTTCGAAGCACTTTATAGTCAGTACATACAAAATCCTTCACTCGTAAAGGAAAAGTACTACATCGAAGCGATGCAACAAGTACTTAATAACAATGAACTTATCATCGACCAGACTTCTAGTGGTGATGTATTCAAGTTCTTTGATGTAAACAGAGCGCAAGGTCAAAAAACGACAGGAGGTAATGCACAATGAAAAAACACATCGGACTCCTAATAAGTACCCTCGCGATCATCCTTGTGATCCTAGGTCTCCAAAGTATCTACATCGTCCAGCCAGATGAACTCGCTATCGTCCAACGTTTTGGTGCCATCGTCAGCGCGGTAGTGACAGAAGGTAATGCACAGTACGTCCAAGACACCTTAGCTGAGCACGATGTACTTCAAGATGTGAAAGTCATCGACGAGCGTGGTCTCCTCTTTAAATTACCTTTCGTAGATGTGGTAGAGAAATATAGCTCTAAGTACCTCACCTATACTTCTCGTAAGGAAACCATCAACACCAGTGACAAACGTAAGTTAGATATCCAGATGTATGCACAGTACAGCATCGAAAACCCTGCTATCTACAAGATCAGAGTAGGCTCATCTTCTAAGCTGAATCAGCTAATGGATGATAACGTCTATCCAGTCGTTATCCAGTCTGCCAATAAGCTTACCTTTGACCAATTCTTCAACGACACCACTATGAGTGAAATGATGGAAGAACGTCGCCAAGAGCTTAATAAGACGCTGATTCATCAGTACGGCATCGAGATTGCTGACATCGGTATCTACCGTAAGAACTTCCCTCAGTCTAATATCACAAGTATCGAAGATAAGATGAGTAAGGAGATCCAAAAAGAAAGCGAACAACTCCGTGCTGAAGGAGATGCTTACTATACACAGTCTACTTCTGAGACAGACCGTATCGGTACAGAGATTATCGCTAAGGCCACCGAAGAAAGTGCCGTCATCCGTGCTGAAGCTGAACGCAAGGCACTAGAGATTTATCAGCAGTCCCTTACAAAAGATGTGGAGTTCTACCGCTTTATCCAACGTATGAATACGTTTAAGGTGATGGAAGGACAGACTATCTTCTTTGATGGGGATAATGATTTCTTGAAGTATCTTGATGGGTATAAGCAATAGCGAGGGTATGTAGCCCCTTGGAGGTGGTTACTCTCTTCATAAAATAGTCAGTTGTTCTAAAGTTCTAAAAGCATTCGCTTTCATAACGCGCTAAACTCCCTTCGGTCAGACAGTAGCGCTAAAACCATTGCAGCAAATCCTCTAAGAACTTTTTACGAACGCCTTCCAATATTTTATTCCGAGAGTACCACCTCCTTTGGCCTGACTACATAGCCCTGTCCTTGTGGTACCCAGCAAGTTACGTTGGGTGGGGGAGAAAAAGAATAACTAAAAAAGGAACATTCCCTGATGTTGGGGAATGTTCCTTTTTTAGTTATTCTTTGGTGAAAATAGTGATGCCGTCTCGGTTGATTTGTTTGGCGATTTCGTCTCCTAGGGCATCTTGGAACACAATGTCTAGGCTGTATATGCCTACGAGTTCTTCTAGTTCAAAAATAAGGGTTCCTTTACTTTGTCCTTTGTAATCAATGCATAGGTCGATATCTGCATTGTTTGCACATGTCCCTTTGGCTCTGGAGCCAAATAAGATGACTTGTTGGATTGCTTGATTTTGTTTAAAGTAGCGTTGTAAGCGCTCGTATGTTTTCTCTTCTATTTCATACATACTATATCACCTCTTCACCTAGGTGCTTAAGTAAGTCTTCTATGGCGTCCATATACTCTTCTACGATGCGTTTTTTGATGGCTTCGTAGTCTGATTCATCGTATATATGTGCCGTACTATTTCTAGAAAACAGAATATCGTTCCATATACTGATATCTTTGATATAGCCTTCTTTAAAAGCTTGTGCATAGCATCCTCTAGGGTTGTTAATCTCTAGGCCCGACGCCTTAAAAATCTTAGATAATAGCTTCCAACATAAGTCTTCTAGGGTTTCATATTTTTTAATAATAGAGTCCCTGTACACCTCTTTGGTAATATCATCGGGATTTTCTATTTTCTCAAAGTTTTCTCTAATATTTTTTAGGTGCATAAACATGCGTACTGTGTAATGATACGTCAGTTTAATTGATTCATCATACTTGTTATCATATCCTAAGATATTATCTTTCATCATGAACACCTCTTTGCTTTTACACTTATTTTTACTTAAGTATATCCTTTTTCATCGATTTTTAAAACCCTTAGCCCTAGAATGGATACCAGAAGTATGGTATCTGGCTTTTGAGGATAAAGCCTCCGATGATGAGGGCGATACCTAATACTAATGCGATGATATCTGTCTTGGTGATGGCTTCGCGGATGTACCAGGTGCGTTTTTTGTGTTTGCCGAAGCCTCTAAGGTCCATGGCGTTGGATACCACTTCGATGCGGTCTAGTGAGCCTAGTACCAGCGGAATGAGTACGGTCACGTAGTTTTTGATGATAACCTTCAGTGGTGCATCGCCTCTTTTGAAGGCTGCTCCACGGGCTTCTTGTGCCATGATGATATGATTAATCTCATTTTTGATGTCTGGTATATAGCGAAGTGCTATATTGACTGTGTACGCTACTTTGTATGGTACGCCCATGCGGTTAAGGCTACTTGCAAATTTGCTTGGGTGTGTGGTAAAGATGAACAGTAGTGTAATCGGAAGTAAGGCGATATACTTCACGGAGATAGTCAGTACATAAAAGAGATTCTCGAGTGTTAGCTTGAAGAACCCTAATTCCCAAATGATTGTTGTACTGCCTGCTAATTCTGACCCATGATTTGGTGTGAGGATCAGTAAAAGTACTGAATTAAATAAAGTAAAGACTAATACAAAGATGAGTAGCGGACGAATATAGCGGAACTCGATCTTTGATAATGCTAATAAAATAGCTCCTACAATCGTTAGTGCTAGGAAGATTCTTAGGTCCATAAACATAAAGGTAAATATGCTCCAGCATAGTACCCATAGAAGCTTCACACTTCCATCTAAGTTATGAATAAAGGACGGTTTATCGATATAAAGTGAGCTTGTATTATGCATGGGCTAGCACCTCCCTTTGTCTCGTCATGACTTTCTCTAGGAATTGCTGAATGTTTGTATCTCCCATGACTTTGCCTAAGTCTGCTACTGATGTCGCCTTTAAGTTAGCCTGCCCTAGTACTTCTTCGTTTGAAAGAACCTCAAAGATGCTGCCTTCCATCAGTACCTTACCACTTGATACCACGACACCTCGGTCTGCATACTCTAGTGCAAGCTGCATATCGTGAGTAATCATGACTACTGTTACACCTTGCTTCTTGAGGGTATTGAGGAAGCCCATGAATTCTGTATAGTTACGATGATCTTGGCCTGCCGTCGGTTCGTCAAGGACGATTACCTTTGGTCTAAGAGCCAGGATGGATGCGATAGTCACACGTTTTTTCTGTCCATAGCTTAGTGAGGTTACTGGCCACTTACGATATTTCTTTAAGTTACAAATATCCAGTACTTCTTCCACACGCTTTGTGACTTCCTCTTCTTTCATACCGAAGTTACGAAGTCCGAAAGCAATCTCATCAAAAATCATGTACTTGGTAATCATATGATTTGGGTTTTGCATCACGTAACCAATCTTAGACGCACGTGCTTTGATGGATTCTTTGGTGATGTCTTTGCCTTCAAATTTCAGGTTGCCTTCTTCTATCTTACAGAAGCCTGTAAGGGCCTTAAGGAGTGTAGACTTTCCTGCACCATTATTTCCGAGTATGGCTAGGAATTCCCCCTCATAAATGTCGAAGTTGATGTCATCTAGTATCCATCTGTCATCTTTACTATAGCGGTAACGTAAGTCACGCACTTCTAATAAAGGCTTTTCTGTGTGCACTTGTGGTGCTTGGAGGTGTACCTCTTCAAGCTTTCTTTCAAGCACTTCTTTGTACTTCGTTAGCGTCTGCATTTCTGTGAGCTGCAGTTCCTGTGAGACATCGATGCCAAAGCTACGAAGTGCCTCTACATAAAGTGGCTCACGTAGACCATAGTCTCCTAGTATGCCTGCACGTAGTACTTCATCTGGTGTGCCATTAAAGACAATCTCACCTTGGTCGATAAGTACCACACGATTGAAATCATGTGCGAGTACATCTTCGATACGATGCTCCACAACGATAATGGTCTTATCTGAATCTTTATGGAGTGCATCAATGGTATCCATGGCTAACTGCCCACTCATAGGGTCTAAGTTTGCTAATGGTTCATCAAAAAGTAGGATAGGCGACTCCATAGCAAGTACCCCTGCCATAGCTACCTTTTGTTTTTGCCCACCACTGATATTCTCTGGACTGTGCTGCTTGAATGATTCCATCCCTAGCACACCCAGTATTTTGTCTACGCGACTGATCATTTCTTCTTTGGGTATGCAGTCATTTTCAAAGGCAAAAGCCACGTCTTCCCCTACACTAAGGGCTACGAACTGACCATCTGAATCTTGAAGGATGGTCCCTACACACTTACTCATCTGGTATAAATTCTTGCCTTTCGTCTCTTCGCCTAGTACCTTTAAGCTACCTTCTATATGACCTTCATAAGCAAAGGGAATCAGACCGTTGATACAATGTGCAAGAGTTGATTTTCCACTTCCACTTGGTCCTGCTATTAATACTTTTTCTCCTTGGCCTATTTCTAGCTGAATATTCCTCAGGGTTGGCTTTTTGAGATTGTCATATCGAAAGGAAAAATCTTTGAACTCTATTACATTTGCCACAATCTATTGCCTCCTTATGCCGTTTTTTATATTATCAATTTATTATTTCCTTATAATGTGTGTTCATGCATAAAATGCCACTTTCCTATTATAACAAAAAACCTCGCAGATACAAGCGAGGTTTAAATTTTCATATTATTCTTCGTCTAATCCATCTTCTTCAAGATTCGCCGCTTTGCCTTTCATCTTCGCAAGTGCAACGACTACTGGAATCCCGATAGCAGCTACAACGATAAGGTTCGTCGCATTGGCTACTGATAATTGTAAGAAGAGTTTTTCTTTTGGTTCACCGTAAAGGTATACATCTCCTAAGTAAGATAAGATACTCCCTACGATAGCTCCTAATACTGCATAGCCATACATAAGTGCGATCTGCTTACGGTTTACTTTACCGCGGTTTACATTGAAGCCTTTGCTATATGTGATGAATCCTGCAAAAAGACCTACTGAAGCCGACATGAATACCCAGCTCCACCAGATACTTCCGTACATCATAGCATCATTTAATGCATGTCCGATAAAACCTACTAAGAATCCAACGATAGGACCAAAAAGTGCCCCAAAGATTGTAAGTAATGCAATGGCAAGACGTAATGATGTATTCGGTGCGATATTAATCGAAAATACTGATGTCGCTGCATAAAGTGCTGCACCAATACCGATAGCTACTACGTGCTTCGTCGTAAGCTCCACGCGTTTTTTCTTCCCAATGATAAAGAGTGCGATACAAAGTATAAGTACAACGCCAATAGCTACAAGCCCTTGTGTACCAATCATTGCATCAAATAATGATGTTTGTTCCATATTGTGCCTCCCTATAAAGTATGTAATCAAGTTAATTGAATGTTGTATTTCCTTACCTATATTATACGAAAAAACGCCCCCTGACAAGGGAGCGTTGGATTATTTTAGAGTTGCACTTTGTAGTATTCAAATAATTCTTTAGCATCATCAGTATCTAGGATTTTCTCTACTTCCTGCAAAATACACGCTACAATCTCCTCCGCCTCTACGGCATCTTGTAATGTTACTACAATAAAATCATCCCCTGGATAACGTGCATCAAAGTAGAAATCTCCTAACCACTTGCAGTCTTTTGACGAAAGCTTAGCTTCTGGATAACGCTCTACTATTTTTGCAACAATCGTTCTAAGATTGTGGGTCCGCATCAATGCTATGCAACTACTATCATCAGCAAATTTAGTCTCAATAACAGCCTTCAGTATCTTCTCTGCTGCTTGTGAAAAAATAACTACTGGCCAATTGTACTCTGTCTTTGCTTTATCCTCCATACTCTTTTTTGCATAGAGGTAATCACTCATGCCTCTTCCAAGGTAACTATTATGCTTCATTTACATCACCTCCTCATTTTCAACACACTCTTTACGATATAGGATAATGCCTTCTTTCTTTATTTGGTTACATAGCAAACTATCTGAAGCTTCAAAAACTTCTCGTGCATAGAATACAACATCTGTTCGCACACCATCTATTTCTTCATCAAGTTCACAGGCTATATCACCTCTTACAACTCTACTCACACTTTCTTCTGTAATCACAAGCAAATCGATATCACTTGTGACTTTATATGTCCCTCTAGCACAACTTCCGAACAAGATTATTTGTCTGACTTCTATTTCATTACACTCAAGTATATATGCTATATCTTTTTGTAATTTCACACTAAATCTCGTAGGTAATCCTATATCTTCAATGACTTGCTCCATCATCTCTTCACCACACTTTTTATTTTATAGTATACCCTATATTTTCTTTCTCTAAAAGTATTCAGCTATAAAAAAGAAACGCCTTTCCTTATTGAACTTGTATCCTGTAGTCCGTCTGGCTATATCTTGCTTCACCTTTTTCTTCTAGTAAGATACCTGTCTTATAAACACCTGCTGGTAGGCCTACTTTATTGACCTTCACACTTCGATTCATGGCATTGCCCGTCATTGGGTATGCATAAGTCTTCTTATCTTTTTGGAGTACCACATAAGCCTTTGCATCTAGTGTGCTACCATAGAAAGTGGCATCTACTAGGATGCGATCTCCCTCATCTGTGATTTGCTGGATAGCATGTGGGAAAGCGGTAGCTTCTGGTAGCTGAACCTGTGCTTTTTCACTTTCTCGTAATGTGCCTTTTCTTGCTGCCATTTCACCTACCGGTGTATAGCCTACATTTTCGGCATAAAGCGGCATACGCTCTACACGATAGGTATTGGCATTCTTTGGCCCTGTGAGGGTAAGCTCGCTTATTACTTTATCATTTTTAATTTCCACTACTTTTGCTATGCCTGTGATGGCATCATTGGTAAAGAGGGCTACTGGTGAATTATAGCGATTGCCTGCTTTATCTTGCAGTATGCCTCCGAAGTTAATGAGATAGTGATTTTCTGCTAGGTAGTCTACATCACCAATGTATGGGGTGAAAAGCTCTTTGCCACGTTTCTTGCCATACTCCCATACTTGCTCTACTGTCATGGCTTCTTCATCGATGCGGTAGATGACACCTCTTGAGAAATTATCGTTGGCTTCTCTTGCTTCGGTGACTTCTTTACTACGGAAGTTACCATTGTCATAGAGCATGATGTCTCCATTTGGAAGCTGCATCGCTGCGTGTTGTCCGTATTGGTACATGAAGTCTTTGCCCACTGGTTTTAGTACTTTCTCTTGTAGATGAGGTGGGAAGTCATCACTCGTATCACTAAGTATCCAGCGTATCTCCTTGGTATCCCCATCTATCTTCAGCACTATATCTTGTTGTCTTCCTGAGATGACGAGGGCATCCTCTTCTTCCACATAATCTACAGCATTATTGTGGAACCAGTCGTGTCTACTTGTATAGTCTGCGCTTTCTTGGATGGCTACTTCACTAGCACCTGCCATGGTCAAAGTCTTATCTGAGACATTGCCCTCTTGGTACGTGGCATCAGCTACCTTTTCTATACCTAATATCTCGCCAAGGTCCCAACTACGTACGACTTTACCTGTCTCTCTGTCTAATTCCACGATATAGTCTTCGGTGGTCTTACTGTCTTTTTCTGCAGCTACAATAAAGTTACCATTTGGCAGTTCTTGAATCTCATGATGTGCCCCTTGGAAAGTGTATTCATTATAAATTCTACCTAGTAAGTCCATCTCATAGAATCCTGTCTGGTAGTACATCGGTGCTACATTACGATTACTCATAAGTGCTAAGTGGCCATTTTCTAGACGTCTAATTGGTGTGGCACCTCCACCTATTGTTTTATCACTTAAGTACCAACGTACATCGCCTTTAGCATCTATGGCCGCTGTATATGTCGATGTGACAAAAGTCATGCCTTCTGCCATCTCCTTCTCACGCTTCACCTTCATCTCTGGTACCATCATCTCTGCCGGAAGGGGCTGCGTCTTCATGGTAAGCTCTGTGGTCTTCATTTCCCCTGCTTCACCCGTAAGATGCAGCTTTACTTTATTGACTGTATCTGCATATAAGCCATAGACCGGTATACTATGATTTGTCTCAAAAGTCTTAAAGTCATACTTTAAGGTACTATCTGCATCTTTTCCTTCTACTTCAAGGCTTACTTTAAGTGGTTTCTCACTTTCAAATAACACAAGTGCTGTAAGCGGTGCCATCTGATACGGGTCTTGTATGACTAAAGGTGCATCTTCTGTATAGTCTGCCTTTTCAAAGCTTGCTTGGATACGCTTATCTAATTGCTCTTGTGTAAGTAAATTATTGGTGACTGGCACCAACTTGCCTTGTGTATCTTTAATGGTAAAGTAATATGGTAACGCCGTACTATACGTATCCCCCTCAGCTTCAACCAAAAGTTCAAGGGTATAGCTACCTTCTTTTACTTGCTCTAAGCTCAAGTAAGGCTCTTTAAAACCTTTAGTCACGTCACCCTCCATCCCTTCTACCAAACGGTCACTTGGAATGTTGATACGGTGGTCACGCCCTAAAGGATAGGTATAAGTGTCCTTCTCTCCCACTAAGTTCAGATAATACTTGGCATCCACTGTTTCTAGGCCTTCTACATATGCCCAGCCCACTGTTTCTAAGTGTTCAGCGTTATAGCTTACTTTGACCATATCTGCTATGACGTTACCTTCATGTCCTACTTTAGGGATCATCTTTGGCTCTACTTCATCGGTCACATTAAAAGTACCTTTTACCTCACCTAACGCACTAAATCCCGTGCTCATTTCCTCAGTTTTCATACGATACGCACGGTAAATAGGTGCTTCTACCTCTATTTGATGCAATATTTCTCCTGAAGGAGCGAATTCTACAATCTTACTTGTATAAGCACGTTCTGCGTTGCTGAAGAAGTCTGTCCACGTCGCCATGGTATAAGATGAGCTGGCATCAAAAGCCCCAAGGTAATTACCACTGTCCTCTAAGTATTGTGCACCTGAATGAATCTCTGAATAGTAAGGCAGACCTAAGCTTTTACCTGCATCCCATACCTGCTCTACTGTCTTTGCTTTCTCATCGATACGATAATGCACGATACGACTGTACATCTCATCTGGTGCTATACTTGTCGCTTCTTCATAACTACGGTGCGCTCCATTGTCAAAGAGTAGGATATCCATCGTATCTGGATTTTGGTCTAAGTCTGGCAGGATACTTGGCTGATGCTGAGAGTAGAACCACTCAAAGTCTTCACCCTCTGGTGTGAGGTAATGCTTCTTCTGCTTTGGTTGATACTGTGCATTGCTTCCTAGTATCCATTCAAGCTTCTCTGTCTCATAATCAAGCTTCAATACCATATGCTGATTTCTAGCAGAGATGATGACATCCCCTTCATGGTAAATCACTGTATTTTCATGGAACCAATCATAATCACCTTTGGTACGCACTTCCAAAGACCCTTCATTCTTGAAGTAATCCTCATAGCGAATGCGCTTCACTTCACGCCCTGTACCACGTTCAAGCTCTACTAAGTCCCCACCACAAATAGTAAGTATATTACCATTTGGAAGCTCTGCCGCATCATGATTCATACTCTCAGGATTTGCATAAGACCAGTACACCTTGCCTAGCCAATCCATCTCATAGAAACGTGTCCATCTAGAGTACGCATCCAGTGGCATAAGGATATGACCATTATCTAATATCTCTTCGGTCCCTGAAGCTGCTGATGGTTTGCTGAAGTACCA
>JBOGBZ010000095.1:0-9430 GCA_051656485.1 Cellulosilyticaceae bacterium
CCATCAGTTCATCATGTGTACCTTGTTCGATGACACGGCCACGCTTGAGAACAAGTATTAAATCCGCTGATTTGACAGATGAAATACGGTGAGCAATGATGAAGGTAGTCGGCTTGTGTGCCACTTCATTCAGTTTTTGTTGGATACGCATTTCTGTTTCCATATCAAGAGCTGAAGTTGTATCGTCTAAGATAAGGATAGAAGGCTCTTTGATAAGGGCACGCGCAAGGGCAATACGCTGTCTTTGTCCACCTGATAAGCCAACGCCACGTTCCCCAACGACGGTGTTGTAGCCATCAGGCATATGACGGATGAAACTATCGGCTTCAGCAAGGGTCGCATATTGTTGGATGCGTGTAGATGAAGCTTTAGGCACCCCGTAACGAATGTTTGCTTCAATGGTATCTGAGAAGAGGAATACTTCTTGCATAGCCATCGAGATGCTTTCACGTAGTTTTTGAAGGTTATAACTACGGATGTCTTTGCCGTCGATGAGGACCTTACCACTTACAGGCTCATAGAAGCGACAAATGAGGTTGATCAGTGTGGATTTACCAGCACCTGTATGGCCGATGATACCCACTGTCTGACCAGGCTTAGCTTTGAAAGATACGTTGCGAAGTGCATCAGTATCTTCGAAACTGAAGGATACATTCTTGAATTCGATGTCCCCCTGAAGACGTGCTGGTTCTAACGCTTTATCTTCATTTTGGATTTTTGATTCAGTCGCTAGTAGGTCACGGATTTTTTGAGAACTTGCGATAAAACGCTGTGTATCGTTGATGATGTATCCCGCAAGACGCATTGGGTTATTCAGTGCCCAAAGCATGCCGTTGAATGCCATCAGGTCACCGATAGACATCTGGTCTTTAATAACGAGGATACCACCTACAAAAATCATCACAACTGTAAGGAAGTTGGCTAAGAAGTCAAGTGTTGGTAAGTAGCGCTTCGTAACAGCCGTTGTCTCAAGATTTGCTTCCTTATAAAAAGCATTTTGTTTGTTGAATTTTTCGATTTCGTAAGCTTCTTTAGAGAAAGCTTTAACGATACGGTTTCCACTGATGTTTTCCTGAACTACTGAGTTAAGACTTGAATACGCTTCACGTGTCTTATGGAAAGTAGGCCCGATGTGCTTACTCATTTTCTCAGTAAAGAGGACGATGAATGGACACACAAGTACCATGGCGATGGTTAAAGTTGGATTAATCATCCACATACATAAGATACCGAATACGAAGATACTGATGTTGTAGAGGATATTGTAGATTACCCATGCGATAAAGTGACGGAGAAGGTCTGTATCTCCTGTCATACGTGCCATTAAGTCCCCAGTCTTAACTTGTTTATAAAAGTCTACATCCAACGAAAGAAGCTTGTCGAATAAGTCTTTTCGAATACGCACAAGAATGGTCTGCGAGATGCGTTCAAAGTTCATTTGATACGTATAAGCAATAATATTCTTGATAAGTGTCGTTCCTATTGTAATAAGCAAAATTGGTATAAGGATATGTGTCTCTTTACCTTCTAACACGCGGTCTACAATGACGCCCCCAAGCATTGGGTTAATAAGGCTTATGAGCGCTGCTAAGAGTACAAGCACAAGGCAAATACTATAGCGAAGCTTGTAGTCTTTAAGATAGGACCATATCCATTTGAATGATTCCATGATGTACCTCCCTAATAGGCTTTAAAGTAGTTAACATTTTCCATTATATAGGCATTAGAAAAAATAAAAATGTATTATTATAAACTATTGATGGATAATCTTATCCTAGTATACAATAGAGGGTAGAAAGATAAAATTTTAAATATAAAAATGTAAAGATGAGGTTCGCTATGCTAATACCTATACAACGTATTGATTTATTTAATCCCCATGTTTTATTTAGCATTATGGCAGTTACTCATAAGGACAGTGAGTGTACCACTGATTACCACACCCATGACTTTGTAGAACTATCCATTATAAGGTCGGGGCAACTAGAGTATTTAATAGAAGATAAAAAATATGTACTCAAGAAAAATGACGTGCTTATATTTAATCCTGGGGTGCATCACCAAGCACTTATCCAGCCAGATACCGTGTGCAGTGAGCTGCACTTAGGGATAGGTGGCCTCCATATCGATTGTGAAGCACCTAATTATATAGGAATTAAGAAATGGCCACCTATATTAACGATAGAGAAGTACCAAAGTGAGTTTGAAGCCTGCTGTGAAGAGATAGAGAAAGAGCAGCGCTTACGCCATCTAGGCCATAGTTTTATGCTTAAGGCACTTACGATGAAGCTTATCCTCATTATATATAGAGAAATGGATGAACGAAGTATGCCAACGGTGCTGCAGGGGACACAGCTAGAAAGTAGAGATAAAAAAATCATCGTTCAGACCATCATAGACTATATGCGAGAGCACTATATGACAGAAATCTCACTGGATAATATCTCGAAGAATATGTACCTAAGCCCTGTCTACATATCCAAGATTTTTAAGGAAGAGATAGGTACTTCGCCTATCAATTACTTGATTCAGATACGTCTAGAAAAGGCCAAGGAAATGATGGAGCAAGAAGACTTACCAGTGAATGTCATCGCAAAGTCGGTAGGGTACACAGACGCGTATTATTTCAGTAAGCTTTTCAAGAAATACTACGGGTGTGCACCGACAACTTACATCAAAGAAAAACGTCATATCTAAAGATAAAACGTGCTATACTAAAGAAGTAAAAAAATGACAATCATCACCAATGAGACGACAGAAAGGGATGAAAAAGTAATGCAAGAAGAAATCGTATTTTGTAAAGGTGGCGGATGTACCGCTAAGCTAGGGCCAGGGGTACTAGCAGCCGTTTTAGATAAATTACCAAAGCAACAAGCAGCCAATCTACTCGTAGGGTTTGATAGTTCCGATGATGCAGCCGTTTATAAGCTGACAGATGACTTAGCAGTGGTGCAGACGTTAGACTTCTTCCCACCGATGGTAGAAGACCCTTATACTTTTGGCCAAATCGCAGCGACTAATGCACTTTCAGATGTGTATGCCATGGGAGGCGAAGTAAAGACTGCCCTTAATATCGTGTGCTTCCCTGAGAAGATGGACTTAAATATTCTGGGTGAGATTATGCGTGGAGGTAACGAAAAGGTGGCAGAAGCAGGTGGCGTCTTAGCAGGTGGCCATTCCATAGCAGATGACAGTGTGAAGTATGGGCTTTCGGTGATGGGTACAGTACATCCAGATAAGATCTATAAGAATAACGCGTGTGAGGCGGGGGACAAACTCATCCTGACGAAGCCTTTAGGCGTAGGTATCGTATGTACAGCAGACCGCGTAGGTGAAAGTAGTGAAGAAGCCATGGCGATGGCCATACGTTCGATGACCACACTGAACAAGTATGCAGCAGAGATTATTCGTAAGTACCGCGTGCATAGTTGTACAGATATCACTGGCTTTAGCTTCCTAGGGCATCTGACAGAGATGCTAGAAGAGAGCTTTGGGGCGGAGATTGATAGCTTACAAGTGCCTTATATACCAGAGGCTGTACACTATGCCAATGAATTCTTCATTACAGCGGCAGGGCAGCGTAACCGTAATCATGTGGGGCATCGTATCCAGTTTGAGAAGGTACCTTATGCCATGGAAGAAATTCTCTTCGACCCACAAACTTCAGGAGGACTTCTGATAAGCATCCATCCAGAGGACGCAGAGGCGACCCTTAAAGAAATCGAAGCATTAGGCATGCCATGTGGCATTGTCGGCACAGTCACACAAAGAGAAGATAAAAAAATTATCGTCAGATAAAGACGAGGAGGGGTCATATGAAAGTAACAGTAGATGCACTTGGCAAACCATGTCCAATGCCAGTAGTAGAAGCGAAAAAAGCCTTGAAAGGAGTAGCTGTAGGAGCGCTAGTAGAAGTACTTGTAGACAATGACATCGCAGTACAAAACTTAAGTAAAATGGCAGAACAAAAAAAACTAGGGATAAATGCACAAAAGGTCAATGAGAACCACTATGTGGTAAGCCTTACCGTAGGGGCACAAGACGAAGAAGTAAATAGTATTTCCCAGGAAAACATAGCATGTCAGCCAGCGTCAGAAGCACGTACAGTTGTGGTACTGGCATCTGACAAGATGGGCGAAGGGGATGAAAAACTCGGACATCTTTTGATGAAAGGCTTTATCTATGCCCTTACAGAGCAAGATGAATTACCACAGACTGTTCTTCTCTATAATAGAGGAGCCTACTTATCAGCAGGTGAATCAGAGTCAGTAGCTGACCTTAAGTTCCTAGAGTCTAAAGGTGTAGAGATTCTCACTTGTGGTACATGCCTGAATCACTATGGACTTGGTGATAAGTTAGCAGTAGGGAATGTGACAAATATGTATGTCATCGTCGAGAAGCAGCTACAAGCTACGAAGATCATAAGACCATAGGAAGGGCGAAGTGATGATTTACTTAGACCATGCAGCAACGTCGTATCATAAACCAGAGGAAGTTATACAAGCGGTCTGTGAAGTCATGCGTGGCACTGGAAGTAGCGGAAGGGGTGTCCATATGGCAGCACTTGGTTCCAGCCGTATTGTTCATCAGACAAGAGAAAAACTAAGCAAGTTTTTCGGTGTAGGGGATGCAAGTCGCGTCGTCTTTACGAGTAATGCGACAGAAAGCTTAAATATAGCCATACAAGGGCTACTCTCAGAGGGAGACCATTGTATCACCACTAGCCTTGAGCATAATAGTGTGCTACGTCCACTCTACTTGATGGCCGAAAGAGGTGTCAGTGTGAGCCTCGTACCAGCAGATGACAAGGGGTGCATCCAAGTAGAAGACATGGAAGCACTTATACAAGATAATACAAAGGCAATCGTCGTGACCCATGCTTCCAATGTACTAGGAAATGTGCTAGACATCGAAAGCATCGGTAAGCTTTGCGAAAGACACGGACTGTTATTCATCTTGGATGCATCTCAGACAGCAGGGTTTCTAACGATTGATATGGAGAAGCTAGGTGTAAGTGCCTTGTGTTTTTCAGGCCATAAAAGCTTACTAGGACCACAAGGTGTCGGGGTGCTTTGTCTAGGAGAAGGTATACGTCCGAGACCGCTTAAAGCAGGCGGGACGGGTACAGATACTTTTAGCAAGACCATGGATTTACCTTTACCGACAGGGTTAGAAGCAGGTACGCTGAATACCCACGGGATAGCAGGACTTGG
This sequence comes from Cellulosilyticaceae bacterium, assembly GCA_051656485.1. Taxonomy (GTDB): domain Bacteria; phylum Bacillota; class Clostridia; order Lachnospirales; family Cellulosilyticaceae; genus JBOFDK01. Next base: position 5,214 of record JBOGBZ010000095.1, read on the forward strand.
TGCGGCTGTGGACTACATCAATGCTTATGGCATGGAGCGCATACGAGAAGAAGCGACGGCACTTGCTAAGCGGTTCGTGGCAGGCGTTCAGGATTTGGCAGGTGTGAGGCTGTATGGGGATTTAGAAGAGGAGGTTAGAACACCGGTTGTATCACTTAACCTAAGAGATATCGATGCAGCGGAGCTGGCAGATGAGCTAGCCTATACATTCCAGATTGCTACGCGAGCAGGCGCGCACTGTGCACCAGAAGTACATCGTCACTTTGGTACGATGGCAGGGGGCATGGTACGCTTTAGCTTTTCCCACTTTAATACAGTAGAAGAAGTAGACCAGGCCATAGCAGCTATGAGACAGCTAGAGGAGGAGACAAGATGAGACCAAAAGTAATGCAGTGTGTGGTGACGTTTCAGACAACGACACAAGCCATGGCGTTTGAAGAAGTGGCAAAGGAAGCAGGGTTTTCAGGGAGATTAATCCCACTGCCTAGAGTTATCGGAGCAGGCTGTGGTCTGGCATGGCGAGAAGACCCTACAAAGAAAGAAGCTATAGAAGAACTAATAGCGGAACATAGCCTTGGCTATGAAAAAATCTATGAATTAATGATATAGAAAAAAAGGGGAATGATAGAGATGTACCAAGTAAAGTTAGGGGATATGGACAAAGTAAGCAGGTTTTTTGAAAAGAGTACAGATACACTTATATGGTCTTGTTTACAAGGGCATATGGGGCATGCATATGTGGATCACTTAGAGCAGCCGACGGCGGCAGCTGTTATTGTGGCAGACTTTTGTTTTTTAGCAGGAGAAGTCAGTAAAGAAGTGGTGGAGCGTTTGTTTGAAGTGCATGAAGGCACGTATCTTCTCGTGATTGCAGAAGATGAAGGGTGGCATCAAGCATTGGAAGAAGGGTATAAAGATAAGCATTCTAAATTTATGCGCTATGCTATCAAAAAAGAAAAAGATGTATTTGATAAAGTGCAATTACAAGACTATGTAGACAGTCTGCCAGAGAAGTTCCACATCAAGCAAATAGATGAGGTGCTCTACCAAAAGACCAAAGAAGAGGAATGGTCTTGTGATTTATGTGCCCAGTTCCCAACCTATGACGATTATGCAACACGCGGGCTAGGCTATGTGGTGATGCATGAGGACGAAGTGGTCAGTGGGGTTTCGTCTTATACCATCTATGATGAAGGTATCGAGATAGAGGTGGATACAAGACCAGACTATCGTAGACAAGGCCTAGCACTTGCATGTGCTGCAAAGCTAATCCTTGAATGTCTAGACAGAGGGCTTTATCCGAGTTGGGATGCAGCTAATCAAGGGTCTGTAGCCCTTGCAGAAAAGTTAGGATATCATTTCGATAAAGAATATATGACGTATTATATAGAAAAATAAACCAATAGCTAGAATGAAAACGCAGTAAGAAAAGAGGAAATGAGTATGAAATACCGTTTGATATGTATCGATATGGATGGCACCTTACTAAATGATCAAAATGAAGTGCCAATGGCGAACCAAGAAGCACTGAGAGAAGCTTATAATCAAGGGGTGACAATCGCTATCACCACAGGGCGTCATCTACGTAATGCATCGATGTTTGGTGAGATGATAGGCGTACCAGGGCCAGTGATTGCTGCCAATGGTGCACAGATCGGTGTGCTAGATAGAGAAGAACCACTGATCAATCAGTGTATGACAAAAGAAGCTTTAGTGAAGTTTTATGACAAAGCAAAGCACTATGACCTGAGCCTTTTCTGTATGACAGAATGGGGTGTGGTGACGAATGTACATTTGCCAGAAGACCATCATTATAAAGTACACAACAACAAGACACCTGAAGCTTCACGATTAATAATCAAAGAAGGCTTAGATCTCTATGAAGCTTTTGAAGCCTTTGATGGAGAGATTATCAAGGTGCTGTGTGTAGAAGAAGTGGATGCAGAGAAACTTACGAAGCTTCGCCAAGAGCTTGAAAGAGAAGGTTGCTTTGAAATCGTCTCTTCATGGCACAACAATATCGAGGTCATGAGCCCAGGTATTTCAAAAGGTGAAGGCGTAAGACGTCTGGCAGACTATTTAGCTATTCCAAGAGAACAAATTATGTGTATCGGGGATAGTGAGAATGACCTTTCTATGATACAGTATGCAGGGCTTGGTGTAGCCATGGGTAATGCTACAGAGCAAATCAAAGCAGCAGCAGATTACATTACAGCGACCAATCTAGAAGCTGGTGTAGCACAAGCAGTACGCCACTTCGTATTAGAAACTAACCAATAAAACCGTAAAAATAAAATGCCGCCATTACTGGTGGTATTTTATTTTTAAAATATATTTTATTCAGAAAAAACTTTACAACTTTTTATCCTTCAAGTATGATTGAAAAGGTAAAATAATCAATATAGGGGGATAAAATATGGTTAGAGGACTTTCGGATTTTAAGTCGAAGTATAGTTTTAAAGAAGATTTACAAACACCTAAAGAGGTGAATGTATGCTACGGTAATTACGATGGTATGGAGCTTTTCATCATTCTTGCAGGGGAGAAGATGATGCAGTTCAGAACCGCACTAGAAAGTAATGCACAAGATGCTACGGAAAAAGTAGTGGCTAGACTAAGTGAAGAAGGTAAAGTAAAGGACGTTACGATTAATGAAAATAGCGTGACTTTTGCACCAGTAGTGGCACCAGAGAGTATCACGATGGAGGAAATGGAAGAAATGCTAGACTATGTGAAGGGTGCATTTAGTGAAGAAGGCATGCGCCTTGGTGGCTGTACATGCTGTGGCAGTCAGTCTTTTCAGACACATTTTGTCAGTATAGATGGGACACCAGTGATTACTTGTGACACCTGCTTAAATGAATTTAGAAGTACATATAAAGATGCGGTTGATCAGTACAAAAATAGACCAAGTAGATATATAAGAGGCATCTTAGGTGGGATCGTAGGGACATTACTAGGGGTAGCACTTTGGATTATCATTGCTAAATTAGGATACGTAGCAGCTCTTGTAGGGTATGTCATCGTTATTGGAGCTTATAAAGGTTATATGTTTATGAAAGGAAAGCCTACGAAGTTAGCAGGTATTCTGATTATGCTTATTTCTGTAGTGATGATGTGTGTGGCACAGTATTTGTATATGGGAATAGAATTTATGAGTGTTCTAAAAGAATTTGGTGTGACGGACGTCAATATGATTGATATTTTATTCGCTGGCTTACCAGAATTATTCATTATTGATCCAGAGTTTGTAAGTGCATTTTGGCAGGATACTGCATTTGGGCTTGTGTTCCTTGTATTAGGAGGCTTCCAAATATTCAAAAGTTTCTTTGACGGATCACATAAAGTACGTGAAGATATCGTACGCGAGTTATAAGAAAGTACAAAAATGGGGCATAAAGTAACTTCAAGCAACGCATCCTAAAACTAATGTAATCATGCGTAAGATAGAACCTAAGGACAATGCAGATATGGGCATTGTAAATGGACATAAAATAGGTGTCCATGATGGAGCACATGAAAAAAGTAAATAAAAAAGATAAAATAAATGGTGGGGCATGCCCCACCATTTATTTTATCTTTTAAGGAGTTTAGAAGCTATAAGGCCAATAATCATACTACCTAGTACCATAACTAATAAGTACGGTGTAATGTTTAAGTCAGCAAAAGAAGTAGCAGCAATGACAAGTACAGGCCCCAGATTCTTTGGTAAAGTAGTGTGGGTAAAGTCTAGAGCATAAAATGCTTTTGCATTTTTTGTCTAGTGATAATAGAAGTTTAGAAATAAAACAAGGAGAGATAGAAAATAGGGTGGCAAATGCATAAGATATAAGAAGTATGATTTTTGGGGGAGGGAGACTAATGGCACCCGTAGTACAAGGAGAGCATAAAGTAGGAAAAACATGTGATTGTGAGAAGGATGACGTGATTTATCCGTCTTATACAAAGCAGCAAAGCTATTCCCAGTGTTGTCAGTGTGGGAGAGGCCCAACAGGCCCAACAGGATCAACAGGACCGATAGGGCCCCAAGGGCTAGTGGGAGATACAGGACCAACAGGGCCCCAAGGGCTAGTGGGAGACACAGGACCGACAGGGCTCCAAGGGTTAGTAGGAGATACAGGACCCACAGGACCCCAAGGTTTAGTAGGAGATACAGGGCCGACAGGGCCCCAAGGGCTAGTGGGAGATACAGGACCGACAGGGCCCCAAGGGCTAGT
>JBOGBZ010000096.1:0-6610 GCA_051656485.1 Cellulosilyticaceae bacterium
TATCCAAATATAAAAGAATGGAGGCGAGCTGTTTGAATCAGACAGTAAAAGTAGTTAATGAAATACTTGTAGAGTTGTTTAATGATATACTGACTATTGAAAAAGCTGCTTTACAATCAAGTCCATTTAATGACCTATCTATTACTGAGATGCATGTAGTAGAAGCTATTGGTCTAGGCTCTAGGACAATGACAGATGTAGCAGACCAAATAGGAGTAACGGTAGGGACTTTGACCACTTCAATCAATCGTCTTGTAAATAAAGAGTATGTAACGAGAGATCGGTCAAAGGATGATAGACGATTTGTAGAAATAGCACTGACAAAAAAAGGAAAACTTGCACATAGAATACACGAAGCATTTCATGAAGAGATGGTTAAGCATATGATAGATGAACTTTCAAATGAAGATTATAAAGTTCTTATCGATTCTTTAACAAAGCTTAATACCTTTTTTAAAGATACGTATCACATAACAAAAAAACAGAAGGGGTGATACAAGTGAATGGTGTAAAAATAAGTGGGCTTGGAAAAGCAGTGCCAAAGTACCATATGACGAATGATAATTTAGCAGAGTTTGTAGAGACTTCAGATGAATGGATTAGAAGCAGGACAGGGATTGGCGCACGCTATATCTCTGCTGGAGAGACAACCACTGAGTTAGCCATACAAGCAGGAAAACAAGCCTGTGAAAAAGCAGGGATCGAACCAACAGAGATTGATATGATCATTGTTGCCACGATTTCACCAGATAAAGTCATGCCAAGTACAGCGTGTATGGTACAAGAAGCATTAGGGGCTACTCATGCTACCGCTTTTGATCTTGTAGCTGCATGTAGTGGCTTTTTATACGGTGCAAGACTTGCGACTGATGCCATACAAGTAGGCTCAGCAAGCCATGTACTCGTCATAGGTGCAGAAGTGCTTAGTAAGACCGTGGATTGGCAAGATAGAAGCACCTGTGTCTTATTTGGAGATGGAGCAGGAGCGGCTATTTTCTCAAAACATCACAAAAACAACATATTGTCTGTATATACTGAAAGCAATGGTGCGGGTGGAAAAGCCCTAACACTAGATGGAAGACCACTTCAGAATTGCTTTGTAAAAGAAGCAAAAGAAATGGGCAGTATGTACATGGATGGTAAAGAAGTCTATCGTTTTGCAACGACAGTTGTGCCACATAGCATTCAAAGAGCGCTAGAAGGCACATCATATGGTGTACACGATATTGATTGCTATATATTACATCAAGCAAATGAGCGCATCATGGACAGCGTGGCAAACAAACTTAAGGTAGAAAAAGAGAAATTCTTTAAAAACCTTATGGATTATGGGAATACCTCAGCAGCGAGTATCCCATTGGCACTCTATGATGCAGCAAAAACACTGAAACCAAATGACAAAGTCGTTTTATCAGGCTTTGGTGGTGGATTGACGTGGGGAAGTATTGTACTTCTTTGGGAGTAGTTCCTAACAGGCGAAAGCTTTTTATGGATAAATAAATTATAATTTAATGAACTTTTAGGAGGAACCAAAAATGGTATTAGAAAAATTACAAGAAATCGTAGCAGACAAATTAAGCGTAGATGCAGCACAAGTTGTAGAGACAGCTAGATTCAAAGAAGACTTAGAAGCAGATTCATTAGACCTATTTGAAGTTGTAATGGCTTTAGAAGATGAGTTTGGTGTAGCAATCTCTAACGAAGATGTAGAATCAATCAAAACAGTAGGCGATGCTGTAAAATACATCGAAGCAAGACAATAATTCAAAAACAACTAAAAAGGAGATTGAAATGATGAACAAGATTTGTGACATGTTAGACATTCAATATCCTATTTTCCAAGGCGCTATGGCGTGGGTAGCCAATCACGCTATAGCTGCTGCTGTTTCAGAAGCAGGGGGACTTGGTATCATTGCAGCAGGTAATGCACCAACAGAGTGGGCAAGACAAGAAATCCGTGAATGTAAAGCAAAGACGGATAAACCATTCGGTGTAAATATTATGCTCCACAGCCCTTATGCAGATGAAATCGCAAAACTTGTTGTAGAAGAAGGTGTAACCATCGTAACAACAGGTGCGGGAAGTCCAGGGAAATACATGGATATGTGGAAGGCAGCAGGTATTAAGATTATACCAGTTGTTGCTTCAGTAGCACTTGCAAGAAGAATGGAAAGAGAAGGTGCAGATGCACTTGTTGCAGAAGGATGCGAAGCAGGTGGTCACGTAGGTGAGATCACAACGATGGCACTTGTACCACAAGTTGTAGATGCAGTCAGTATCCCAGTTATAGCAGCAGGCGGTATTGCAGACCATAGAGGTTTTGCAGCAGCAATGATGCTAGGTGCTGAAGCGGTACAGATAGGGACAAGGTTCTTAGTAGCAGAAGAATGTGAGATTCATCAGAATTACAAAGACCGCGTCATTAAAGCAAGTGATATTGATACTGTGGTAACTGGCAGAAGTACAGGACATCCAGTACGTGTCTTAAGAAACCAAATGACTAGAGAATTTAATAAGTTAGAAAAAGAAGGGGTAGACCCATCAGTATTAGAAGAAATAGGCGCTGGCGGACTTCGTGCAGCAGTCGTTGATGGCGACATCGTTAGAGGTTCTGTGATGTCAGGACAAATCGCTGGCATGGTAAAGAAAGTACAACCAGCAAAAGAAATTATCGAAGAAATTTTTACAGAGGAAAATCGTAGACTTTCAAAAATGGCATAGGCCGTTTATTTTATGTAAATTACTTTGAAAGTCAAAATTTGAAAATCAAACTAAAGGTAGGTGGTAAAAGTGAAAATTGCATTTTTATTTTCAGGTCAAGGTGTACAATACGCTGGAATGGGCCAGGACTTATATAATCATTATTCCGAAAGCAAACAAATCTTTGACAAAGCCAATGAGGTAGTTGACTGGGATTTAAAAGAAGTATGCTTTCAAGATCAAAACGAACTTATTAATCAAACACGTTTCACACAAGGAGCACTTTTTACCACAAGTGTAGCTGCCTTTTCAGCTGCTCTGGCACAGGGGATTGTGCCAGAAGCAGTATTAGGATTTAGTTTAGGCGAATATAGTGCGCTTGTAGCAAGTGGAATTCTTACATTTGAGGATGCCCTTAAGTTAGTAGAGCTTCGTGCGAACTATATGGATACTTGTGCAAAAGAAAAAGATGGTGGTATGGCAGCAGTTATAGGCCTTGCAAATGAAGGAATAGAAGAAGTTTGTGAAGCCATTAAGAATGAAGGATATGAACTAGTACTAGCCAATGACAACTGCCCAGGGCAAGTTGTTATCTCGGGAGAAAAAACTGCGATTGAAAAAGCCACACCATTACTTAAAGAAAAAGGAGCTAAGCGTGTGCTGCCTCTTAAGGTAAGTGGCGCGTTCCATAGCCCACTGATGGAAGAAGCAGCAAGTAAGCTTCAAGAAGAATTAGCAAGGTTTGACTTTAATGAACCAACTACACCAATTGTAAGTAATGTAACCGCTCAGTATATGGATAAGGATGAAGCCATTCAGAATATACCTTTACAGATTGTACAAGGTGTACGCTTTAGAGAAAGCATCAATGATCTCATAGAGCAAGGTTTCGATACTTTCATTGAAATTGGTGTAAAGAAAACACTATGCAACTTTGTAACGAAAATAAATAGCGACGTAAAAGTATTCAATATAGAAGATAAAGCATCATTAGAGAAGGTGCTAGAAGAATTAGGAGGACAGTCATGTTAAAAGGTAAAGTAGCGATTGTAACAGGAAGCAGCAGTGGGATTGGCCGTGAAATTGCATTAATGTACGCAAAGAATGGTGCACAAGTAGTTGTGAATTATCCATTTGCAGCCTTAGAAGCAGATGCAAATGCAGTTGTCGAGGCAATTAAAGCAGAAGGCGGTGAAGCAGTAGCTTTAGAAGCAGATGTTTCTAACTTTGAAGCAAGTAAGCAGCTTCTCGCAAAAACTGTAGAGCTTTTTGGAAAAGTAGATGTATTGGTAAACAATGCAGGCATTACAAAAGATATGCTACTCCTTCGTATGACTGAAGAAGAATTTGACCAAGTTCTTAATGTGAACTTAAAAGGCGTATTTAACTGCACAAAGCATGCGACACGCCTCATGATGAAAACAGGTGGCAGTATTGTTAATATGGCATCTGTTGTAGGGATCAATGGAAACATCGGGCAAGCAAACTACTCTGCATCGAAGGCAGGGGTTATTGGTTTCTCTAAATCAGTAGCAAAAGAATTTGCTTCAAAAAATGTCCGTGTAAATGCCATTGCACCAGGCTTTATCGTATCAAATATGACAGATAAGCTACCAGAAACAATCAAAGAAAACGTCTTAAAAAATATTCCACTTGCACGCTTTGGAGATGCCAAAGAAGTAGCCAATGTAGCGTTGTTTTTAGCAAGTGATCTATCTTCTTATGTAACTGGTGAAGTAATTAAGGTAGATGGTGGAATGGCCATGTAGTGGCCTTATCTTAAGGAGGATAATATGCAAAATAGAGTTGTAATTACTGGAATAGGTGTTGTATCACCTTTAGGAAATACAAAAGAAATCTTTTGGGAAAACATCAAAGAAGGTACATGCGGAATTGATCGTATTACAGGATTTGAACTTACAGAGGGGTTTGATGTAAGTGTTGCTGGAGAAGTTAAAGAATTTGAAGCAACAAAACACATTGAAAAAAGAGATTTAAGAAGATTAGATCGTTTTTCACAGTTTGCTATTTATGCAGCAAAAGAAGCGATGATTGATGCGCATTTAAATATAGAAGAAGTAGATGCAACGAAAGTAGGTGTTATCTTAGGTTCAGGTATTGGTGGTCTTTCAACAATAGAGCAAGAAGTAACGAAGCTTGTTCAAAAAGGACCAAAACGTGTATCACCTTTCTTTATACCAATGGCTATTGCAAACATGGGTGCAGGTAATGTTGCCATTCATACTGGCGCAAAAGGTATTTGTACAACAATTGTTACAGCATGTGCATCAGCAACGCACTGTATTGGGGAAGCCTTTAGAGCGCTTCAAAAAGGCACAAATGAAGTTATTTTAGCAGGTGGTGCAGAAGCTACAGTAACACCTCTTGGTATTGCAGGATTCCAAGCACTTACAGCGCTAAGTAAATCTTCTGATCCTACACGTGCATCTATCCCATTTGACAAAGAACGTAATGGTTTTGTAATGGGTGAAGGCGCAGGTATCCTTATTATGGAGACACTTGAACATGCGACAAAAAGAGGTGCACATATTATAGCAGAAGTTGTAGGCTATGGTGCGACAGGCGATGCATACCACATCACATCACCATCTCCAGATGGTGAAGGTGCAGCACGTGCTATGCAAGAAGCAATAGATGAAGCGGGCATCAAAGCAGAGCAAGTAGGCTATATCAATGCACATGGTACAAGTACTGAGTACAACGATAAGTTTGAGACCATTGCGATCAAGAAAGTATTTGGTGACGATACAAAGGTTGCCATCAGTTCTACGAAGTCTATGACAGGACACTTACTAGGAGCTGCTGGAGCTGTTGAAGGGATTGTCATTGCTAAGGCATTAGAAGAAGGCTTTATCCCAGCAACAATTGGTTACCAAGTACCAGATGAAGAATGTGATCTTGATTATGTGCCAAATACAGGACGTCATGAAGACATTGAGTATGCAATGAGCAACTCATTAGGTTTTGGTGGGCATAACGGAAGTATTTTATTTAGAAAGTGGAAAGGAGAAGTTTAATGAGTATTGATACAATCAAAACACTTATTCAAGAATTTAACAACTCTGATATTACACGTCTTAAATTAAACTATGAAGATTTTCAAATAGAGCTAGAAAAAGAAAAAGAGGTTGTATGCACAACACCTATACAACAAATGATGCCAACACAAATCGCACCTGTAGCTATGGCAGAGGTAAATATCGTTACAGGCGATGGCAAGCCAGCAGGTACACAAGTGAAATCACCAATGGTAGGTACTTTCTACGCATCGAGCTCTCCTGATAGTGAGCCTTTCGTTAAAGTAGGCCAAAGAGTAAAAAAAGGTGATGTGATTTGTATTATTGAAGCGATGAAACTTATGAATGAAGTAGAAGCAGAAGTAGATGGTGAGATCATAGCAATCTTAGCAGAAAATGAACAAATGGTAGAATTCGATCAACCACTATTTGTCATTAAGTAGGAGGAAGCGCATGTTAACAACACAAGAAATTATGGACATTATTCCACATAGATATCCTTTTTTACTAGTGGACAAAGCAGAGATACATGAAGACAAGATGGGAGCTACTGGTTACAAAAACGTAACGATGAATGAGCCACATTTCCAAGGGCATTTTCCTGGGCTACCAGTTATGCCAGGGGTGCTTATCATTGAAGCTTTAGCACAAGTAGGGGCTATCGCTCTTCTTTCACAAGAAGAGATGAAAGGTAAGGTTGCTTACTTTGGTGGAATCAAAGAAGCGAAGTTTAGACAAAAAGTTGTACCAGGAGATGTGCTTAAGTTAGAGTGTCGTATCATTAAACAAAGAGGACCTATAGGTATTGGAGAAGCTATTGCCACAGTAGATGGTAAAGTAGCAGCTAAAGCAGAGCTAACATTTGCTATAGG
>JBOGBZ010000097.1:0-47474 GCA_051656485.1 Cellulosilyticaceae bacterium
GAAAAAGGAAAACCCCATCCATACATTTACCTAAAAGTTGCAGAGGAACTGGGTGTAGCACCTGAAGATTGCCTTGTATTTGAAGATGTACCCAATGGGGTACGCGCAGGGCTTAATGCAGGGATGGATGTATGGGCGGTAGAAGACCGCCAGACAGAAGCCATGAAAGAAACATTAAAAGAGCTTGCACAGTGTATGATTAGTCATTATGATGAGGCCATAGAAAAATTAGGGTAAATAAGAAATCTAGAACTAAGTTCTAGATTTTTTTAATTCTTAGAAAAAGTTATTGAAAAATTCTGTCTAAGTGATATAATATTAATAAAAATACAATAAATGTTATAAATATTAATGTTAAGGAGCGTGGAAAAATGTTTGGATTAAAAGGAAAATCTCTTATTACATTACATGATTATACAGGGGAGCAAATCGATTATGTGTTAACCTTAGCAGCACAGCTTAAAGCAAAAAAACAAATGGGCATCAAAGGTGACTTATTAGCAGGTAAAAATATTGCACTTATTTTTGAAAAGCCATCGACCCGTACACGTTGTGCTTTTACGGTTGCATGTGTAGATGAAGGTGCACACCCAGAGTACTTAGGAAAAGATGATATCCAACTAGGGTATAAAGAAAGTGTAGAAGATACAGCAAGAGTACTGGGACGTCTTTTTGATGGGATTGAATTCAGAGGGTTTAGTCAGCAAACGGTTGAGCTATTGGCTGAGTACAGTGGTGTGCCAGTCTATAATGGTCTGACAGATTGTTATCATCCAACACAAATACTGGCAGATTTATTAACCATTAAAGAAAAGCTAGGCGTTTTAAAAGGCAAGAAGTTTGTATACATCGGGGATGGTCGTAATAATATGGCGAATAGTTTGATGATTGGTTGTACAAAGATGGGAATGGACATCACCATTGTTGCACCAAAAGATTTATGGCCAGAAGAAAGTCTTATTGAGACATGTAAGGCATATGCTAGTAAAGAAGCGTGTACACTTCTTGTGACAGATCATCTGCAAGGTGTTGTAGGTGCAGATGTGATTTATACAGATGTGTGGTGTTCCATGGGAGAAGAAGAAAAAGCGAAAGAGCGCGTAGAAATGCTTAAACCTTATCAAGTCAATGAAGCTTTAATAGAAAAAGTAGGCAATCCGCATATGATTTTCATGCATTGTCTTCCTGCGGTAAAAGGCAATGAAGTGACTGAGGAAGTTTTTGAAGGGAAGTACTCAGTTGTCTTTGATCAAGCAGAAAATCGTATGCATACAATTAAAGCAATTATGGTAGCTACTTTGGGCTAAAAATGAATCTTTTCTTAAATTAGACTTTATTATTTTAAATAATCAATTAAATATTGACTATTTTATAAAATATGACTATAATTTAACATTATATCACGTTAAAGTGTTAAAAAGGGAGGATGTAACAATGAGAGTCTATAATTTTTCAGCAGGACCAGCTGTGTTACCCGTTGAAGTACTTGAAAAAGCACAAAAAGAACTTGTAGAGTATGGCGATAGTGGCATGAGCGTTATGGAGATGAGTCACCGTTCCAAAGCTTATGAAGCAATTATCAAAGAAGCAGAAGCAAAGTTAAGAAATATCATGTCTATTCCAGATGATTACGCTGTTTTATTTTTACAAGGTGGTGCATCTTTGCAATTTGCGATGGTGCCATTAAACTTAATGGTAACAAGTGGCACAGCGGATTATATTGATTCGGGTATGTGGTCAGCAAAAGCAATCAAAGAAGCTAAAAAATTCGGTAAAATTAACGTTGTTGCATCGTCTAAAGCGGATACATACTCTCATATTCCTACATTTACAAAAGAGCAGTTTAATCCAGATGCAGACTATGTTTATATTTGTCAAAATAACACAATCTATGGTACCAAATACACCCAATTACCAGATACAGGGGATGTGCCTTTAGTTGCTGATTTATCATCTTGTATTTTGTCAGAAAAAGTAGATGTATCAAAATATGGCATTTTATTTGCAGGGGCACAGAAAAATCTAGGGCCAGCAGGTGTTACCGTTGTTATTATAAGAAAAGACTTGATTGGTAAAGCTAAAGAAACAACCCCTACAATGCTTGATTATCAAATTCATTTAGATAATGATTCAATGTATAATACACCACCAACTTATGGCATTTATATGTTGAAACTTGTGTTTGAATGGATCGAAGCAAAAGGTGGTATCGAAGCTATTGAAGCGATGAATAAAGAAAAAGCAGCCCTTTTATATGATTACTTAGATCAATCATCTATGTTTAAAGGTACTGCAGCAAAAGAAGACCGTTCACTGATGAATGTTCCTTTTGTAACAGGAGATGAAGCATTAGATGCGAAGTTCGTAAAAGAAGCCACAGCAGCAGGCTTTGTGAATCTTAAAGGTCATAGAAGTGTAGGTGGTATGCGTGCAAGTATTTACAATGCGATGCCAACAGAAGGTGTGGCAGCACTTGTGGCATTTATGAAAGACTTTGAAGAAAAGAATCAATAGGAGGTCTGGCGATGTATAAAGTATATACCCTTAATAAAATTTCAGAGATAGGCCTGAAGCATTTTGACGCTGCATATAACGTGCAAGATGCAATGGAAGGTGCAGATGCAATCTTAGTACGTAGTGCAAAGATGCATGATATGACATTAGATGACAATGTAAAGGCAATCGCAAGAGCAGGAGCTGGGGTAAATAACATTCCAATTGATGCTTGTGCAGAAAAAGGAATCGTTGTCTTTAATACACCGGGAGCAAATGCAAATGCCGTGAAAGAATTGGTTATTGCAGCAATGTTGATTGGTTCAAGAAAGATTGTAGAAGGCATCGAGTGGGCTAAAGGATTAACCACAGATGTAGCGAAGCAAGTAGAAGCAGGTAAAGCTGCTTTTGTAGGCCCAGAAATCATGGGCAAAAAACTAGGTGTTATTGGCCTAGGCGCTATTGGTGTTATGGTAGCCAATGCAGCGCAGGCTTTAGGTATGGATGTTATTGGTTATGACCCTTACATATCAGTAGATGCTGCATGGGGATTATCAAGACATATCAAACATGCTATGACATTAGATGAAGTGCTAAGCGAAGCAGATTTCTTAACCATCCATGTGCCTTTATTAGATAGTACAAAACATATGTGCAATGAAGACTTCTTTAATAAAGTCAAACCAGGTGTGAAACTTCTTAATTTCTCAAGAGATACACTTGTCGATAATATGGCACTTAAAGCAGCTTTAGCTGAAGGGAAGGTTGATAAATATATAACAGACTTCCCAGTAGAGGATGTACAAGGTAATGAAAATATTATTTGTATCCCACACTTAGGTGCATCAACACCAGAGTCAGAAGATAACTGTGCAGTGATGGCAGTCAAACAAGTGAAAGATTACCTTGAAAATGGTAACATTATCAACTCAGTTAATTTACCACAGTGTGAAATGAGCTGGAATACAACGTGTAGGGTAGCCATCATTCACAAAAACATCCCAGCGATGATTGGTAAAATCACAAGTATTATTGCTGGAGAGGGCATTAACATTGCAGACATGATTAATAAAAGTCGTGGTCAATGGGCATACACCTTAATTGATACAGATACAAAAGTAACAGAAGCAAACATTAAAGCTATTGAAGAAATGGCCGATATCATAAAGGTAAGAGTACTTGAGAAATAAAAGTGGAGGGAACTAGGAAACTAGTTCCCTTTTTTGAGGGAGATGAGGAAGATGCAAGAGTTGGCATTACATATTTTAGATCTTGTACAAAATAGCGTAAGAGCAGAAGCAACTGTCATCAGTATAAAAGTAGAAGAAGACACAAGGAAAAATCAGGTTATCTTTGCAATTGATGACAATGGGAAAGGGATGGAGGAAAGCTTTGTACAACGTTTAACGGACCCTTTCACAACTACCAGAACGTTACGAAAAGTAGGACTAGGGATTCCTTTTGTCGCGCAAATGTGTAGAGAATGCGAGGGCGACTTGGTCATTGAAAGTCAAAAAGGCATAGGAACCAATATAAAGGCAACGATGAGGCACGACCATATTGACCGCTTACCTTTAGGAAGTATGGCGAAAACTTTGACCACATTGATTATGGCGAAGCCTACGATACATTACGTCTATACTTATACGTATAATGAAGAAATATTTGAACTAGACACAAAAAAAATTCAAGAGGTTTTAGGGGAAGTACCCATCAATGATTATGAAATTTTAGAGTGGTTACAAGCGTTTATTGAAGAAGGAACACAGCAAGCAAGACAAGAAGGAAATAGATAAAAAAATAACATTTATTGTAGAAAGTTTTATTTAAACGTATACTATAAAGGAATAGCCTAAATAAACAATATATTAGGTAAAAATCAACAAAAGGGACTTGAGAGGAGTGGAAAGATGAGACCGTTGAGTTTTAAAAAGGGTATACACCCAAACTACAACAAAGAAGCAACGTGTCAGAAAGCAATTGAGACGTTGCTGCCACAAGGGGAGTTAGTATTTCCGATGCAACAACATATAGGGGCTCCTTGTAAACCGGTGGTGAAAAAAGGAGACCGCGTATTAGTAGGGCAATTGATTGGGGAAACCACAAGCTATGTCGCAGCACCTATTTATAGTAGTGTATCGGGCGTGGTAAAAGTGGTGGAAGAACGTATGACACATATGGGCGTTAAAATAATGAGTGTTGTCGTTGACAATGATGGGCTTTATGAAGAAATGCCGTACCTACATATAGATGGACTGCAAGATTATAGTAAATACAGTAAAGAAGAAATCGTGGAAATGGTGAAGGAAGCCGGGCTTGTAGGCATGGGGGGAGCGACGTTCCCTACACATATCAAGCTTAATCCACCAGCAGATAAAGAAATTGTACATATTATCGTCAATGGTGCAGAATGTGAACCTTACCTCACATCAGACCATCGCATCATGCTAGAAGAAGGCGAACGCATCATAGAGGGGCTTCGCATCTTACTACATATGTTCCCAGCTGCAAAGGCTTCTATTGGTATAGAAGATAATAAGAAAGATGCCATTAAAGCGCTAGAGGTACTGGCAAAAACAGATGATAAAATAGATGTAAAAGTACTTGAGACAAAATACCCACAAGGATCAGAAAAACACTTGATTTATGCTATTACAGGGAAAGAAGTGCCAAGTGGGAAGCTACCAGCAGATATCGGCTGTATTGTTCTCAATATCGATTCGATAGTAGCTATTTGGCGAACAGTGACAAAGAAAAGACCGATTATGCGACGCATTGTAACGGTAGCAGGAAGTGGTGTGAAAAATCCAGTCAACGTTAAAGTAAGACTAGGCACATCTTATAGAGAACTACTAGACTATGCACAGTGGGATGAAGAAGCTACTGTGAAAGTCATCTCAGGTGGACCTATGATGGGGATGGCCATCAGTTCAGTTGATGTACCAGTAGGGAAAGGAACTTCAGCTATACTGTGTTTTACTGAAAAAGAAGTGAAAGAGCAAGAAGAATACAATTGCTTACGTTGTGGTAAATGTGTACAGGTATGTCCAATGGGCCTCATACCAAGTGCTTTAAATCATGCTGCTTTGTTTGATGAAGAAAAGGAATTTTTGGCGTATGCAGGGATGGATTGTATTGAATGTGGCAGTTGTTCGTTTATTTGTCCGTCAAAACGTCATTTGGTGCAAACAATCCGTACAGAGAAAAATAAAATCAGACAAAAACAAAGTAAATAAAGGAGCGTATGATTTATGGAAAAATTACTGAAAGTATCAGCATCACCACATACCCATGCCAACCATACGGTGCAAAGTGTGATGCGCGATGTGATTATAGCTTTGATGCCAGCATTACTTGTAAGTGTATGGGGATTTGGACTAGGAGCCTTGGGCGTTACACTACTAACGGTTGTATCTTGTGTAGCTTTTGAAGCACTTTGGCTTAAGTTCACCAAACAAAAAGGAACGGTTCGTGATTTAAGTGCAGTGGTTACAGGCTTACTGTTGGCGTTTAACTTGCCAGCTACCGTACCACTGTATATACCGGTTGTAGGTGCCTTTGTAGCGATTATTTTAGCAAAAGCACTTTTTGGTGGGATTGGACAGAATTTCATCAACCCTGCTTTAGCAGCACGTGCTTTCTTACTTACAGCTTATACAGGTGCCATGACAAGCTTTGGTCCTTATACAGGGGGAGCGATGGCAGATGTGGTGACAGGTGCTACACCTTTAGCACTCATAAAGAAAGGTTCTACAGATGCGCTACCTTCTCTATGGGATGCATTTGTAGGGAATATGAATGGGTGTATCGGGGAAGTATCTGCCCTAGCTATTTTATTAGGTGGGTTATACCTTATTTATCGAAAAGTCATTACCTGGCATATTCCAGTATGTTACTTAGGAACCATGTTTGTCGTAAGTCTTTGCTCAGGAGCAGGCGCATATGATAGTTTTTATTCACTGTTACTAGGTGGCGCAATGCTTGGAGCCTTCTTTATGGCTACAGATTATACGACGACACCGATGACAGTCAAAGGTCAAATCATCTTTGCAGTAGGCGCAGGACTTATAGCAGGGCTTATCCGATTAGGTGGTGGCTATCCAGAAGGTGTGAGCTACAGTATCTTGCTTATGAACTTAGCCGTACCACTTATTGACCGTTATGTTAAAAATAAGCCGTTTGGGAGGGTGAAATAATGAAAGAGATCCTTAAACTAGGTGGCGTTTTACTTCTAATTACAGCTGTTTGTGCAGGATTATTAGGGTTTGTAAATAACCTTACACAGCCTCTTATAGCAGAAGGTAAAGTAAAGGCAACGAATGAAGCCATTCAAAAATTATTACCGGAAGCAAAGGAAGTCATGAAACTTGAGAATACACAAGACGAAAAGATGCTCGAAGTGTATGTGGCTAAAACAGAAGGTGTGTATGTGGGAAGTGTTGCCAAGGTTTCACCTAATGGCTACGGCGGTGCTATTGAAATGCTCGTTGGTATCGATGCAGAAGGAAAAGTTGCAGGGATACAGATTTTAAGTCATGCAGAGACACCAGGTCTTGGTGCGAATATGACAAAAGAAAGCTTTAGTACACAGTTCAAAGGAAAAGACCAAGGGATTGGTGTAACGAAAGGCGCAGCCAGCGGAAATGATATTGCAACCATTACAGGAGCTACCATTACAAGTCAAGCGGTTACAGATGGTGTGAATCAAGTCATAGGGTATGTGACAACACATCAAGAAAGTCTTATGAAGGAGGGGAATTAAATGAAGACATTTATTGAACGCTTAAAAGCAGGTATTATCGTTGATAACCCAACTTTCATGCAGGTGCTAGGGATGTGTCCGACACTGGCAGTTACAACCAGTGCAACCAATGCAGTGGGAATGGGCCTTACCACCACGGCAGTCCTTATCTGTTCCAATGCGGTGATTGCTTTACTGCGTAAATGCATTCCATCGAAAGTGCGTATTCCAGCATTTGTTGTGATCATCGCAAGTTTTGTAACGATGATGGACTTACTTTTACAGGCGTACATACCAGATTTACATGCACAACTCGGGTTGTTTATTCCACTGATTGTTGTAAACTGTCTTATTTTAGCAAGAGCAGAAGCGTATGCTTCTAAAAATAAAGTCATACCTTCTCTATTTGATGGGATTGGGATGGGGCTTGGTTTTACAGTAGGTCTTACTGTTATTGGTATCGTACGTGAAATACTCGGTGCAGGAACTTTGTTTGAAATGCAAGTGATGCCAGCAAGCTATCAACCAGCGACCATTATGATTTTAGCGCCAGGTGCCTTCTTTACATTAGGTATCTTAATGGCGTTACTGAATCATATGAAGGCGAAGAAATAGGAGGGGAAAACCATGGGAATTACAGAACTTATCTTATTGTTCATAAGTGCTGCACTGGTTAATAACTTTGTGCTTACACGTTTTTTAGGTATTTGTCCGTTTTTAGGTGTTTCTAAAAAAGTAGAAACAGCAACAGGGATGGGGATGGCAGTAACATTCGTTATGGGTCTTGCATCTGTTATTTCATATATTGTTTACGAGTGTATCCTTAGACCACTGAAAATAGAGTATATCTACACCGTTGCGTTTATTTTGGTAATCGCTTCTTTAGTACAATTTGTGGAAATGGTCATTCAAAAAGTAAGTCCGATACTTTATTCAGCATTAGGTGTGTACTTACCACTTATTACAACCAACTGTGCGGTAATGGGGGTTGCCATTATCAATATGCAAGAAAAATACACGTTACTACAGTCTGTTATTAATGGGGTAGGGGGAGCCATCGGCTTTACCATCGTTATGATTTTATTTGCAGGTATACGTGAACGTATTGAAAAAAATAATATACTACCATGTTTAAAGGGATTTCCTATTGCGCTTATTACAGCGGGCTTTATGTCTATAGCCTTTTTAGGGTTCCAAAACCTAATTAAGTAGAGGGGTGACACAATGGATATCATGGAAATTTTAAAACCACTAATGGCAATTGGTGGAATGGGAGCTCTTTTTGGTATTGGATTAGGCTTTGCAGCAAAGAAGTTTGCAGTGCCAGTGGATGAAAGGGTGGAGCAAATTAAAGAACATTTACCAGGTGCTAACTGTGGTGGATGTGGCTTTGCAGGATGTGATGCCTTTGCGAAAGCAGTAGTGGCTGGTGAAGCACCAGTAGGTGGTTGTCCAGTAAGTAATGATACACAACGCCAGGGGATTGCTCAGGTGATGGGCCAAGAGGTAGGCGAAAGTGAAGCGATTGTGGCCATTGTACGTTGTAAGGGTACAAAAGAGGCGGCCAAAGAAAAGTATCAGTATGAAGGCGTTAGAAGTTGCCAAGATGCACAGTTGGTACATGGAGGCCCTAAAGGTTGCCAGTACGGTTGCTTAGGTATGGGGAGTTGTGTGGAGGCGTGTAGCTTTGGTGCACTCACCATCGAAGATGGCATAGCGAAAGTAGACAAGGCAAAATGTAAAGCATGTGGTGCTTGTATCAAAGCGTGTCCACGTCATTTGATTTATATAGGTAAGGCCAATGACACATACCAAGTGCAGTGTATGTCTAGGGATAAAGGGAAAGACGTAAAAGCTTGGTGTAGTGTAGGCTGTATCGGCTGTGGGATCTGTGTCAAGCAGTGTGAAGTCGGTGCGATTACAGTGACCAATCAATACGCAACCATTGACCCAGCGAAATGTATCGCTTGTGGTAAATGTGAAGTGAAGTGTCCTACAAAAGCGATTCACATGATTTAAAATAAAAAAGTGCGCCCCTAAAGCGCACTTTTCTTAAGTGTACAAAGGAGAAAAGCATGAAAACGAAGAATTTTTGGGTGTTGTTATTATGTATGTTGGCGGGATTAACTGTCGGTAATTTTTTTGGAGAGATTTGTAGTAGGGTAAGTTTTTTGAGCTTTATGAATTATGGACAAGCTTTTGGTTTGCAAGATCCGGTGACAGTAGATTTAGGCGTTATTTTAATGACTTTTAAATTTCAAATAAATATTACGTTAGCAGGCATATTTGGTCTGACTTGTGGTATACTTTTATATAAAAAAATTTAAAGGCATAAAGGAGACGTTATGACATCGATTATACTTGCATCAGGATCACCACGTAGGAAAGAGCTTATGGGCCTTTTACCGATTTCATTTAAAGTCATCACAAAAGAAGTAGATGAAACCTTAGATGAGCAGTTGCTACCAGAAGAAAATGTGTGTGCATTAGCCGCTAAAAAAGCCAGAGGCGTTAGTGAAGCTTATCCAGATGAATGGGTCATTGGCTGCGACACGGTGGTTGTGGACGGACAATGTATACTAGGGAAACCTAAAGATGAAGAAGGTGCCAAAGAGATGCTTCGTAGCCTTTCCGGTAAAAGTCATGCTGTCTATACAGGTGTGAGTATCCAACATGAGACGAAAGACATTGTTAAAAACTTCTTTGTAAAAAGTGAAGTAAAGATGAAAGTCATCTCAGAAGAAGAAATCGCAGCTTACGTTGCCAGTAAAGAACCACTAGACAAAGCAGGGAGTTACGGCATTCAAGGAAAAGGTTCGGTGTTTGTAGAAGGCATTGTAGGAGACTACTTTAATATTGTGGGATTACCAGTTGCTAGCGTGTATGAAGAAATGAAAAAACTTGAGTTAATAAGCCTGTAATGGGCTTATTTTTTTATAAATATAAAAAAAGTATGTAAAAAAAAGATGGAAAGGAATAAATGTGTAAAAAATAGTAAATAATTTGACTATTATTAAGAAGGAGTGAAGTATGCGTGGCAGAGTGGTATAGTGACTTAAAACCCTACGAAAAATTCAAGACGTATGGAGTACAGTGCTTAACAGAGGCAGAACTTTTGGCTATTTTATTACGAACAGGAACAAAAGATAGAAATGTTATGGCATTGGCGACGCATTTGTTAGGAGAAGAGGCACCTTATTTACTCAAACTGTATCAGCACACTTATGAAAGTCTTCAGCAAATCAAAGGCATTGGTGAAGTAAAGGCTATTCAAATTTTAACACTTCTTGAACTAAGTAAGCGACTTGCAAAAGAAACTTATAAGGTAAGTGAACCCTTAACAACGCCTAAGCACATTGCAGGATTGTTTATGGAGGAATTAAGACATGAAAAAAATGAGAAGTTTATTGCTGTTTATTTAGATGCAAAATGTCGTGTTGTAAGTCATGAAATGGTCTCACAAGGAAGTCTTACAGCATCCATTGTACATCCTAGAGAAGTTTATAAAGGCGCTATCAATAAATCTGCATATAGTCTAGTGGTGCTGCATAATCATCCAAGTGGGGATCCGACGCCTAGTAAGGAGGATGTACAGATCACCAAAAGGCTTAAAGAAGCAGGGCAGATTTTAGGGATTCAATTGCTCGATCATATCGTCATAGGCGATACAACTTTTGTGAGCTTGAAAGAAGAAGGTTATTTATAAAATGTTTACAATCTAAATTACCTTTTGTGTTGAAAAATGGCAAAAAAAACTGTATCATGTTAAGTATGGCATTTTATGTATGCGGACAATGAAAAGCTATTAAAAATGACTGATAAATTATAAAAGTATAAAGTGACTGAACGAGGAGGAACAAAAATGTTTGGAAGAGATATGGGAATTGACCTAGGTACAGCAAATACGCTTGTATTCGTTAAAGGAAAAGGTATCGTAGTAAATGAGCCATCAGTAGTGGCTATTAAAGAAAAAACAAACCAAATTTTAGCAGTTGGTGATGAAGCAAAGAAAATGATAGGACGTACACCAGGGAATATCGTAGCGATCCGTCCATTACGTGATGGGGTTATCGCTGATTTTAGCACGACAGAAGCGATGATTCGTTACTTTATCGGAAAAGCATATAAGCAATCAATGTTTTCACCAAAACCACGTGTTATTATCTGTGTACCATCAGGTGTTACATCTGTTGAGAAAAGAGCGGTAGAAGAAGCAACATTAAAAGCGGGTGCAAAGCAAGCACTTATTATGGAAGAACCAATGGCTGCTGCAATCGGTTCACATCTTCGTGTAGAAGAACCAACAGGTAATATGGTTGTGGATATCGGTGGCGGTACAACTGACGTAGCAGTTATTTCACTAGGTGGTATCGTAGCAAGCAAATCACTTCGTATCGCAGGTGATGAGTTTGATGAATACATCGTTTCTTACATCAAAAAAGAATACAACTTAATGATCGGTGAAAGAACAGCTGAACAAATCAAAGTAAACATCGGAGCGGCTTACCCAACAGCAGAGAATCCTACAATGGAAATTAGAGGTCGTGACTTAGTAACAGGTCTTCCAAAGATCCTTACAATCACTTCAAAAGAAGTAACAGAAGCAATCAAAGAACCAGTCAATGCAATTGTAGAAGCCATTAAGTATACACTTGAAAAAACACCACCAGAATTATCAGCAGATATCATGGAAAGTGGTATTATGCTTACAGGCGGTGGGGCGTTACTTACAGGTCTTGATACACTTATTAGTTTAGAGACAGGCATGCCAGTAAATATCGCTGATGAGCCATTAGACTGTGTGGCACGTGGTACAGGACTTGCATTAGAAAACATTGAGAAATGGGCAGGCTTATTTGCCGACGATAAATAGACAAGGAGAGAAAAGCCTTGAAACTATCACAGAGAATGAAAAGAAAGTTATTCATTATTAGCATAGGAAGTGTCTTAACGCTTTCTATTGCTATCTTTTTAGGGGCGAAATATGATATTGCCATTGTAAGCGGTGTGGCAGATGTGGTGACGTATCCTTTTAAAAAAGGAATCAATGTAGTAGGTAATCAAATGCAAGGTGTCACCGATTACTTCAAAAAGATGGAGCAGCTTACCCGCGACAATGAAAGGCTTACCCTTGAAAACGACAGATTGATGTATCAAAATACAATACTTGAACAATATAAAGGCGAAAATGACCAATTAAAAGGGTTGCTAGATATGCAGCAACGTTATAAAGAGTATCCAAGCATGGGTGCAAATATTATTGCAAAGGATACAGGTAATTGGTACAAGGTGTTTAATATTGATAAAGGAAAAATACAAGGCGCTTCGGAAAATGATGTTATTTTATCAGGTGGAGGCCTTGTAGGACATGTGGTGCAAGTAGACCCAGCAACATCACAGGTCATTGCTATTATTGATGATAGAAGTTCTGTTGGTGCACAAGTCGTAAGAACTGGAGACATTGGCGTTTTAAAAGGTGATATCGAACTAACGAATGTGGGCCTTTGTAAAATGGAAATTGCTATTGATTCAGAAGTTGTAAAAGGTGATCAAATTATCACGTCTCATTTAAGTGATATTTATCCACCAGGTATTCCAATAGGTATTGTAGAGGAAGTAACGAAAGGCAAAAATGGTCTGACACAATACGCTTATGTCAAACCATTTGTAGACTTTAAGCACCTACAAAATGTACTTATTCTTAACCATGAGCAGGAGGAGTAAGGATGAGAGCAGTTGTAATTGGTATTTTATTAACACTTACTTATATTGGTGAAGCTACAATTTTTCAGCATTTACGTATAGGTGGGATTGCGCCTAGCTTTATGGTTATGATTATTGTGTCTTTTGCACTTCTAAGAGGAAGTAAAGAAGGTGCAATCATTGGCTTGGTAGCGGGACTACTGTATGACCTAACTTTTGGTATGTATATGTTTGAGATGACAGTACCTTATGCTTTAGTAGGGTATTTGTGTGGCAAACTCAATAAAAACTTTTATCGTGAGAATTTCGTCCTACCTTTTTTCTGCACATTAATCAGCAGTATTGCTGTTAATGGCGGCACACTTTTTATTTTGATGATGCGTGCAAAAATCAATTTCTTTTTCTATTTCAAAAACATTATTATTCCAGAAGTTATTTATACAATTACCCTTTCTCTCGTTATTTATCAATGTATGTACCTCATTAATGAAAAACTTGAATTAAGAGAAAAAAAGACTAGAAATATATTCTAGGTCAGGGAGGGGCAGAATGAATAAAAAACCAAATAAATTCTTCCGGCTCTTTGCGGATCGTGTTTTTCTTGTTTTTGGGGGGATAAGTATCTTGTTTATCATTATTGTAGGCAAGTTTTATCAACTTCAAATTATAGAGCATGATAAGTATGCCAATGATTTACGTGCAAGTGTGGAAAGAAACATTGAAATACCGGCCACCAGAGGACGTATCTATGACCGCTATGGGCGAGAATTAGCAATTAATCAACCGACCAATGTACTTAAATTTGACCAGCAAGTGCGCATGAAAAAAGGAGAATTAAATAAAATTTTGCTTGAACTTGCCAATGTATTAGAAGCAAATGGTGATACGTATAGTGATCATGTTCCGATTACAAAAACCCCACCTTTTGAATACACAGGTAGTAAGTCAGCTATTAATCAGTTTATGTATTCTGTACCCTACAATGACGCAGCACACAGAGAAGAACTCCTTCGTTTGTCAGCTGAGGGGCTGATTGCTTACTTAAGAAGTGAGGATGTTTTTAATATTGATGCAAGTATCTCAGATGTAGATGCACGAAAAATTATTGCCATGCGTTTAGAGATTCATCCGTATACGTACCGTAAGTACAATCTCGTAACGTTAGCGACCAATATCTCTGAAAAGACGGTTACACAAATTGAAGAGAATCATGGGAAGTATCCAGGCGTTATGGTAGATGTAGAACCGATACGGTATTACCCAGATGGAGAGATGCTAGGGAATATATTGGGGTATACACGTGCAATTACAGAAAGTCAGTATAAAGAACTTAAAGAAAAAGGCTATGATAAAAATGATGTTGTAGGCCATGAAGGTATTGAAAAATCAATGGAAGAAGCGTTGCGTGGTGAGAAGGGGATGGAACAAGTAGAAGTAGATAACTTGGGCCGTCGCGTGCATACCATTGAAAAGAAAGATGCGATTCCAGGGAATGATGTGTATCTAACCATCGACCTTGATCTTCAAAGAGAAACCTATGCAAGTGTAGAAAAACGCCTAAGCGAGGCACTCGTTCAGCGCCTTAAAGGTGGAAAAGACGGAGTGGAGCCACTTACAAGTAAAGAAGTGGTCGTTTCTATGGTAAAGAGTAGTCAACTTAACTTTAATGAAATGAAGGAAGCACCGTCTAGTAGTACACAACGCCAAGTCTATGACCGTTTGATGAAGACTTATAATGAGATGGATAAAGTCATCCAAGAAACAATGGCTCCTGTGGATTTACTAGTACAAAATCTAGAAGAAAATACAAATCTTTTCACAGAAAAAGAAATTCTATTGGCGTTACATGAACAAAAGCGCATTGCTTTAGCTAAGGAAACCGAAGAAGCTTTTAGAGTCAATAAGTTTGGAACCACCGAAAGTGCACTCATGGGTCAATTAGAAGCAGGTCATTTAAAACCGAATCAGTTTTCGGTAGATCCTTTTAGTGCATCAGCAGTTATGCTAGATTCCAATACAGGTGAGGTACTGGCTTTGGTTGGCTATCCATCATTTGATAGTAATCAGATGACCACGAACTTTAATCAGTACTATAATTCGTTGTTTGATGATCGTAGTATGCTATGGAACCGTGCAGTTATGACCAAAGAAGCACCAGGTTCTACTTTTAAGATGATAACAGGTGTTGCTGGACTTGAGGAAGGTGTCGTGACACCGGATACATTGATTTATGATACTGGGGTTTA
This sequence comes from Cellulosilyticaceae bacterium, assembly GCA_051656485.1. Taxonomy (GTDB): domain Bacteria; phylum Bacillota; class Clostridia; order Lachnospirales; family Cellulosilyticaceae; genus JBOFDK01. The sequence goes on from JBOGBZ010000097.1 coordinate 15,184, forward strand.
TGAAAAAGCTGGAACACCAGGACCCAAGTGTTGGATTCATAGTAAGACAGGTGGCGGGCATGGTAATGTCAATATGATTAGAGGTTTAGAAGTATCTTGTAACTATTATTTCTTTGATGTTGCTTACCGTTTAGGCCTTTTAAGCAGTGAACCTTACGATGGTATTGACATGCTTACAAAATATGCAGAAATGTTTGGACTTGGGGAACCGACAGGAATTGAAATTGCTGAAGCAGAACCTAATATTTCAAGTCCTAAGAACCTTGTGAAGAACCAATTAAACAGTGTGCTTTCTGGCATAAAAAATGGATCAGAGGCGACTATAGGGAAGTATAAAGAAGATGTCAAACTTATATTGGACAAAGGTATTTATCCTTTAGGCAATGGTAGTGATACAAGCCTAGGTGGAAAGATTGACTATTTGACACAGTATGAACTGAAACGTAATATAGAACCACTTCTTCAGGAAGTATTTGAAGAACAGATGGATAGTGTGCTGGATCAGACATTTAGTAGCTTGCAAAGTGAGCTTTCCACAGCCATTCAGCAGGTGGTAAGTGAGATTGTTAGTCAGACAATGAATGACAGGTCCAATAAATCCTTGAGGTTAAAGACTAAGGATGAGCTTATCAGGCAACTGGATGGTTTGATAGGTGTCGCTTTAGAAAAGAATATTCGTCAAGTCATAGATGAGATGGATTTATATGATATATTAGACGCTTATGAGTATGCGTACGACGTGTTATATAATCGTGAACTTCGAAAAAATGAAAATCCAGATGTAGTTGAAGAATTAAGACGTCGTCTGGAAATGATTGATGATGAAGAAAGCTTCTACCGCGAGCATCTCACAAAAAAAGTAAAAGAAAGTATCTTGCAGGCCATTGCAACCAATGCCTTAGCGAAGCTTGACTTGAATTGGTCTGAGGGAACAACGGTACGTACAGCTATTGGTCAGGGAAGTAATGCTTTTACACCTGTACAAATGGCTAGATATATAGCAGCATTAGCCAATGGTGAGACAGTGTATAATGTACGTCTTATCAATGGTATCTATGATGTCAAAGAAGATAATCGCTATGAGCCGAAGATGAGTACGGTGTATGGTCAGTTAGACCTTAAGCCTACGACCATCGATGTGATCCATGAAGGTATGTTCCAAGTAACCCATGGTAGTTCGGGGTCTGCAAGGGGAGAGTTCAAGAACTTCCCTATAGAAGTTGCAGGTAAGACTGGAACTGCCCAAAAAGGCGAGTCAGATGGTAAAAGGGAGCATAGTTGGTTTGTTGGCTTCGCACCTTTTGATAAGCCACAAATTGCCTTTGTAACCACTATGTATTATGCAGATGGTTTAGGAAACTATGGAAGACTTATGGCACAAGATATGCTGACAGAATACTTTGGACTTAATGAAGAAATAGAAAAAATAACATTAGATAATATGTTTATGGATTAGGAAAGGGGAACGGGATGAGCATGGGTAATCTGGTTGTGTTTAAAGGTAGTTTAGATGGCATTACAGTTATTATTGATGAAGGTGCACCCTTCGAAGAGGTGCTTAAGGACTTCGAGATAAAACTAGAAAACTCAAAGAAATTTTTTGAAGGTGTTAGAGTCAATATGCGCTTTAAGGGAAGAGCACTTTCTAAAGAGCAACAAGAAGAGCTTATGGCATTACTCAAAAAACAAAATATTATTAACGTCTCTTTTGTACATGCCTTTGAGCAAAATGATACTGCCAAAAAAGCAGATGCAATGGAGTGGGTTATGGAAGAATTGTTAAAACCTAATGTTTCCCTTACACATTTTCATTATGGAATGGTTCGTTCTGGACAGCATTTATCCTATAAAGGAAGCGTTGTCGTACTAGGGGATGTAAATCCGGGGGGAGAAGTGACCGCAGACGGCAATGTCATCATTGTAGGGACATTAAATGGAAAAGTACATGCAGGCAAAGACCAAGCAGTCAAGACACCTTTTGTATTAGCCATTAATATGCACCCTTTACAGATTAGTATTGGTGATGTGGTTGCACAGTCGCCAGAAGGCGAAATCGTAAGTCGCAAAAAAAATCAATTGCCTCAAATAGCATATGTATCAAATAATCATATTTATGTTGAGGAAATAGATGTCAAAACAATGTTGCATATGGTAGAATAAGAATAGACCATGGATTAACAAACAGGGGGGAAAAAAATGAGTGAAGTAATCGTTATTACATCTGGAAAAGGTGGTGTAGGAAAGACAACTACATCAGCAAACATTGGTACAGCTCTCAATTTATTGGGAAAGAAAGTTGTCTTATTAGATGCAGATATCGGGCTTAGAAATCTTGACGTTGTCATGGGGCTTGAAAATCGTATTGTCTATGATTTAGTAGATGTTGTAGAAGGCAGATGTCGTTTAAAGCAAGCACTTATCAAGGACAAGCGTTTCGACGGACTCTTCTTACTGCCAGCAGCTCAAACACGTGACAAAGATGCGGTAAGACCAGAGCAAATGAAAAAACTTTGCGAAAGCTTAAAAGAAGAATTTGACTACGTTATTGTAGACTGTCCAGCAGGTATTGAACAAGGATTCAAAAATGCTGTAGCAGGTGCAGATCGTGCACTTGTAGTGACAACACCAGAAGTTTCAGCAGTACGTGATGCAGACCGTATCATTGGACTTTTAGAAGCAAATGGTGTGTCTAATAGTCAACTTATCATTAATCGTGTGCGTATGAATATGGTTAAACGCGGCGATATGATGGCTATGGAAGATGTAGTCGAGATTTTAGCAATTGATCTTATCGGTGTTGTACCAGACGATGAAAGCATTGTTATTACAACAAACCGTGGTGAACCAGCTGCTGCGGATCAAGGGGCCCTAGCAGGTAAAGCATTTAGAAATATTGCAGAACGTATTGAAGGTAAAGAATGTCCATTTTTAGATTTAGATACAAGTAACACTTTTTTAGAGAAACTGAAGAAAATGTTTGGATTTAACAATTAAAGGTCAAAGAGGGTGAAGAATATGCTAGACTTTAGTCAATTATTTGGTAAAAAAAATCAATCGGGTAATGTTGCTAAAGATAGGCTTAAACTCGTGCTTATCCATGACCGAATGAACTGCTCCACAGAATTACTTGAAATGATGCGTGCAGATATTATCGCTGTTATTTCAAAATATGTAGATATCGATACAGATGATTTTAATATTGAAGTATCAACAATGGAATGTGATAAAAATGGTGGAAAGGCACCTGTGCTATCTGCCAATATTCCCATTAAAAATCTAAAAAAAGTTAGATAAATAGGTGGGTAGTTTACTACCCACCTATAAAAGTAGGAAGGAAAAGAAGTATGTTTAAATTCAGAAGGGAAATGATTAAAAACATTGATATATGGCTTTTTTTATCAATGGTCGCACTTGTAGCTATCAGTTTACTTGCTATTAGTAGCGCTACCTCTTATACGGGAGATATCAACAACAATTTTAATGACCAACTGACCTTCTTCTTGACAGGACTTATTTTAATGGCTATTGTCATGGCCATTGATTATCACCTGTATGGAGAATGGTATTTGATTATTTATATAGGATGTATTTTGTTGCTTCTATCCGTCTTTGTCTTTGGGAAAAATGTAAATGGTGCTGAGCGATGGCTTAGTATAGGACCATTCTCTATTCAGCCCTCAGAGTTTGTAAAGATAGGGGTCATTGTCTGTACAGGTAAACTTTTAGAAAAATACAATGATAAAATCAATCATATTTCTACTGTGTTAATCATAGGCATGTTTCAATTTGTTCCTTTTATTTTAGTAAATAGACAACCGAATTTATCAACCAGTCTTGTCATTTTAGGTATATTAGTGATACAATTATTTACGAGCAAGCTAGAAATGAGACATATGATAGCAGCAGGTATCATTGGGGTACTTGTTGTGAGTATCGGGCTTGGTTATATTATTAAGAATCCTAATCAAAAGCTCATTCCCGATTATCAGAGAGGGCGTATCCTTACAAAACTTGAAGGAGGAGATTCTTTAAGTGATAACTACCAAACGAATAACTCTGTACATGCTATTGGATCAGGTGGCTTACAAGGCAAAGGGCTCTACCAAGGTGCTATAAGCCAGCTTAATTACTTGCCAGAATCCCATAATGACTTTATCGTAGCTATTATTGCAGAGGAGTTTGGATTCATAGGCATTATGACCATGTTGGGCATCATTTTATTTATGATAGCACGGGGGCTTTGGATAGCCCATAACGCCCCGGATCCGTTTGGAAAATTTATTGTAGTAGGTTATATGGGGATGATTGCCATGCAGACCTTTGTAAATATGGGCGTTGTGACGAGTTTATTACCTAATACAGGCTTACCATTACCTTTTGTAAGCTACGGGGGAAGTTCCCTGTGGGCAAATATGATAGGGATGGGTTTGGTACTTAATGTTGGGATGCGAAAAGAAAATACGATGTTTTAGGAGGAATAGATATGCATATTGGGTTGATTGCACATGATGCAAAAAAGAAATTAATGGAGAACTTTACCATTGCCTATAGACATATACTAGCAAAGCATACTTTGTATGCGACAGGAACGACAGGAAGACTTGTAGAAGAAACGACAAACTTAAATATTTATAAGTATTTAGCGGGCCACTTAGGTGGTGCACAACAGCTAGGTGCGCAGATTGCACACAACCAGCTAGATATGGTCATTTTTCTTCGTGATCCTGTGACACAAAAAATGCATGAACCAGATGTTGGTGCATTAGAGCGCTTATGTGATATTCACAATATACCAATAGCGACAAACTTAGCGACAGCTGAATTGCTTGTAAAAGCTTTAGAACGAGGCGATTTAAGCTGGAGAGAAGTTGTAAGATAAAAAAGACTTGTCTAAGTCTTTTTTTTATGTGAAAGGCCCAAGCGTGTATTGATTAAATACAATCGATTGGGGAAATATAGGAATAAGAGCATGGAATACATGTGAAAGTAGACTGGAGGAAATAAATGACTACAAAAGTAAATGTGTCAGATTATATTTTAAAGCAAGTAGATAAGCCAGCGCGTTATATCGGCGGAGAGGTAAATAGTTATACAAAGGATTTAAGCACAATCGATGTGCGTTTTGCCTTCGCTTTCCCAGATGTTTATGAAATAGGTATGAGTCACCTTGGAATGCAGATTTTATATCATTTCTTAAATAGAAGAGAAGATACGTACTGTGAACGTGTTTTCAGCCCATGGTTAGATATGGAAGAGCTTATGAGAAAAGAAAAGATGCCTTTATTCTCTCTAGAAACTCATAGCCCAGTAAAAGACTTTGATTTCTTAGCATTTACACTTCAATATGAAATGAGCTATACCAATATACTTAATATGATGGATTTAGCAGGTGTGCCACTTTTAAGTAAGGATCGTACTGAAGAAGACCCAATTGTTGTTGCAGGTGGACCATGTGCATACAATCCAGAAACGTTAGCACCTTTCGTAGACTTCTTCTACTTAGGAGAAGGTGAATACTGCTATGATGACATTTTAGATCTTTATAAAGAATATAAAAAGGCAGGACGTAGCCGTCATGAGTTTTTAGAAGCTTTATTAGACATTGAAGGTATGTATGTACCATGTTTCTATGAAGAAGTATACAACGAAGATGGAACGATCAAAGAGAAAAAACCACTTCATCCAAATGCAAAAACAAAAATCAAAAAAGTGGTTATCGAAGATATGGATAATGTCTTTTATCCAGACAAACAAGTATTACCTTGGATTCAAGCTGTCCATGACCGCGTCACTTTAGAGATGTTTAGAGGATGCTTAAGAGGATGCCGTTTCTGTCAAGCAGGTATGATCTATCGTCCAGTACGTGAAAAATCAAAAGATGTACTCATTAGTCATGCAAAGAACTTACTGGAATCAACTGGCTATGATGAGATCAGTTTAGCGTCACTTAGTACAAGTGATTACAAAGATCTACAACCATTTGCAGACGAACTTTTAGAACTCTGTGCAGAGCAATGCGTTAATATTTCATTGCCATCACTTCGTATAGATGCTTTTTCAGTTGATCTTATGCAAAAAGTACAAGAAGTAAGAAAAAGTAGCTTAACTTTCGCACCAGAAGCTGGAACACAGCGTATGAGAGATGTTATTAATAAAAACATTACTGAAGAAGAGATTTTAAATGGTTGTGATCTAGCCTTTAATGGTGGCTGGAACCGTGTAAAACTTTACTTTATGCTAGGGTTACCTACCGAAACAGAGGAAGACGTACTAGGTATTGCAGCATTAGCAGAACAAATCGCAAAAGCTTATTACAGTATTGAAAAGAGCAAACGTAATGGTGCCCTTCAACTTGTAGTAAGTACATCATGTTTTGTACCGAAACCATTCACACCATTCCAATGGCATGGACAAGATACATGTGAATCATTCATGAAAAAACATATGTTACTTAAAAATGCGATTAAGAGCAAACAAATCAAATACAATCACCATGATGCAAAGACAAGTGTGTTAGAAGCGGTTATCGCTAGAGGGGACCGTAAAGTAGCAGCACTTATTTATGAAGCTTACAAGATAGGCGCGAAATTTGATAGCTGGGGCGAATGTTTTGATGAAGAGAAATGGAATGAAGCAGCACGTTTATCAGGTGTAGATTATAACTTCTACGCAACTCGTGAAAGAAGTTATGAAGAAGTGATGCCATGGGATCATATTGATATTGGTGTAACAAAACAATTCCTTATTCGTGAAAGTAAGCGTTCAAAAGAAGAGCTTACAACACCACAATGTAGAGAGAAATGTTCAGGATGTGGTGCGAATACATTTAATAAAGGAGTATGTTATGAGAACTAGAATGCAGTTTACAAAACTTGGTCACGTTAAATTCGTAGGCCATTTAGATACAGTAAGACTTTTTCAACGTGCAATAAAAGTAGCAAGAATTCCTATTGCTTATTCACAAGGGTTTAATCCCCATTCGCTTGTATACTTTGCAATGCCACTTTCAGTAGGGGTAAGCAGTAACAGCGAATATATGGATATCGTGACAAAAGAAGACGTAAGCCCAGAAGAAATGATGGCAAAACTTAATCAAGTTTTACCACGTGGCATCGCTATCTTAAAAGCTTTTGAAGTAGACCAAAAAACACCAACGCTTATGAGTCTTGTTCATGAAGCAGACTATAGTATTGCATTTGATGAGAAAGACGTAACAGAAGAAGTGATGCAAGGCATCAAAGATAAGCTGGATGCTGAAACGATTCTAACAATGAAGAAAAGTAAGAAGGGTAAGATGAAAGAGGTAGATTTTAAGCCACTTGTAAGAAACTATACCCTTGAAAAGACAGCGAAAGGCTATGCCTTACATTTAAAAGTTGCAGCTGGAAGTATGGAAAACTTAAGTCCAGAGCTTCTATTAAAAGCAGTTACAGAAAATGAATGTGAGAACTGGGATTACCATATTCAAAGAGAAGCTCTTTATACAGCTACAGATGAAGGGATTGTTGCATTAGATGTGTATAGATAAAAGCATCACAAAGCGTGTAGTGATTGACCACGGTCATTCACTGACACGTATTGCAGTACAGGAAGGCGATAAGCTTACACATCTCTATATGGATAGTGTACTAGCTGAAAGTGTACAAGACCGTATTGTGGTAGGACAGGTAGATAAGGTTGTCAAGAATCTCCAAGGGGCTTTTATAGACTTTGGTGAATCTAAAAATGGACTTTTGCATTTTAAACAAGTGCCTGATTGCTACAAAAATAAGCTGCAACAAGGGGCACGTATCCCTGTGCAAGTTAAAAAAGAAAATACAGGGGACAAAGGACATAAGCTGACGTGTTATCTCAATGTACAAGGTTATTATTTAGTCTGTATGGTGTTTGAACCGGAAGTATGTCTATCAAAGAAGATTAAAGATCCTACAAAACGCCAAGCACTCAAAGAAACGCTAGAAACGATTAGTGATGGGACCTGTGGCTTTTTGGTACGCACAAAAGCCGAACATGTACCACTAGAAGTCATTGAAAGAGAAGCGGTTTATCTAAGAGAAGTGGCTAACAAGATTTTAAGCACAAAAGACAACTTGTCAAAAGGTATGGTACTTCTAAAAGAAGATACCCTCGCATTACAAGTGATTATGGATCATCTAAAAAAAGATGATCAGTTAGAAATTAGTTGTAATCATGCAGCTTTATTAGCAAGTATTAAAGAAAGACTGACGTCACTTGTCCTTGAAAGTGAGAGCTTAAGCTTTAAGTCGTACCCAGAAAATGAAAATCTTTTCAAGATCTATAACTTTGAAAAGCGCTTTGACAATGCAATGAAACAGAAAGTATGGTTAAAAAACGGTGGCAATATCGTTATTGACTATACAGAAGCGATGACGGTAATAGATGTAAATAGCGCAAAAGCAGTTGTAAGCAAAAATCAAGAAAAAACAGTGTGGGAACTGAATGCGTGTGCGACAGAAGAAGCACTGTTCCAGATGATGCATAGAAATCTTTCAGGGATGATACTGGTGGATTTAGTAGAATTCAAAAAAGAAGAGCAAAAAGCCCTTATTTTTGAACATGCAAAGAAACTTATAGCAGCCTATGACAGAGAGCGTACAAAAGTCTATCCCCTAACAGAGTTAGGGCTATTACAATTTGTACGTACCAAAAAATACACGACCTTACCAGAGGTGCTTTCAGAGAGCTGTACAGCGTGTAAAAAGCGTCATAGTATAGCGAGTGCTGCGACAAGTTGGCATCAGATAGAAAACCAGCTTAAGCAAATGAGCGCTCATACGATTCAAGAAAAAGTCTATCTTTATTGTGATCCACAGTTAAAAACATTTTTCGACGTTTTAAATTGGGAAAAAGCTTTTAAAGAAGACTATGGTGTGACATTAATCGTGGAAGCAAACAAGAAATTTGACAAAAATAGTTATGAATTAAAATATCATCCAACAGAAAAGCTTGACAGAAGAAAATGAATATGATATATTAACTAAGTGTTTTGGCCGCACGAAGAGGTTTTAAACTAGCAATAGTACCGTATTCGGCGAGTTTTCGGATTAAGGAGGTGTACACATGTACGCAATTATTCAAACTGGTGGAAAGCAATACAAAGTTGAAGTTGGTTCTACACTTAACGTGGAGAAGTTAAACGTTGCAGCTGGTGAAGCTGTAGTATTTGACCAAGTATTAGCTATTTCTAACGATAATGGGCTTCAAGTTGGTGCTCCATTTGTAAACGGTGTAACTGTAAAAGCTGATGTTGTTGAAGAAGGCAAAGGCAAGAAAGTAATCGTATACAAATACAAAGCTAAAAAAACTTACCACAAGAAGCAAGGTCATCGTCAACCTTTCACAAAAGTTAAAATTACTGCGATTGAAGCGTAATTACCATGATCAAGGTAGATTTATACTACATGGATAAAACGTTGTGGAGACTTAACGTATCAGGACATGCAGGCTATGCCGAACATGGTCAAGATATCGTCTGTAGTGCCACTACGATTTTAGTATTCAATACATTGAATGCCATAGAAGAATTAACTACCGAACCGTTAGAGGTTCTGAAAATGGACCCTGATAAGGGTATTATAGATTGTCGTTTTCCACAAAGAAAACAAGGTAACACAAATCCAGATGCCACACTCCTTTTAAAGAGTATGCTCATCGGATTAAACACAATACAACAAATGTACGGAGAATACATTTCAATACAATTAATAAAAAAATAACTAAGAATATAGATCTTAGGAGGTGAATCATATGATACGTTTTGACCTTCAGTTTTTTGCTCATAAAAAAGGGGTAGGATCAACTAAAAACGGTCGTGACTCTGAATCTAAGCGCCTTGGTGCTAAGAGAGCAGATGGGCAAGTAGTAAAAGCTGGTAACATTTTATACCGTCAAAGAGGAACAAAAATTCATCCAGGTGTTAATGTAGGACGTGGAGGAGACGATACGTTATTTGCATTAGTAGATGGTAGAGTTAAATTCGAACGTAAAGGCAGAAGCAAAAAACAAGTTTCTGTATATCCAGTAGCAATCGAAGCGTAAGATATACGTGAAGGTTTCAACATCTGTTGAAACCTTCTTTTTTTGCTACTATGTAGCAATGTGTATAGGAAATGGTATATTTGCCTACCCTATAAAAAGAACTTTATATACGATACACTAAAAGATGAAAGGAGTGAGATTATGTTCGTAGATAACGTGAAAATATTTGTAAGATCTGGGAAAGGTGGCGATGGCCATGTATCTTTCCGTCGTGAAAAATACGTACCAAACGGAGGCCCAGATGGTGGCGATGGTGGACGAGGAGGGCATATTATCTTCCAAGTTGACCCAGGTATGAATACCCTTATGAATTTTAGACATAAAAGACATTATAAAGCCCAAGATGGTGAGGCTGGTATGAAAAAACGCTGTCATGGTAAAGATGCAGAGGACATGATTATTCGTGTACCACAAGGTACCATCATTCGTGAAGCGGAGTCAGGAAAAGTTATTGCTGACCTTCACAAGGTAGATGATAAGCAAATTATTTTCCGTGGTGGTAAAGGTGGGCGCGGTAATCAGCACTTTGCCACTGCAACGAGACAGGCTCCTAAATATGCACAAAAAGGACAAGAAGCAAAAGAATACTGGGTTATTCTAGAGCTTAAAATGATTGCAGATGTAGGACTTGTAGGCTATCCAAACGTAGGTAAGTCAACATTACTTTCAGTGGTAAGTAATGCACAACCTAAAATTGCAAACTATCATTTCACAACACTTGCACCAAACTTAGGTGTTGTAACCAATAACTACGGTAAGCAATTTGTTATGGCAGATATTCCAGGACTTATTGAAGGTGCTGCTGAGGGTGTAGGCTTAGGACATGACTTCTTACGCCACGTAGAGCGTACAAAAGTACTGGTACATGTGGTTGATGCATCAGGAAGCGAAGGCCGTGATCCAGTAGCAGATATCCATGCCATTGAAAATGAAATCAATCAATACAATCCAGAAATTTTAACGACAAAACCACAAATTATAGCAGCGAATAAGATGGACCTTGAAGGTGCAGAAGAGAACTTTAAGCTTCTTAAGGAAACTTTTGAAGCAAAAGGTATCAATGTGGTACCTATTTCAGCGGCAGGTAATGAAAATTTACAGCCATTACTAGCAGATATCGCAGAACTTCTTAAAACTGTACCAGATGAAGACATTATCTTTGAACCAGAATTTATCGAAGAGATTGATGGTAATACAGGTAGCTTTACAATTACAGAAATTGAAGAAGGTTACTTTGTGGTTGAAGGTGTGGGTGTAGAGAAGATGATGGGTTACACAGCACTTGATACAGAGCAAGGCTTTGCATTCTTCCAAAAATACCTACGTGAAAAAGGTATTATTGCAGCACTTGAAGAAAAAGGTGTACAAGAAGGCGATACCGTTAAAATTTACGAATTAGAATTTAAATACTATAAGTAGAAAGGGATTCATCCTATGAAAACCATTACAAGTAAACAACGTGCCTACTTAAAATCAGTAGCACAGACAGTAGACCCTATTTTCCAAATTGGTAAAAATGGTTTAACACCAGAAGTAACAGAAGCTATCTTACTTGCGCTTGAAGCACGTGAGATCGTAAAAATAAGTGTATTAAACAACTGTTACGAAGATCCAAAAGAAATGTGTCAGATTTTAAGCGAACGTACAGGTTCTATTCCAGTACAAGTTATTGGAAAGAAAATTGTACTTTTCAAGCAAGCTAAGAAAAACTCAAAGTTTGTATTACCTGATACAAAATAAAAGCATAGAATTGGTAGGCTTTCCTTCGGGGGGAGTCTACCCATTTGTGTATAAAATGCTAAAATGAAGCATGTTAAAGGAGCTGAAAGTTTATATGTCACCTACAAGAACGATTGAAAAACGTGTGGCAATAATGGGTGGGACTTTCGATCCCATACATATGGGACATCTTGTGACAGCAGAGGCAGTACGACATGAATTTGATATTGATGAAGTTATTTTTGTACCGACAGGTAATCCACCACATAAGTCAAGTGTGAGTATTACTTCAACAGAACATCGTTATTTGATGACGGTGCTTGCCACAGCAGCTAATGAGCATTTTCATGTATCACGTATGGAGATTGATAGAGAAGGAAAGACCTATACCATTGATACTATTAAAGAACTGAAACGTGTGTATGGTAAAGGGACGAAACTTTATTTTATTACAGGTGCAGATGCTATGCATGAGATTTTGACTTGGAAAAATTCAGAAGAACTCTTGAAACTTTGTACTTTTGTAGCAGTAACAAGACCTGGGTATCATAAAAAGCAATTGATGGCTAAAGTTGAAGAACTAAGAGAGAAGTACGACTCTAGCATTCAATTTTTAGAAGTACCGGCACTTTCTATATCTTCTTCAGATATTCGTTACCGTGTGAAGGAGAATCGTCCGATTAAGTACTTGGTAACCAGTGCAGTAGAAAATTATATTCAAAAACATCATCTGTATGCACATCCCCTGTCTTTTGATAAAGAAATGATTCGTCAACTGACAGATTATGTCAAAGGGTGCTTATCGACAGAACGGTATAATCACACGAAAGGTGTGGTAGAACGTGCCATTGAACTAGGTAATATTCATGGTAAAAACACAGATAAGCTTTTTATTGCAGCACTTTTTCACGATGTTGCTAAAGAACTGACAGAAGATGAAGTTCAGCACTTATGTGAGCATTATGAGATTAAGCTAGATGCATTTGAAAAAGAGCATATGGATTTGGCACATGGAAAAGTAGGCGCAGCACTGCTGGCTCATAAATGGGGTATCAAAGATGAGGATATTTTAAATAGTATTCGTTATCATACGGTGGGAAGAGAAAAGATGAGTGATATGGAAAAGATCATTTATCTAGCAGATATGACAGAGCGTGGTCGTAAAGCTTTCCCAGCTCTTGAAAAGATTAGACGTCTTTCGGAGATTGATCTGAATCGTGCGATGTATGAAGCTTTGGTATCGTCCAAAGATTATGTGACTCATGTATTAGGGCATCAGATGCATCCTATTACAGATGGGTTAATAGAAGTTTATAAAATTTATGATCTATAAAAATAAAGGAGAAAATGATGACTATTTTAATACAACTAGGATTACTTGTTTTAGGGTTTATCATCCTTATCAAAGGTGCAGATTACTTTATTGATGGGGCAGCATCGATTGCTAAAAATTTAAAAATTCCAGATATTTTAGTAGGTCTTACGATTGTAGCCTTTGGTACCAGTGCACCGGAAGCTGCGGTAAGTATCAAAGCGATGCTTAGTCAAAATAGCGATATGGTGCTGGGAAATGTAATCGGGAGTAATATCCTTAATATTTTACTTATTGTGGGTATTTCGGCTTTTATTTTCCCACTTCAAGTCAAAAACAACACTATTAAAAAAGAAATCCCATTTACTTTTTTAGTAAGTGCATTACTGCTCGTACTTCTTGCAGATAACCCGCTTGGTAATGGGACAGTAGATATGATTAGCCGTGCAGATGGTATTGTTATTCTGTTGTTCTTTGCTGTTTTTATGTACTATCTTATTACCCTTGCAAAACAAGGCAATGTGGAAGAAGTAGAGCCTAAGTTTGGTATGGGGAAAGCTAGCGTTATTACGTTAGTTGGTTTAGCAGGTATCGTATGGGGGGGCAATATGGTCGTTGAATCAGCAAGTGCTATTGCAACGGCTATGAACATTGGACAAAAGTTTACTTCTTTAACTATTGTAGCGTTTGGAACGTCTCTACCAGAACTTGTAACCTCAGTAATGGCAGCGAGAAAGCAGGAGCAAGACATTGCTTTAGGAAATATCATTGGAAGCAATATTTTCAATATTTGTTTTGTAGTAGGTATACCAGCTACACTATTTGGAAGTATCATTCCAGCAGAAGCAGTTTATACAGACCTCATTGTAATGCTTATTGCGACACTTACATTATTCGTATTTAGTAAGACAAATAAACAAGTATCTAAAAGAGAAGGACTTGTCTTCTTAAGTATGTTCCTTCTTTATTATGGATATCTTGTCATCAATCAATTAGCGCTTTAGTTAAAGGCTATTAGCAAAGGAGTTTTTGAATGGTGAAAGAAGAATGTTTAAGAGATGCAGAGAAGATTTATAAGATACTGGATGCAAAGAAATTAGAAAGTATTCAAGCTTTAGATGTACATGAACTAACGGCTATTGCAGATGTATTTATCATTGCAGTTGCTTCGAATACACGTGCAACCAAAGCTTTGGCAGATGAACTGGAATTTAGGCTAGGGCATGAAGATGATATGTTTGTCTATCGTAAAGAAGGCTATGATACAGCAGGATGGATCTTGCTGGACTATGGTCATATCATTGTGCATATCCTTTTTAAAGATGATGCAGAGTTCTATGGATTAGATCGTTTATGGCATGATGCAAAAGAACTGATATTTTAATACAATAAAAGGCTGGGGATTTCCCCAGCCTATTTTAATGTCTTGCTAAAGCGCATTTTTTTTGCTTTGAAATAACGTTTTTGATGACGACGTTTCCTGGATGAAAAAATAATAAATAAAATGAAGATAAGAATAATCAGTGCAATAAGCCACTCCATAGGAAATGGGAATGGTGTGGGATTAGGGTTGGTAGCACCAAAAGGTGAAGAGAGGAAATGAAGGCTTGAAATGACTAAATCGTTGGAAGCGATAATTTGATTGTTGTAGATATAGTCAATAGTGCCGACTTTTTCGTTTTCTTTAACCCCAAGTGCTAAGTACTCAGGGAGGTTCAGCTTCGTGCTAATATCACGTAATTTAATATCACGACTAATAAGCAGTGATTCGTTACTGGATACAGCGACATCTCCTTGAGCAGCTTCGATTAGATTGCCGCTTTTAATGGCGTACACGGGCAACGTCTTAAGCAGTGAAGAGGTCTTGTGAAGCTCGATGGTGTGATAAGCATTAAAACCATAATCCAATAATTTATTGGTGTCCTTATACATACTAGACCCTTCGCCTTTTAGAATGACAGCGATAAGGTCAATGTCTCCTTGCCTTGCAGCTGTCACCAAGGTATTACCAGCTTCGTTATGATAACCGGTCTTACCACCGATTACGTCGCTACGATAAAGTGCACTGTTCCTGATCTGATTCATTAGACCATGCTGTTGTGCAAGAGGCCTTGGTTCGGCAGATTTATTGGTAGGTGGAATTTGGTACGTCATATGGGACATGATTTCTAAGAAATAATCGTTATTATAAAGGGCACGCATAATGAGTGCCATATCATAAGCTGTGGTGTAATGATTAGCATCATGAAAACCATGGGGATTCATAAAGTTTGTATCGGTACAACCTAAAGACTTCGCTTTCTGTGTCATAAGCGAGGCGAAAGAATCAATAGAACCACTCACTGCCTCAGCAAGTCCGTTGGCAATTTCGTTGGAGGACATGAGGAGTAGACCGTGAAGTGCCTGGTCGACTGTAAGCTGCTCGCCAGCAAAGATGCCGATGGAACTACTGCCAGGAGGTGTACTGTTAATGGCCTCTTGAGAAAAGGTAATGGTATCTGTAGGTTTAAGGTTTTCAATGACGAGTAAAGTTGTCATGAGCTTGGTAATACTTGCAGGATAGTAAGTATTACGTGCATTTTTTTCATAAAGTATCTTGCCCGTTTTAGCATCCATAAGAATGGCAGCTTCCGCAACGATAGATGGCGGTGTATTTTCTTCAGTTGCCCATGTAGTAGATGGTAGCAAACTTATAGAAAGCACACATAAAAGAACAAAATAGGTTATAGAAGATCTGAAATATCTTTTGTACATAGGGATAGTTACTCCTTTCAATAGTACTAGTATATAAAAAGAATGAAATTTAGTAAAGGCAAAGATGTCTAAGTTGTGAAAAAAGTGTTAAGACTTTATAGATGAGGTGATTATATGTTAAAATTATTAAATAAATATAAAATCATTCTAATCGTCATCGTTTTAACAGGTACACTAGGATGCTTTCGGTATTATAAAACCCAGCAAGTACAGCAAGCTTTCCAACTGATAGAGGATGAAAAGCAAAGTGTAAAAGAGGAAGAAACTGTTGCTGTAATAGAAGAAAGAAATGATGCTATACCAATGCAAGTACCGGTATATGTATGTGGGCAAGTGAAAAAGCCGGATGTATACCAGCTTCCTTCCGATGCCTTAGTAAAGGAAGCTATTAGCATTGCAGGGGGCTTTCTTGAAGAAGCAGATAAGGAAATGGTTAACTTAGCTCGTGTGATTGTTCCCAATGAAAAAATATATATACCAAAAATAGGAGAAAAAATTGACAAAACCGCCCATTCATATGACAATAGTAAGGAGGGGACAAGTCTCGGGCAACACATCAATATTAATGAAGCAGATCTAAAGGCGTTAAAAGATTTGCCGGGTATCGGTGATGTGAAAGCACAGCAAATTATTGACTATAGAACCACAAATGGTCCATTTAAAAATAAAGAAGCAATTAAAGAAGTGACGGGTATAGGTGAGAAGACTTATAGCCAAATTGAAGCAATGATAACAACAGAGTAGGAGGATATTAAATGAATAGCAAAGTATTAGTAGTAGATGATGAAAAGCTCATCGTTAAAGGGATTAAATTTAGTTTAGAGCAAGAAGGTTGGGAAGTCGATGTAGCCTATGATGGTGAAGAAGCTTTGACTTTAGTGCACGGGGGACATTATGATGTGATGATTCTTGATGTGATGTTGCCTAAATACAGTGGTCTTGAAGTGTGTCAGCTTGTACGCGAATTTTCAAATCTTCCTATTATTATGCTCACTGCAAAAGGTGAAGACATGGATAAGATTATGGGACTTGAATATGGTGCAGATGACTACGTTACCAAACCATTTAATATATTAGAGCTTAAAGCACGTATTAAAGCAATCTTACGTCGTTCGAATCACATCGAAAAAGAACAAAACAAAAAGATTTTAGAAGTAGGGTCATTAAGGCTTGAATTAAATAGCAGACGTATTTTCTTAGGTAATCAAGAAATTAACTTAACAGCAAAAGAATTTGATATGCTAGAACTTTTTGCTACCCATCCAGGAAAAGTTTATAATAGAGAGCAATTACTAGATACCATTTGGGGAAGAGATTACCCAGGTGATGTGCGTACAGTTGATGTACATGTGAGACGTCTGAGAGAAAAGATCGAACCAAATCCAGGACAACCAGAGTACATTCAAACAAAATGGGGGGTAGGTTACTATTTTAAGGATTAAGATGAAGTGGTTTCATAGCCTGAGATGGCGACTCTTTATTCTCTTTTTCATGGTAAGTTTTGTGCCACTTATGTTTTTTACACCTATTTTAATGGAAAGCATGGAAACTTATTTTGTGGCACAAAGTGAGGAAGAATGGAGACGTGAAGCGATTCGCGTGGGCACCAAGGTGATGGAAGGGGACTACTTAAAGGACAATAGCAATTATACTTTTTTTAAATCTCTCATAGATAGTTTGAGCAAAGAACAGGGCGATGCGCGTATCATGGTGGTAGACAAGCTAGGGTATGTGGTAGCAGACTCGGCGGGAGCAGATTTGAAGAAAACCCTTGTCAATGAAGTTGTATTTAGTGCTTTAAATAAAGTAGATGATGCTAAGCAATATAAAAAAGATGATGAGCAGATTATGATGGCTGCAACATCTGTTGTGGACAAGGATAATAAAGATGAAATACTAGGTGCTGTTATCATTACAGCTAAAATAGATGCCATTTATCAATCTTTAGAAGTTATGGAGCAGCAGATTTATTTACTCGCGTTACTCACTAGTTTACTTGTAGGGCTCCTTAGCTTTTTCACCTCATCTTTTATTACAAGGCCTTTAAAAGTGCTAATGAAAGTTGTCCAGAAAGTAACCAATGGACAGTTGGAACAGAAGGTGGATATCCGAGGAAAAGATGAAATAGCAGAATTAGGCAATGCTTTTAACCATATGACTGATCAGTTAGAACGTGTAGAGCAATCCAGACAAGAGTTTGTATCCAATGTATCCCATGAGCTTAAGACACCGTTGTCTTCTATTAAAGTACTTACAGAATCTCTGATTTTCCAAGAGAACGTACCTGTGGAGATGTATAAGGAATTCTTTATGGATATTAATTCAGAAGTAGACCGCTTAAATAACATTATTTCTGATTTACTCACACTTGTGAGACTAGACCGAAAAGAAATTCCTATGAATATACAGACCACACAACTTAATGAGATGACACAGGCTATTTTAAAGCGTCTGATTCCACTTGCTAAAAAGAAGGATATCAAGATGGTTTACCAAAGTCATAAGGATATTTATATCGATATTGATGAAGTTAAACTAACTTTAGCCATATCAAATTTAATTGAAAATGCTATTAAATACACACCTGAAGGCGGCGAAGTAAAAGTTATTTTACAAAGTGATTTACAAGATGCTTTCATTACGGTACAAGACACAGGGATAGGGATTGCAAAAGAAGAACAATCAAAAATCTTTGAACGTTTTTACCGTACAGATAAGACAAGAAATAGAGAAACAGGCGGGACAGGACTTGGGCTCTCTATTACGTATCGCACCATTATTATGCATAATGGATCGATTCAAGTAGAAAGTGAAGAAGGTATAGGATCTACATTCATTGTACAAATTCCTATACGACATGTATAAGGAGGTGGCTATGAAGTACCTATATAAGAACCGCATAATCGTCGTAATGCTTGCACTTATGCTAGGCCTCGTAGGCTGCAATACGCCTTTGAAAAATAATGGTCAACAAAATCTGATTAATGCTTATTTTTATAATGGGCAGAATGGTAATTTAGAAGCACAAGAAGCGAAGATTACATTAGACAGTAATGTGACGAATGAAGAAAAAATGAAAGCAGTTATTGACATTTTAGCGAAAGGTCCACAAGTAGGCAATCAAGCAGCTAAACCGGTGGATTTCCATATTGAAGATGTGGCTTTAAAAGAGCAGGTAGCCTATGTCACCTTTGATAAAGAATACACCAGCTTAACGACGGAAAATCAAGTGGCTATAAGAGTCTCACTTGTGTATTCCTTAACGGACTTAGACTTTATTGAGGCTGTAGAATTTTATGTGGAAGATAAGCCTTTAACCACCAATTATGGGACAAAGGTAGGGGCAGTATCTAGAAAGGATATGCTTATTAATGTGCCTATTCCAAATCCACCTACACTCACACAAACCATTACGCTTTACTTCCCAAAAGCAAATGAGGACAAACTCTATAAAGAAGAGCGTACGATCAGTATCAATACCAATACACCGATTGAAGAGTATATTATTAAAGAACTGATCAAGGGACCAACGATTGAGGGGTTATTACCCGTATTGCCACCAGATACAAAAGTGAATGCCATTAAGACTCAGGAACTTAATTGCCAATTGGATTTAGCGTATAATCTGAAGAGTGCACAGACAACGTCACCTTTACAAGAAAAGCTTGTGATCTATTCGTTAGTCAATTCCTTGACAGAAAATCCTAAGGTACAGAAAGTGATGTTTTTAATGGATGGGCAAAAACAATCAGAGTTTACGTCTGTGACAGATGCAGCTGGACTTATTGAAAGGAATGAAGAAATCATTGCAGACACACCATAGACCAGTGGTTTTTATAAGCATCTTTTTTATTTTAGGCATTATAGGGGGTAGTATAAGGCAAGTGCCTTATGCTACCCTTTTTATTGTTTTAGTAGCTATGAGTATAGGTGTGATAAGTTGGTGGGGAAAGAGTTGGAAGTGGCTAGGACTTTTGGGCATTTTCCTACTAGGGACCATGCGTATTATGATGAGCGACCAGGTAAGTCAGGGGCAATTAGAAAGACAAATGCCATGGGTCATGGGAACGATACAAGAAGTGCGCCCCAATGCGTATGGTGTACAGTTGCTAGTCGGTGACTTGCAAGGTGAAAAGGAAGGCAAGACGTCGAAGCTGTATGGGAAGGTCATGGTGCGGACGGGTGCACAGTGGAATTATGAAGTGGGAGACTTGATCCAAGTGTACGGCGTACTTAAGGCACCAGCACCTCAGATGAATCCATCGGATATGGACTATGGTTTGTATTTGAAGGGAGAAAGGGCGTGGGCAGAAGTACAAGCAACAAAGATTGTACCCTATGGAAAAGGCACAAATATACCCGCTTTAGCACGCAAAGCACTTGAACAGCAGATTGCCAAAGTATTTAAGGGGAAAGATCAGGGTGTCGTTACAAGCCTTTTGGTTGGTGTGGATGATGGTATGCCAGAAGACGTAAGGGAGATGTACAATCGTCTAGGTATAGGACATGTATTGGCTGTATCTGGTTTGCATATAGGTCTTATATTTGGAGGTGCTTGGTGGCTTCTTAAAGGGATTGTCCCGACTTATAAGAAACGTGCTGTTTATAGTCTAGGTGTCATTTGGTTGTATGCCTTATTGGTGGGGTTTAACACATCAGTGGTACGTGCATGCATCGTGTTAACAGTCATCTATATAGGCCGCGTCTTATGGGAAGAAGAAGATCTACTCATTAGTTTGGCCATAGCAGCCCTTATTCTTTTAGGAGGCGCACCTTATCAGCTTTTCCAAGTAGGCTTTCAGCTTTCTTTTGTCGCTTACTTAGGGATTATTCTTGTGATGGAGATGAGCAGACGTTGTAAAATAGTCTATGGCAAGTCGCCTAGAAAACATCCGATGTTCTTCGCCTGTTTATCACAAGGGGTTTTGACAGTGGTGCTAGTACCGGTGCTAAGCTGGCATTTCTTTGAAGTACCAGTGCTTGGTAACTTGCTTAACTTTGTGGTTATTCCGCTGTATAGTCTGCTTTTGCCACTGTGCTTAGGGGTGGTTGCTTTAAGTGTGATTGCGTTACCCGTTGCACAATGGCTTGGAGTAGGTATAAGCTGTGTGATTCAGGGAATGCATGTGATGGGTGAACTTTTCTTAGAATGGCCATTGGCCACATGGATTACAGGCAAGCCGTCTCTTATGGCTATCGTGTGCTATTATGGGCTAGGTATGGTAGGAGTCCTGTACTTCTTCCAATGGAAGCACAGGAAGTTGAGTATGGCAGTGTGGGGCATCTGTGCAGTCATGCTTATGGCTACACAGGTGCTAGAGCAGCCGCTACTGGAAGTAACCCACCTATACGTGGGACAAGGCGATGGTGCCATAATTATCACACCGACGAAAAAAGCCATCCTTATAGACGGTGGCCCCGTAGGAAAGGAAAAAGTCATGGCAAAGTATCTGAAGTATCGTGGGATTAGAGAAGTGGAAAGTGTGATCGTTTCTCACGGACATGAAGATCATATCGGTGGCATCATTGGCCTTGTAGAGGAAGGGATAACGATCAAGCGCATAATGATGCCGAAAATGGTGATAGAAAAGGAATGGCAGCAGCAATTACAAGCATTATGCCAGAAAGAAGAGATTCCATATATCACTTTAGATGGGGATGAGCAGATGACGGTGGATGGGGTCCTGATTCAGTGCTTTTTGGCAGGGACCGAAGTAACGGAAAGCAATGACCGTTCAGCCGTATGCTTGGTACAATATGGGGCGTATAAGCAGCTTTTCACCGGGGATATGACACAACGCATCGAAGAAAAGGTGGTGGAGGTCTTGCCAGAGGTAACGGTTTTAAAGGTAGCGCACCATGGCTCGAAGACATCATCCTCACAGAAATTTTTAGACCATATCGCGCCTAACTATGGTATCATAAGTAGTGGTATAAACAATCGGTACAATCATCCAAATCCACAAGTGATGGATAGGCTAGAACAAAAAGGTGTACAAGCATTAAGAACAGATACACAGGGCGCCATTTCTTTTGTGACAGATGGCACCAGACTTAAAGTTGTGACACATATACAGGAGGAAGATAAAAACGATGATGAAGGGGATCCAGTTAGGTGAGACGCTACACAATTGCTATTTGCTATATGGTGAAGAAACCTTTGTGAAAGATAAGCTTGTGAAGCAGATAAGAGAGCGTACAGTACCTGAAGACGATATGATGAATTATAGCCTGTTTGAAGGCAAAGAAATAGATGTGAACAAACTCATTGATACAGGAGAAACCATGCCTTTTTTTGCAACACATAAGCTTGTGGTTGTAAAGGATAGTGGTTACTTTAAGACAGGGAAAAAAGATGATAGTCAAAAACTTCTCAAATGGCTAGAAACACTACCTGAGTATGCAGTGTTTGTTTTTGTAGAAAAAGAAATTGATAAGCGTAACAGTCTTTATAAGTGGGTGCATACCAAGCAGTGTACAGTGGCTTGTGAGTGCCCAGACGAAGATGAATTAGTAAGTATTTTAGGGCAATATTGTAAAGAGAGTCACTTGAAAATTTCGGTGAGTTTACTGCGCTACATGATTCAAAATATGCCGAAGTCAGTCCATTATATTATGGGAGAAATAGAAAAATTAGTAGGCTACTGTGGTGAGCAGGAAGTGACCAAGGAAGCCATTCAAAGCGTATGTATTTTTTCACTGGAACAACGTGTATTTGAACTGCTAAAAGAAATCTCTAAAAAAAATACAACGACAGCTTTAAGTATTTATAATCGTCTGATAGAAAGTAAAGAGTCACCTATAGGGATTCTCGTACTGATCGCAAGGCAATACCGTATGCTGATGCAAGTGAAATACTTGGTGAAACAACGTATGCCATCTAAGCAGATTGCACAAGTGATAGGACTTCCATTCTTTGTAGCGAAGGAGCTAGAAGAAGAAAGTGGTCGATTTACCTTTAAGCAACTTCAGACAATCTTAGATTTATGCTTAGAAAGTGATGTTGCCATCAAGACGGGAAAGATGGAACAAGTGAAGTGTATCGAACTTTTAATTATGTCTTGTATTTATAATAAATAGCATACAAAAAAGCCCCTACGAAGAGGGGCTTTTTTAGTACACGTTATTAAGCAACTGAGTTTACTAAACGAGCTAAAGTTGATTTTTTACGGCTAGCTGCATTTTTGTGGAAAATTCCTTTTGCAGTAGCTTTATCGATAGCTTTTACAGCTACAACTAAGCTAGCTTGAGCAGCTGCTTGATCGTTAGCAGCTACAGCAGCGATCACTTTCTTTGTGTAAGTTTTTACTGCTGATTTGATTGCACGGTTACGTGCTGTTTTAGTTGCGATTACTTTAATACGTTTCTTTGCTGATTTAATGTTTGCCATGGTAGGCACCTCCATTCATATTCTATAGACACGGTTTGGGGAATTATGAACGGTTGTTAAACACATTTCACTATTATATAGCATTTCTCCAGACAAGTCAATGTATAGTACTAAAAATAATGGTAAAAATACTTGTGATACGTTAAGGAAAGGATGAAATTATGGAAAATAATGAGGTTACATGGAGTCCACGAACGGACTTGGCATTAGAAATAGGCATGCAACTTAAAGAAGAAGGGCAAGACATGCCTTCAATCGAAGGTGTCGCTATAGAAACGACAAAGCATCCTTCATATGATATTATAACCACTTATGTGCACATTCAAGACAAAAAAGGCATGGAAACAATGGGAAAACCCATCGGGCATTACATCACCATCGAAGCGCCAGCTATGAAAGAGAATGATCCAGACGCCCACAAATCCATTATAGAAATTTTAGCCAAAGAAATATACGAGCTTTTACCAAAGAAAAAAAATCCTCATGTGATGGTCGTGGGTCTAGGGAATCGCTTAGCAACACCAGACCGACTTGGACCTGATGTATCCAGTAAGGTGCTTGTAACCCGTCATATCAAGTCTCAAGTGCCAGATGCCATTGATGACTCAGTAGGTGAACTCAGTAGCCTTACACCAGGGGTTATGGGTCTTACGGGGATTGAGACAAGTGAAATTATCAAAGGCGTTGTGAATCAAGTAAAGCCAGACTGTATTATTGCCATTGATGCACTGGCTGCAAGAAATATCAAGCGTATCAATGCAACGATTCAAATTACAGATACAGGGATTTCACCAGGCGCAGGTATCGGCAACAAGCGTAAGCAATTAAATGAAGAAAATATCGGATGTCCAGTCATTGCCATTGGGGTGCCAACAGTTATCGATACAGCAACCCTCGTGAATGATACACTGGATCAACTGATAGAAGGCATGCTTCAAAGTGCACCTGACCAAACTTTCTACAAAATGCTTAAAGATGTCAGTAACCAAGAAAAATATGAAATGTTTAAAGACATTCTCGTGCCTCAGATGGGCAATCTTTTTATTACAGCGAAAGATATTGATGAAATTATGGATTATTTGGGAAGAATTATATTTAATGGGATTAATATCGCTGTGCATCCTGGGATTGACTCTGAAGATATCAACAAATACGTTTATTAAAAGTCTGTCATAAAAAAGACCAAGCCCCTATACAATAGATAGAGAAGCTTTACAAAAGAGGGGGAGACCATGAAAAAAGCAAGAGCACATTTTATAGTAGGGCACTTCACTTTGCAAAATAAAATAAGTCTGCTTCTCGTGGTGCTTTTTTTAGGCATTTGCTGGCAAAGTACCCGAGTATTAGGGGAGTGGACAGAAGATCAAGGTGGCTTATTTGCATGCCAGTGGGTTATGCCCTATAAGTCGCCTGTTCTTTCTACAGAAGTAGTAACCACCCACCTACAAGATGCCATAGGAGATTTTTTTAATCCTATGCACATTCTTTATCAGACACTGCCGTATTATAAAGATAAAAGTATTGCCTTAGGTATTTATGAAGAAGAACTAGCTGGTTATTTTGGTGTACCAGATGAAGAGAAAATGATTGCCTTAGAAGAAGATAATGTGTATCAGCCCGCTTTTCCCACACCGCAAAAACAGGTGTTTGACTTAAGTAAATTAAGTGATCCAGCCTACTTGAAAAGTAAGATGTATATGGGTGGAGATGGCAAACTCACCATTGATGAAGGATTGCTTAATCAATGGGATTTTAAAGCCCTAGCAGAAAAACCAATTACCATAGATGAAAGCAAAGAAGGCCCTAAAATACTTATTTTCCATACCCATAGTAAAGAAAAATATGCAGGAGAAGATCCTTATAATGATGAAGATAAAGGCATTACTGCAGTAGGTGAGGCACTTCATGACCTACTAGAACAAAAGTATGGCATCGAAACGCTGCATGTGACAGATAGTTTTTATTTAAGTGATACGAATCTGAGTGTGACCAATGCCTATGAGCGGATGGAACCGGTCATCTCTAGTGTCATCAAAAACAATCCATCCATCCAAATAGCCATAGACTTACACCGAGATGGCCTCAAAGACAAAACAGTGAAGCTAGTCGGCGACTATAAAGGGGAGTCAGCGGCGAAGTTTATGTTTGTCAATGGGATGTGCCAATCTACCAATGCACAAGGAGAGCCTGTGCCGATGCAAACCCTTGAAAATCCATACCTAGAAGACAACCTTGCTTTTTCTTTACAGGCACAGATTGAAGCCATGAAATACTATCCACAGCTTACTCGCAAAATATATCTTAAGCCTTATCGGTATAGTTTACATATGCTTCCAAACTCACTCCTTATTGAGCTGGGAGCAGATACCAATACTTTAGAAGAAGCCGTACGTACAGCAGAGCCCATTGCAGATATCATTGCTAAAGTCCTTCAAAAGGATTGATACAACATAAATGGCTATGCTATAATAAAACGAATAAACTACAGAAAAGATTAAGGAGGGGCAAAATGTCTCTTTCAAGACAAGAAAAAATTAGAAACTTTTGTATCATTGCTCATATTGACCATGGGAAAAGTACATTAGCAGACCGTATTATACAAATGACAGGTACCCTTACAAACCGAGAGATGCAAGAGCAAGTATTAGATAATATGGATCTTGAACGTGAGCGTGGGATTACCATTAAATCTCAAGCAGTACGTCTCGTATATAAAGCAGAAGATGGCGAAGAGTACATCTTCAACCTGATTGATACACCAGGACACGTCGACTTCAACTATGAGGTATCTAGAAGTTTAGCAGCTTGTGAAGGTGCGATTCTTATTGTAGATGCAGCCCAAGGGATTGAAGCGCAGACACTTGCGAACGTGTACCTTGCCTTAGAGCATGATCTTGAAATCATGCCAGTTATCAATAAGATCGATTTACCAAGTGCCAACCCAGAAGCCGTTAAAGAACAAATCGAAGATGTGATTGGCCTTGAAGCTCACAATGCACCGATGATTTCAGCAAAAAATGGCCTTAATATTGAGCAAGTTCTTAAGCAAGCAGTAGAAGTGATTCCAGCACCAAAAGGTGATGTGAATGCACCACTTCAGGCACTTGTGTTTGACTCGCTTTATGACCCATATAAAGGGGTTATCATTTTCACACGTATCAAAGAAGGTCACGTGAAAAAAGGCATGAAGATTCGTATGATGGCGACAAAAGCTGAGTTCGAAGTTGTAGAAGTAGGTTACTTCGGTGCAGGTCAATTCCGTGCCACAGAAGAACTGAATGCTGGTGAAGTAGGCTATATCACAGCCAGCATCAAAAACGTAAAAGACACACGTGTAGGGGATACTGTTACTGATGCAAACAACCCTGCAAGTGCAGCGTTACCAGGTTACAAAAAAGTAAATCCAATGGTATACTGTGGTCTTTATCCAGCAGATGGTGCCAAGTATGGCGACTTACGTGATAGCTTAGAGAAACTTCAATTAAATGATGCAGCCCTTGTGTTTGAAGCAGAGACATCTGTGGCATTAGGGTTTGGTTTCAGATGTGGTTTCTTAGGACTTCTTCATATGGAGATTATCCAAGAGCGTCTAGAGCGTGAGTACAACTTAGATCTTGTAACGACAGCGCCAAACGTTATTTACCGCGTGCATACAACAGATGGTCAAATGATTGAGTTATCAAACCCAGCCAACTTACCAGACCCATCTCAAATCAAATACATGGAAGAACCACTTGTTAAAGCACAAATTATCGTACCAGTGGATTACATTGGTGCCGTGATGCAGCTTTGCCAAGAACGTCGTGGTATGTACCATGGTACAGAATACCTTGAAGCGACACGAGCAGTACTTAGCTATGACTTACCACTTAATGAAATTATCTATGACTTCTTTGATGCCCTTAAGTCACGTACAAGAGGTTATGCATCCTTTGATTATGAGTTCAATGGTTATGTGGAATCAAAGCTTGTGAAGCTAGATATCCTAGTAAACAAAGAAGTAGTCGATGCCTTATCACTTATTGTTCATGAAGCAAGTGCAGCAGAAAAAGGACGTAAGATGGCAGAAAAACTCAAAAAAGAAATACCGAAACACTTATTTGAAATTCCAATCCAAGCAGCAATCGGTAACAAGATTGTGGCACGTGAAACCATCAGTGCCATGCGTAAAGACGTACTTGCAAAATGTTATGGTGGGGATATTTCACGTAAGCGTAAACTTCTTGAGAAACAAAAAGAAGGTAAGAAGCGTATGCGCCAAGTTGGTAACGTAGAAGTACCACAAGCAGCGTTTATGAGTATCTTAAAACTTGATGAATAGAGGAAGAAAATGAAAATAGGATTGTATGTGCATATACCTTTTTGTAAATCCAAATGCTACTACTGTGACTTCTTATCTTTTCCGAAGATGGATCAGACAGAAGCCTATGTGGAGGCATTAGTAAAAGAACTAGCAAACTATGGCAAGACCATAGCAGGGGCGCACACAATCAGTAGCATTTTCATAGGCGGAGGAACCCCAACGGTTCTTTCGCCTTTTTTGCTACAAAAATTGTGTGTAGCCATTAAAGAAAGCTTTGTATTAGAAGAGAATTATGAATGGACCATTGAAGCAAATCCGGGAACCGTTACAAAAGACCATGCAGAAGTCATGGTAAAGAGTGGTGTGAACCGCGTAAGTATAGGTCTTCAAGCATGCCAAAACACATTGCTTAAAAGTATCGGGCGTATCCATCAAAAAGAAGATTGGGAAAAGACATTAGGCATCTTAAGAGAAGCAGGCATTGACAATATCAATACAGACCTGATGTTTGGACTACCGAACCAAAGTGTCGCAGACTGGAAAGAAACGTTACAAGAAGCAGTGGCCAAAGAGATTCCACATCTTTCTGCCTACTCTTTGATTATAGAAGAAGGAACGACGTTTTTTGAACGCTATGAAAACAATGAACTTGTACTGCCTACTGAAGATGAAGAAAGAGAGATGTATAGCTATGTGAAAAGCTATCTGAAAGCACACGGCTACGAGCAATATGAAATCTCCAACTGGGCAAAAAAAGAAAAAAGATGTAAGCATAATGTACTGTATTGGCAACAAGGGGCTTATATAGGTTCAGGGCTTGGAGCCCACTCTTATATGGAAGGGGTACGTTATCATAATACAACAGATATGGCAGCTTACTTAGAAGCAGAAGGAGACGTAGATCTACTTGTGGTAGAAAAAGAACTTATTACAGAGCGTATGGCAATGGAAGAATTTATGTTTTTAGGGCTACGTATGATCGAAGGCGTAAAAGGAAAAGACTTCGCAGCACGCTTTGGCTGTGACATGTTTGAAATATATGGCGACACATTGGACAAGTGGATAAAAGAAAAAATTTTAGCATATGCTAATGATAGCTTATACCTTACAGAGAGAGGCGTGGAGTTGTCTAATCAAGTATTCGCTTCCTTCTTATAAAATTTATAAAAAATAGCATGGTTTATTAGGAAATTGTATTGACATCTATGAAAAATAATGCTATCTTTTAAATGTAGTTAGCACTCGAGTTTGGTGAGTGCTAACAAGTCTAAGGATGTGATGGAATGGATATAAACGAACGTAAGATTCGCATCTTGCAAGCGATTATTCATGACTATATTCAAACAGGAGACCCTGTAGGCTCACGCACGATTTCTAAGAAGTATGATCTAGGCGTCAGTTCTGCGACCATTCGTAATGAAATGGCAGACTTAGAGGACTTAGGGTTGATTGTTCAGCCACATACCTCAGCAGGGCGCGTTCCTTCAGATAAAGGTTATAGGCTTTATGTAGATAATCTCATGCAATGTCCAGACATTACACCTGATATGAATCAGTTGGTAGAGTCCATGCTCAAAGAGCGGATTCATAAAATTGATTCGATACTGGAAGAGACCGCAAAGCTTATTTCTATGATGACACAGTATGCGACGATTGCTTCAACGCCTACGATTTCTCAAACCAAGATCAAGCACTTACAACTTGTACCTGTGGATGAGAGAAGTGTAGCATTGGTGGTTGTTACTGATGCAAACATTGTAAGACACCATGTGTTACGCACCACAAAAGTACTGGATATGAACTTATGTGGCGTGCTCACAAACATCATTAATGAGAGTTTAAAAGGTGCATCTGTCAGTGAAATCAGTCTTGAAAGAACCAAAGGCTTACAAAATCGTCTGTTTGAATACGGTGATATAACAAAAGATCTTGTAGATGCTATTGTAGATACGTTAGAAATGGAAGACATACCGAGTATTTTCACACAAGGTATGATGAATATTTTAAACTTCCAAGAATTTAACGACGTAGAAAAAGCTAAAAAAGTCTTAGAAGTATTAGAACAAAAGCCATATTTACTGAGCTTATTAAAACAACAGTCCAATCATCCTGTAACCATTCGCATTGGCGAGGAGACAGGTATTGAACAAATGAAGGATTGTAGTATTATTACAACAAATTATCAAATAGGTGATATGAATTTAGGTACTATAGGTATCATAGGTCCGACGCGTATGCATTATGGGCAAGTGATTTCACTCCTTGAACATATATCAGGACATATAAAAAATATGCTTATTGATGTGAATGATTTATAGCATAGAGAAGAAAGGGTGGTTGATTGCATGGAAGAAAACAAACAAACACTAGAAGAAATGCAAGATGAGACACAATCAGTAGAAGATACAGAAGCGACAACTGAAGAAGTAGTGGAAGAAGTCGTTGAAGAGACAACTGCTGAGGTTGTAGAAGAAACGGATAAGGCGAGTGAATACTTAGATCGTTTACAACGTCTGATGGCGGAGTTTGATAACTTTAGAAAACGTAGCCAAAAAGAAAAAGAAGGACTTTATGACTTAGGTGTAAGTTCAACGATTACAGAACTTCTTCCTATTGTAGATAACTTTGAACGTGCACTAGGCCAAGAATGCCAAGATAAGCAGTTTGCTGAAGGGATATCAATGATTTACAAGCAACTTGTAAGTATCCTTGAAAAAGTAAATGTGACAGCTATTGAAGCAGAAGGTCAACCATTTGACCCAACATTACACAGTGCCATCATGCAAGTACAAGATGAAACACTAGATGAAAATGTCGTGGCACAAGTACACCAAAAAGGTTATATGCATAAAGATAAAGTCATTCGTTACAGCATGGTAACAGTAGCAAACTAAAAAAATAACAAACAACATGATTATAGAGAAATCAAAGAAAGATTAGGAGGCAATTAAAATGGGTAAAATAATAGGAATTGACTTAGGAACAACAAACTCTTGTGTAGCAGTAATGGAAGGTGGCAAGCCAGTTGTTATCGTAAATACAGATGGTGGACGTACAACGCCTTCAGTTGTAGCTTTCACAAAAACAGGTGAGCGTTTAGTAGGGGATGTAGCAAAGCGTCAAGCAGTTACAAACCATGAGCGTACAATCAGTTCAATCAAACGTCACATGGGTACAAATCACCGTGTATCAATCGATGGTAAAGATTACTCACCACAAGAAATCTCAGCAATCACACTTCAAAAGCTTAAAGCAGATGCAGAAAGCTACTTAGGTGAGACAGTAACAGAAGCAGTAATCACTGTACCAGCTTACTTTTCAGATAGCCAACGTCAAGCAACAAAAGATGCTGGTCGTATCGCAGGTCTTGATGTAAAACGTATCATCAACGAGCCTACAGCAGCGGCACTTGCATATGGTCTTGAAAACGAACAAGAGCAAAAAATCATGGTATACGACCTTGGTGGTGGTACATTCGACGTATCAATCATCGAAATCGGTGATGGCGTTATCGAAGTACTTGCAACAAGCGGTGACAACCACTTAGGTGGAGATGACTTCGATGAAAGAATTATCAACTACCTAGTAGAAGAATTCAAAAAGCAAGAAGGCGAAGATTTAACAACAAACAGTATGTCAATGCAACGTTTAAGAGAAGCTGCTGAGACAGCTAAAAAAGAGCTTTCTTCAAAAACAACAGCAAACGTTCTTATCCCATTCATCTGTGCATCAGGTAAGAACTTAGATATTACAATTACAAGAGCTAAATTCGATGAATTAACATCTGACCTTGTAGAACGTACAATGGGACCAGTAAGAAATGCTTTAAGTGATGCAGGTCTTAATGCAGGTGAGCTTGATAAAGTATTATTAGTAGGTGGATCTACACGTATTCCAGCTGTTCAAGATGCTGTAAAACGCGTAACAGGTAAAGAGCCATTCAAAGGTATCAACCCAGATGAGTGTGTAGCTATCGGAGCTGGTGTACAAGGTGGTAAACTTTCAGGTGAAGCAGGCGCTGGAGATATCCTTCTTCTTGACGTAACACCACTTTCACTTGGTATCGAAACAATGGGCGGTGTAGCAACTGTTCTTATCCCAAGAAACACAACAATCCCAACAAAGAAAAGCCAAGTATTCTCTACAGCAGCAGATAACCAACCAGCAGTAGATATTCACGTTGTTCAAGGTGAAAGACCAATGGCTAACCAAAACAAAACACTTGGTAACTTCAAATTAGATGGTATCATGCCAGCACAACGTGGTGTACCACAAATCGAAGTATCATTCGATATCGATGCAAACGGTATTGTAAAAGTAGGTGCGAAAGACCTAGGTACAGGTAAAGAGCAACACATCACAATTACTGCAAGCACAAACTTAAGTGATGATGAAATCAACAAAGCAGTAGAAGAAGCTGAAAAACACGCTGCAGAAGACAAAAAGCGTAAAGAAGCAATCGATACAAAGAATGAAGCAGATAGCATGCTTTTCCAAACAGAAAAAATGCTTAAAGATATGGAAGACAAATTAGATCCAGCTGATAAAGCACAAGTAGATGCAAGTCTTCAAAAGCTTAAAGAAGTTAATGAGCGTATCAATGTAGAAACAATGACAGATAGCGAATTACAAGAACTTAAAGATGCAAAAGAAGCATTAACTCAAGTGTTCTACAGCATTTCAGAAAAAATGTATAGTCAAGCAGCACCAGAAGGCGCAGCAGATATGGGTGGCCAAGGACAGTCATCTGCAAA
>JBOGBZ010000098.1:0-28118 GCA_051656485.1 Cellulosilyticaceae bacterium
GCAAGGTTTAGGTTGGAGAGCTTAGGGGAAAGGGATGGCAGACTTCTTTCAGGTGGACAAATGCGACGAGCATCTTTGGCCATAGGGATTGCCCTTAAACCTAGTATCCTGCTACTGGATGAGCCAACGGCAAATCTAGATATTGCAACAAGGCAAGAAATCATGCGAACGTTACAAGATTTAAAAGGTACCACAGAGACGATTATGATTGCTACCCATGACATGCAATTGGTGTGTGACTGGGCAGAGCGTATCATCGTGCTATATCAGGGGAAGGTAGTGGCTGATGGTACGAGGGAAGACATTTTTAGCAATGAAGAAGTGATGGAACAAGTAGGGATTCGCCCACCAGCGATTTATAAGATGGGAAGGGCGTTAGATGAGCGTGCTGCATGTTATACCATGGAGACATTTTGTGAGCGTTTTAGAGAGGAGAAGCAAATAGGATGAGTAAACTTTCAGAAGTTATAGTAGATAAACTATCAATTGACTATATTAGGCATCAGGTACTTCAAAATGCCTATGGCAATGATGATACGTTCATTGCGAAGCTAGACCCTAGAATATTGCTAGGCTGGTACTGTTTCTTTGGGATTGTGCCATGGTTTACCCATAATGTGCTGCTACTTTTATGTTTCTTTATATTTGTAGTTGGGACCACGAAATTAGCAAAAATTGCACCACTTGTTTTATTTGTCTTTTGTGTGGGGGTCTTTTCTCAGACGGGATACTTACTCATTGTCTCCCTCTTTTTTGGAGGTGATCTGTCAACCATTGCACCACTCTTGGTAATGACACTGAAAGTAGCGGTAGTATCTCTGGCATCTATTACAGTGTTTTCAGGGTTAGACCCAGATCGGCTTGCCAATGGTCTTCTATGGTTTGGATGTCCAGACCAACTTTCTTTTAGTATTGCTTTTGGTTATCGCATTCTACCACTTCTCATGGAGAGTTTTCAAAATATACTTTTATCTTACAAGTTGAGAGGTAAGGCACCTAGCCATACAACAAGCGTCGGTAAAATAAAGTATTTGATGTATCAAATTAAGATTATTATGATGGCATTTTATCCACTCATGCTCAATACGGCAAAGCGTGCAAGGACAACCGTTGAAGCTTTGGAACTTAAAGGATATCGCTATGCCATGACTAATCCTAAAGTCAAAAAACTTAAGTTGCAAACACTACGTGTGACACGACAAGACCTAGGGTTTGTAGGGGTATCCGTATTATGGGTTATAGGAAGTATGCTCATTGCTTGGTAGTCAATAAAAAGGAGGAACTGATAATGAAGATAGATTTTCACACACATGGTAAACTAGCAAAGAAGTTGCCTTTTTCAGAAGCTTATACAGACTGGCTTTTTCAAGAGGCAAGGCGTGCAGGACTTGATGCGATTTGTTTGACGGAGCATTTCAATACCTATGCTTTTGAAGAACTTTATACGTATATAGAGACACAGCTCAAAGCAGATGGCGATAGTTTTTTAGCAGGAGAATTACGGGTTTTCCCAGGGATGGAAGTAGATGTGGCAGAAGGTGGTCATGTACTCGTCATAGGGAAACTAGAGCATATCAGAGCCGTGAATCAATTGCTTGATCCGTACAAGACGAAGGGGCAATTTATACCTTTTGAAGGACTACTAGCAATGACCAAAAAGTATCCTTTGCTTATAGGAGCGGGGCATCCTTTTAGAGAAGGCAGCAAGCTGTGGCAATTTGAAGGTTTTGATTTTATCGATCTCAATGGTAAGGATATGGCTTGCAATCAAAAGGATAATAGGGAAAAGGTAAAGGAATGGAGCCGTAGCCTAGGCATTCCTATTGTAGGGGGAAGTGATACCCATCAGGCACTTCAGTATGCTTGTGTCTATAGTGAGTTTGAAAGTGTCTGCCATACGATTGAAGACTTAAGAGAGGGACTAAAGACAAGCAAGGTCCATACCACATCCACAATTGCAGAGAAAGTGGAAGCGGCGTCTCTTTTAAAAAAAGCATTTAAAGCAATCTATACACTTGGGGGAGACTATACGCAGGTGTTTAAAAAAGATATAGAGGATTACAAAATCCCACAGAACGTTCAGTAGTGAACTGTTTTGTGGGATTTTGTATGCTTGGAAAAATGGAGGACTAATTATAAAAAAGAGGACATAGGCTAAGAGATATAAAGTAACACTACACAAATGATAATAATTATTATATAATAAAAATAAGAGGAGGTGGTTTTGTGAAAGCAAAAGCACGTTATCAAATACAAATTATCATACTGTGTTTATTTTTAGTTATTATAAATACCTTTGTACTGACAAGAAAGAATCAGACAAAAGGAACTTTAGAGAAGGATACACTAGTTGTAGGAATGGAACTTAAGTTTCCACCTTTTGAAACCATTGATAATGAAGGAAACCCTACCGGAGTATCAGTAGAGCTTGCCCAGGCTATTGGAGAGAAGTTAGGGAAGCAGATAGAGATTAAAAGCCTTGATTGGGCAGGGCTTATACCAGCACTTCAGACACAAAATATCGATATGATTCTTTCATCTATGAGTATCACAGAGGAAAGACTAGAGACCATTGATTTCTCAGATGAGTATGCCAAGTCAGACTTGGGATTAGCTGTGTATAAGTCTGCACCTATAGAGCACTATGAAGCATTAAATGACAGGAGCTATACAGTGGCAGTTAAGCAAGGGACTATGGGTGAGATGTGGGCTATTAAACATTTGCCAAATGCCACAGTTAAGACATTTACTGAAGTATCAGCAGCACTGTTGGATGTGAATATGGGACAAAGTACAGCTTTTATTTATGATCCACTTAGTCTTATTGAAGGGACAAAGTCATTAAGTCAAATCAAACTACTTATTGATCCACTGCCAGAGGTACAGGGGTGGGGAATAGGTATGCGAAAAGGCGAAGAGGTTCTAGGTAAGGCTATCAATGAAGCACTTAAGGAAATAAAAGTAGAAGGTTTCTTTGAAGAGATGCGTGAAAAATATTTAAAGGAAGAAGTGGAAAAATATGAGTCTTACGGACTTAAGTATTTCTTCTAGGAGGGGCTATGAACGAGAAGACATGGAAAAAAATATGGGATATACTGGTCGTTTTTGCAGTATTCAACATCATTATTTTATTTGTTATTTATAAAAATCCAGATTTTACAATCAATGCAGAAGCTGTAGAACGCTATGGCCATCTGCTACTTCAAGGCTATGGGCAGACCATACTTATAAGCATTGTATCGCTTTTTCTAAGCTTAGGATTCAGTGGCATATTGTTTGGCATGAGTATTAGTAAGCATACGTCCCTTAAGTACTTTTATAATGTGCTGACACAGATCGGGCTTGGGGTACCACTTATGGTGCATGTGATTGTATTGTATTTCTTTTTGACGTCAGCGATGGGTATTAAAGATCCGCTTATAGGAGGGACACTTATTTTATCACTCTACATGGCGTGTTACTTCGCAAAGACTTTTGAAGGGGCATACCATGCCATAGCACCACAGCAGTTTAAGATGATGCATATGCTCCAATTACCACGCAGTGTATGTATGGGGAAAATTATTGTGCCGCAGATGATTCGTAGTACATTACCGACCCTTACCAGCCATTTTGCATTACTTGTGAAAAGTACGGCACTGTTATCCCTTATATCCGTACCGGAGTTTACACAGTTTGTAAACTTATTTAATTCAAGAACACTGGAGTTTGTGACAGGCTACGTCCTATTGGCGGTGGGGTACCTAACCATTACCATTCCCCTTAGTTTATGTGCAAACTGGCTCAATAAAAGGATGGTGAACTTATGAAACTAGAAATTAAAAACTTAGTCAAAAAGTATGGGGATGAGCATGCTTTAAATATAGATGAACTCTATCTAGAAGGCATCAATACCTTGGCGATTGTGGGACCAAGTGGAGGTGGTAAAAGTACCCTTCTGAAAATACTTGGGACAATAGAAGAAGCAGATGAGGGTTCGATTAAACTCAACGATAGAGAGATTGTAGGGCTTAAAGACTATAAGTCTTACCTAAAAGATATAGGCTTTGTCTTCCAACATGATAATCTGTTTCCGAATCTTACAGTCATAGAGAATGTGACCATTCATCTTATTCATACCTATAAGATGACAAAGGAAGAGGCAGAAAGTTTGGGTGAGAAGTGGCTGGAAAAGGTAGGGGTGCTGGAGCATAAAGAGAAAAAAGTGCATCAACTAAGTGGGGGACAGGCACAACGCGTAGCCATTGTCAGAGCACTTATTACAGGTGCTAGGCTTTTGATGCTAGATGAGCCCACAAGTGCCCTAGACCCAGAGTTATCCTACGAAGTGATGATAACGCTTATAGCAATGAAAGAAGAGTCGGATATGATTATTGTGACCCACGAATTACACTTTGCAGAGAAATTCGCAGACTACTATTTATTCGTAGAAAATGGAAGTATTTTATGTCACGGGCCTATAAAAGAGTTGTTTGAACATCCGGATAAGCGAATACAGGAGTTTGTGAATAAGGTTACATTTAAGTGATAAGCCATGTAAAGGTATAGCTTTCTCATCCTATTAATATAAATAGAAAGATGAGAAGGTGAGGAGGTTGTGGTATGGTCATCAATTTAAAGTCATTGGTGCAGATGGTTTTCCAATAGCCAAAGAAGCTCAAATTTACAAAAATACAATGCTTGTAGCATCAGGAGAGACGTGGGATATAAGTTTTATAGCACAAAATCCAGGGGTGTGGCCACTGCATTGTCACATGCCACATCATGTGACAAATAATGGTGCACCAGGTGTAGGTGGCATGTTTACCACTGTAAATTATGAATTTTCTTAGATAAGGCGACGACTCGCCTTATTTTTATGCTTTTAAATAAGCCTGAAAAAGGGGTATAATAGGATGAAAGTAAAAAGTAAACTTGATAAGGAGGACACCATGACTATTTTACTAGAACTTAGTGTGGTTTTTGCCATTTGTTTAACGGGTGAATGGTTAGCTATGTTGTTACCTATTCCTATGCCAGCAAGTATTTTAAGTATGGGAATATTATTTATAGCATTTCTTTTAAGGTGGCTTAAGGTAGAGTCAGTAGAGCAAGTGAGTCAATTTCTACTGAAAAACATGGCTTTTTTCTTTATACCGGCAGGTGTAGGGATTCTGGAATACTATGAACTATTAAAGGCAAATATGATACCCTTTATACTCATCTGTATCCTATCAACCGTTTTAACTTTTGCAGCTACGGCCTATACAGTACAACTGGTTATTCAATTACAAACGAGAAAGGAACAAAAAGATGGAGCAGATTCTAAATAGTCCCTATATGGGGATTATCTTATCGATCGTAGCCTATAAAATAGGAATAGAGGTGAATCGTAAGCTTAAGACACCTTTAGCCAATCCACTACTCATTGCTATATGTATCATTATTGGGGTACTACAACTAGGTGGTATTCCTTTAGAGAGCTATGAAAAAGGTGGAAGTATTATAGGATTATTTTTAGCACCAGCAACAACGGTATTGGCTGTATCTATTTATAAGCAATTAAAGCTTCTTAAAAAGTACTGGCTACCGATTGTAGTAGGGGCTTTTGCGGGCAGTCTAACCTCGGTCGTAAGTATTATTGCCCTTACAAAAGTCTTTGGATTAGATATGCAACTAAGTGCCTCCTTGGTACCAAAGTCTGTAACAACACCTATTGCCATAGAGATTTCTAGTCAATTAGGAGGTATCCCACCTATTACAGTGGCGGCAGTTGTCATTACAGGGATTATGGGAGCCGTCTTCTCACCGCTACTTATCAAGCTATTTAAAGTCAAGCATCCTATTGCTAAAGGTGTAGCAATAGGCACCTCAAGCCACGCATTAGGTACCACAAAAGCCATTGAAATAGGTGAAGTTGAAGGGGCGATGAGTGGCATAGCTATTGGTGTTGCAGGTATTCTTACAGTAGTTATTACTATGTTTTTAGCATAGGGTAAAAGGTAGAGATACACTAGAAAAATACAAAAAATAAGGGGTGAACAAGATGGAGAAGGCACTTTTAGAAAAACAAAAGGTATACCTAGAGGAAGTAGGGGGAATCGCTGTCACACAAAGAATTCAACAGCTTAAGACATTAAAAAAAGCGATACAGGCTTACGAGACACAAATATTAGAGGCATTAGCAAAGGATTTAGGCAAGCATGAGTTTGAGGCGTATTCAAATGAAGTAGGCTTTGTATACAGTAGCATTAATGAGGCTATTAAGCATATAGGACGATGGACAAAGGTAAAAAGAGTCAAGAATGATAAAGCACAACTACCTGGTAAATCACTTATTTATAGAGACCCTTATGGTGCAGTCCTTATAGTGGGTCCGTATAACTATCCTTTTCAATTACTGATAGAGCCCCTTATCGGTGCTATTGCAGGAGGCAATACAGCTGTGCTTAAGCCATCAGAGTACACCGTGCATACAGAACGTGTTATTAAAGAAATGATTGAAAGCTACTTTTCACCAGAGTATATTGCAGTTGTTACAGGTGACTACGAGGTGAATAGTCGTTTGCTAGACTTAGCATTTGATTATATCTTCTTTACCGGAAGTGTGAATGTAGGAAAGATCGTCATGGAGAAAGCCAGTAAGCAGTTGATCCCTATCACTTTAGAATTAGGGGGTAAATCACCTGTTATTGTGGAGAAGAGTGCAAATCTTAAAGTAGCAGCAAAGCGTATCTTATGGGGTAAACTTTTAAATGCAGGGCAGACTTGTGTGGCACCAGACTATGTGCTGGTAGAAAACTGTATTATGGATGCATTATGTGAAGAATTGAAGAAAGGCATTGCCGCTTTTTATGGGGAAGACATAAAGGCGAATAATGACTTCGGTAGAATAATCAATGAAAGACATATGCGACGACTGGAGACATTACTTAAAAAGGATAAGGAAAAAATCCTCGTAGGGGGTGAGGTGGACTTTGAAGAACGCTTCATCGCACCAACCATCTTAAAAAACTGCACTTTGGAAGATGCAGTGATGTCGGAGGAGCTCTTTGGGCCTATCCTTCCACTTGTGTCTTATGAAGGTTTAGATGACATAAAGAAATACTTTAAAGCTCATCCAAAGCCTTTAGCCCTTTATGTATTTACTGAAGATAAAAAGTTCGCAGAAGACATGATTCGTCGCTTTGCTTTTGGTGGCGGCTGCATCAATGATACAGTGAGTCATGTAGCATCTAAGTATTTACCTTTTGGAGGGGTAGGTACTTCGGGAATAGGTAAATACCATGGCAAGGCAAGTTTTAATACCTTTACCTATGAGAAAAGCATCGTGGTTAAACCTACGAAGATAGATGTACCCCTCGTTTATCCACCTTATGGCAACAAAATAAAGCTCATTCGAAAGTTTATGAGATAGAAAAGAATGAATACCCCAAAAGATCAGTTGCTAAGACTGAGCTTTTGGGGTATTTGCTTGTTTATTTATTTAATTCGAATTCATGAGAGAGGGCAAAAAGTGTCGCTTGTACCCTATCCTTCACTTCGATTTTTTTAAAGAGTAAGGTAATACAGTTGCGGATGGTCTTTTCAGAAAGAAAAAGTTTGCTAGCAATTTGTTTGTTAGAAAGACCTTGTGAAATATAAAAAAGAACTTCTTTTTCTCGAGGGGATAAGAGTGAGAATGGGTTCTCATCCCAAGTGTCTTCAGCTGGTTCAGGTGGAATCTCTTGAACAATGTGAAAGACATACTTCGTAAGGGATTGATCAATGAAATGTCCCCCCGCCTGTATATGATTAATGGCATCCACTAAGGTTGTGCCAGCAGATTCTTTCAGGATGTACCCGTCTACTTGAAGCTCAATGGCTTCTTTAAGGGTATTAAAATCATTTTCAACAGTAAGTAATAAAATTTTAGGTGAAGTATGGGAAGACTTTAGGCGTCTAACCACATCGATGCCATTAAGACAAGGCATATTGATGTCTAGAAGTAGTAAATCACAAGATGTTGAGTCCACGAGACGAAGGGCATCTTCACCATTGGCACCTTCGCCTACAATTTGAATATGAGGATGAAAAGAAAGAATTTGTTTGATGCCTTCGCGTATGAGTGGATGGTCGTCCACAATAATAAGTTGAATAGGTGTTGTCATAAATACCTCCTACATAGGTAATAAGGGAAGCTGAATTTTGAACAACGAGCCCTTATTTTTTTTGCTAGTAACTTTGAGATGGCCTTTAAGTTCTTGAATACGGGTAGCTATATTTGAGAGTCCATAGGATTTTTTCTCAGCACAGAAGCTTTCAAAATTGAGAGGAACATCAAAGCCAATCCCATTATCTTCAAGATGAATATAAAGAAAATGATCACTTTCCGAAAGTCGCAGGACAATATGAGTTGCTGCGGCATGTTTTTTTATATTATTAATCAGCTCCTGAACGATGCGATACATGGTGTTCTGTAAATGAGAAGGAATCGTAACGTTATCTAGT
This sequence comes from Cellulosilyticaceae bacterium, assembly GCA_051656485.1. GTDB lineage: Bacteria > Bacillota > Clostridia > Lachnospirales > Cellulosilyticaceae > JBOFDK01. Next base: position 8,470 of record JBOGBZ010000098.1, read on the forward strand.
TCATAATAAAAATTAATTTGTGTTTTGCGTTGAGACAAGCTATTATACAGCATATTTTCGATAGAACTCTTAAGCCCATACTTCTCTAAAGGTGCAGGATTCAGGTTGAAAAGGATATCGCGGATGTCTGAAAGTGTCGTGGATAAATCACTTTTAAGTTGCTCAAGGAGAAGCAAACCTTGGGATAAATCTTGCTGAATAAGCGTGCGACAAAAATCAATACGCATCTGAACACTAGCGATATGCTGAGCGGGTCCATCGTGTAAATCACGAGCGATGCGGACTTTTTCGTTTTCCACACATTTATAGAAAGAAAGATAATGTGCTAAAGAATCATCTGATGATTCCGACTCCACTGGCTCCTTACCTAGCTGGTTAATACCAGACTGGAGATAAGATAAAGACACAAGGAGTTGCTGTGCCATGGATTCAGCTTGATTGATATGTAGTTTTTGGTGCTTAAGTTCAAGTGCAAGTGCATCTCTGCGGGTGATGAGGCACTTTTCTCTTTCGACAGTCTGAAGTAGTTGGGAGTGAATGTCACAAGCATAGTCGAAGATGGACTTCATCTTTTGATGCCCTTCTTCAGAGAAATCGCAGGATGCCAAGGCAAGTTTTTGGCGTAATTGTTTATCCAGTAGTGTAAGGTGTTCTACCTTTGCAAAAATATCAGGAAGTTCACTGGTGATATTTAAAAGTTCTTGTTTTTTATCACTATGATCATTTTGTAAGCTTTTAATAATAGAAACAATAATGTTTTTATTTGTTTCAAGCGTATAGACTGTTTTTTCCATAATTTCGAGTAGTGTTATCGCGTTTGGCATAGGTGTACCCCTTCTGTAAAATAGTAAGCCATTAGTTTATTATAACGGATAACAAAAGTTTAGTTCAATAAATACGTATATATTTTTAAATTATAATTTATATTTAAACCAAAAAATGTAAAATTAAAAGCAAAGGAATTCAATGTTTATGTGAAAAATAAACAAGAACAAAATGAATAAATTATCTAAAAATTAGAAAAATATTAAAATTTCATTACAATACTTTACGAATATATGGACTATGTTACTATAACAAGTGGAGGTATATTCTAAAAAAACATAAGGGGGTAAAGTATTGTGAAGAAGTTTTGGCGTAAGATGACGACATCAATGTTAGCCATGGTATTTGCATCAACAAGTTTCTTGAATGCAACACAACTTCAAGCACAACCAGTTACAACACGAGATGCTAGACTTGTCGAACAAAGTGAAGCGGAAGCGCTTCAAAGAAAAATTGTAGGTTATTTCCCAAGTTGGGCGTATAAGGACCCAGTACAAGGTAACTTTATGGTGACAGACTTACAATGGGATGACTTAACACACATCCAATATTCATTTGCAGGAGTAGATCCAAAGACAAATAAAATCTACTTATTAAGTGAAGCAGATGAATATGCGGCAACAAAAGAAGATTTCTCAGCGTATGGACCACTTATGCATGAAGGTAAGGAAGTGAATCTTGATCCGACCTTACCATACAAAGGACATTTTAATTTAATGCAAGTTATGAAAAAACAATATCCAGATGTAAAAGTAGTCATATCTGTAGGTGGATGGGCTGCATCCACAGGCTTCTATACCATGATGGATACAGATGCAGGTATTAATACTTTTGCAGATTCTTGTGTGGATTTTATTCGTAAATACGGATTAGATGGTGTGGATATCGACTTTGAATACCCATCAGCGACAAGTACATCAGGTAATCCAACAGATCAACATTTAGCAGAGCCACGTCGTAAGACGATTAATGCACGTTATAATAAAATGATGAAAACATTAAGAGAGAAATTAGATAAAGCATCATTAGAAGATGGCAAATACTATTCATTATCTGCGGCAGTAGCTGCTTCAGCATGGGTGCTTGGTGGTGTGACAGATAGTGAATATGCACAGTACTTAGATTTCTTAAGCGTTATGTCTTATGACTTCCATGGTGCATGGAATGGTTATGTAGGTAACCTTGCAAACATCTATATGGATTCCAATGATCCAGAGACAGAAGGACAAATACGCGATTACTTAGCAATGGAGTGGGCATACGACTATTATAGAGGGGTATTGCCTCCCGAAAAAATCTTAATGGGTATTCCTTACTATACAAGAGGTCATGAAAAAGTTAAGAAACAACCAGGTGCAGCCACAGGACTTCACGGTACGGCAGCTAAAACACTTATCACAGAACGTGGATGGGGTGCTGATAAAGAGTGCAACGTCTGGGGCGATGATGATGATGGCAATGGTAGTATCGATGCATCCGGTGCAAACCCACTATGGCATGTACTTAACCTTATGGATGCCAATTCAAATTATGTAGAGTATTGGGATGATAATGGTAAGGTGCCATACATTTGGAACGAAGAAAGAGCGACTTTCTTATCTTATGAAAATGAACGTTCTATAGCAGAACGCGTGAAGTTTATTGATGAGAAAAACCTAGGCGGTGCGCTTATTTGGGTTATGAATGGTGACTATGACCTGAATCCAAATTATGATCCAAACTACGATCCAGAAACAGCAGATCGTAATGATCCATCTTTTGACCCAGCAAACCTTAATAAAGGAAAGTATACTTTTGGGGATACATTAACGGAAGCATTAAGAGCTGGTATGGATCGTATAGGTCCAGCACAAAAAACCACCAATCCTTGGGATACATTAGCAACCATTGATGTAGAAGTGGATATGGATGTGAAGTATGACCATCCAAATGGTACGTATACATTTACTATTGTGAATAAAACAGGTGAAAAAATACCAGGTGGCTGGACCATCGAATTTGATTTCCCTAAATCAGCAGACTTCGCTTCTTGTTGGGGAGGCACATTTAAGCAAACGCCAAATGGCGAGTTTAACCATATCACCCTTTCAGGTGGTGGATGGAATAGTTTAGACCCAGGTGCGAAGATTCAAGTACAAGGGATGACAAAACTTTGCTACTCGGGTATTCAAAACCTTACCTTCAATGGCCTTAAGCCTATCAACTGGGCAACGGGTAATGAAGGTCCAGTAGTTGAGAAACCATTAGCAGCTACCCTTGCAACTGAGACACCAGTTACAGAGACAGGTGATTATGCAGTTAATGCAAGCATCCCAGCAAATAGCAAAGCTACTAGCTATACACTTTATGAAAATAATGTAGCAATCAAAAATGGTGTGGTTGATCCTAAGGCAGCTACTGCAATGACTTTCACAGAAAGCTTTGCGAAGAAGCCAGTAGGTAAGTATAGTTATCGCTTAGATTTAACAAACGATAAAGCGACAACACCAAGTAATGCGCTTAATGTCGAAGTGAAAAAAGCAGGCGTGCTTTTAACAGCAAGCATCAGTTCAAGTACACCTACCACAGATACAGGTGTATATGATCTTACAGTGAACATTCCAGCAAATAGCAATGCATTACGTTACAACGTACTTGAAAATGGTACGTCAATCAAGACTGGAACAGTGGATCCAAAAGCAGCTAATGTGACAAGCTTTGTGATCAATGTGGTAGATAAGCCAATCGGTAAATACACATACACTGTACAATTAACAAATGATAATCCAAATACAGCTGAGAACAGTACAATGTCTCAAGCCGTTGTAGTAGAAGTAGTCGCACCACAACCAGATGTTGTACTTGCAGCAAGTGTAAGTACAAGTGTAGCAAGTACAGATACAGGCGCTTACGATGTCAATGTGACAATCCCAGCAAATAGTAAAGCGACAAGCTACACACTTTATGAAAATGGTAAGTCTGTAAAGACAGGTACTGTAAATCCAAAGGCAACAACAGCACAAAAAGAAAAGTTAGCTGTTACAGGTAAAGAAGTAGGTAAGTACACTTACAAAGTAGAACTTACAAACGGTGTGATGACCACACAATCAAATGAAGCAAGTGTAGAAGTAATGGAGAAGCAACCAGATGTTGTACTAACAGCAAGTGTAAATACAAGTGTAGCAAGTACAGATACAGGTGCTTACGATGTCAATGTGACAATCCCAGCTAATAGTAAGGCTACAAGCTATACACTTTATGAAAATGGTAAGTCAGTGAAGACAGGTGCGGTGACTCCTAATGCTACAACAGCACAGAAAGAAAAATTAGCTGTTACAGGCAAAACAGTAGGCACCTATACTTACAAAGTAGAGCTTACAAATGGTGCGATGACTACCACATCAAATGAAGCATCAGTTGTAGTAGAAGAGAAAAAACCATCAGGTGTGAAACCAGCAGCACCAAGTGTGAGCCATAACAACTGGGATGGAAGAGATAGTTATGATATTAGCTTCAACATGTGGTGGGGAGAAAATGGTAACCAATGGAAACTTTATGAAAATGATAAAGAAATCCATGCAGCTAGCCTCACACCAAATGGTACACAAGCTCAGTCAGGTGCTTATAAAGTAGAAAAGAGAGATGCAGGTACTTATAAGTATAAAGTAGAGCTTATCAATGAAGCAGGTAAAGCAGTATCAAATGAAGTAAGTGTAGAAGTAAAAGGAACAAGTGGCGGTGGTGGTGGAGAACCACCAGTAGTTACAGAAAAACCAGCAGCACCAGCAGCAGCACATGATAACTGGGACAATGATGGCAACTACAACATCACATTCAATATGTGGTGGGGTGTGAATGGTACAGAATGGAAGCTTTATGAGAATGGCACATTGATCCATACAGCAGCACTTACAGCAAATGGAAACAGTGCACAGTCAGGTAGCCAATCATTCAATGCCAAAGCACCAGGCACGTACACCTACAAAGTAGAGCTTATCAATGAAGCAGGTGCGACAACTTCAAATGAAGTCACAGTAACAGTTAAATAATAAAGGGGGAAAAGAAAAAATGAGAAGGTCTTTTAAAAAAGCATTAGCCTATATGGCAGCAGCAGCCCTTAGTATAGGTACGTTTGGGGCGACACCTGTACTAGCAAATCCAATGATGAGTATTGCAGCAGCAGTACAAATACCAGGGAAACCAGGTCTTTCACATGATAACTATGAAGGCAAAGGTGAGTTCAATTTACAAGCAACCCTTTGGTCTCAAGCAACAGCAACGAAAGCAACACTTTATCAAGATGGTGTAGCTATTGCTGAGAAGCCACTTACACCAAGTCAGTATGGTAGCCAAACAGCAGACTTCAAAGTAGCACCACTTTATAATGGTGAGTATAGCTACTATGTAGAATATAGCAATGAAGCAGGTGCGAGTCAGTCTAATGTACTCGTTATCAAAGTAACAAAGGGTAAATTACCAGCACCACCAGACCGTACAGAGCCTAATACCAATGGTAAACGTATCGTTATGTACTATCCAGAGTGGGGGATTTATGCAGGGCACAACCAATGGATGCCAAAAGACATTCCATGGGAATACATTACCCATATGAACTATGCGTTCGTTACAATTCAAGGCATTAGCCCAACTATTGGAACAGCGGTAGGCCAAAACGAAGTTAAAATCTTTGATGAGTTTGCGGCTACTGAAGCAGATGCAGGTACAGGTGAACCTTATGGTTCAGAGTACAAAGGTACTTTAGGTGCTATGAGAAAAGCAAAAAGAGAATACTCACATGTACGTATGATGATGAGTATCGGTGGTTGGTCTCAATCAGCAAACTTCGTAGAAGCTGCTGCTACACCACAAGCAAGAAAAGCTTTCTGTGATAGTGCGATTGAACTTATGAGAAAATATGAGTTTGATGGCATCGATATCGACTGGGAATACCCAACATTTGTACGTGATGGGGATACAAAAGATAATCCAAATGATCAAGGTAACCCACGTGCAACACCAGCTGATAAAGAAAACTTTACACTTCTTATGAGAGATTTACGTCAAGCACTTGATAAAGCTGGTGCAGAAGATGGTGCAAAGTATGAACTTAGTGCAGCAGTAGGTTGTGGTATCGATAAGATGGAGCAAACAGAAGTTGCAAAATATGCGCCATACATGGACTTCATCAACCTTATGACTTACGACATGCATGGTGCTTGGGAAGAAATCACAGGTCATCAATCACCAATGTACGGTCGTACAGCGGCAGAAGGCAACCCATACGATGAAGTCGTATCTCAATACACAGTAGTACAATCAGTAAATAACTTTATCGCAGCTGGTGCACCAGCAGATAAACTTGTAGTAGGTATTCCATACTACACAAGAGGATGGGGCGGCGTAGAGCCAACTGAAATCATCCCAGGTCTTCCAGGTTTACATGGTAAAGCAACAAAGAATGCAACAGGTAGCTATGCACCAGGTACAAAAGGGATTTTTGATGGAGGCGTTTTTGCAGGTAACAACCCATACTACTATGTAGAAGAAGTATTAGAAAAAGACCCATCATTCAAGAAATATTGGGATCCAATTGCACAAGTACCATACCTATACAGTGCATCAAAGAAAGAATTCTATACTTATGACGATCCACAATCTACAGGTATCAAACTTGACTACATCAATGCAAATGATTTAGGTGGTGCAATTCTTTGGGAAGCTACTTGTGAAAGAGTAGGCAATCCAGTACTTACAAAACAAATTTATAATAGCTTCGCAGGTCCAGTGAAACCACTTCCAAAGCCAGGAACAGTAGCAGTAGATAAAACTGCAGTTAAATTAGGTGAAGGTTATACTGTAACAGCTAACATTCCAGCAAATAGCGATGCAACAAGCTTTGAAGTATTAGAAAATAATGCAGTTATCAAGTCAGGTCAAGTAAGTGCAGGAGCACAAACCATTACAGTACCAGTAGTTAAAGAAAAAGTAGGAACATACAACTATGTATTAGTACTTAAAAATGCAGCAGGTATTAAAAATAGTAATACGGTTTATGTAAAAGTAGAAGCACAAGCAGTTAAGCCAGCATCCCTTAGTGCAACAGCACCTGATGAAAAAGGTAGCTACACAGTAACAATAGAGATTCCAACAGCGAGCAATGCTAAAAACTACACATTGTTTGAAAATGGTGCAATCATTGCATCATCATCTATGGATCCAATGGCAGCAGATACGATTCAAGTGCCTTGCCAAAATAAAGCAGCTGGAACATACACTTATGTAGCAGAATTAAGCAATGAAACAAGCAAAGTATCAAGTAATACCATTAAAGTAGCAGTAGAAATAGGTGCAGTGAATACAGCACCAGTTATTAAAGGTGTCCAAGATGCAACTATCCAAGTGGGTGATGCATACGATCCAATGACAGGTGTAACAGCAACAGATAAAGAAGATGGCGATTTAACAAATGCTATCCAAGTTGCAAGCAATGTAGATATCACAAAAGCAGGTATTTACACAGTAACTTACAAAGTAGTAGATAAAGAAGGTTTAGAAGCTACTGCTACATGTACAGTAACAGTTCAAGAACAAGCACCAGTAGAAAATACACCACCAACAATTAGTGGTGTGAAAGATGCAACCATCAAAGTGGGTGACAGCTATGACCCAATGAAAGGTGTAACAGCTACAGACAAAGAAGATGGTGACTTAACAAATGCTATCAAAGTAGCAAGCAATGTGGATACAAGCAAAGCTGGTACTTACACAGTAAGTTATACAGTAGCAGATAGCAAAGGCTTAACAGCAAGTGATAGCTGTCAAGTAACAGTTGAAGAAGAAGAAAAGCCAGATCCAAACAATACTTACGACCCATCAAAAACTTACAATGGTGGCGATAAAGTCATGTACAATGGTACAGAATACACTGCTAAATGGTGGACACAAGGTGAAACACCAGGCCAATCAGCTGTATGGGAGCAAAAACCAGAAGTAGGCGAAGGCGGTGTGCCAGTCTATATTCCAGGTAAAGCCTATACAGGTGGCGAAACTGTCATGTACAATGGAACAGTTTATCAAGCAAAATGGTGGACTAATACAACACCAGGATCAGATGACTCTTGGAAATTAGCACAATAAATAATTAAGAACATATAAAAAAGCGATGATTCATATCCCCTGAACCATCGCTTTTTTGATGTTTATTAAAGGCTAAATTGAAGTTTCTTTAAGAGTTTTGAAAGTGGTACGTAAAGGATAATGGCTACGACGATAGAGAATGTACCATTAATAAGTGTAGCAGGTAAGCTAATGGCTGCACTGATGAGCGCTGGTATCACACCACTACCGAGTAAAATAAGCTTAATGGAACCAAATAAAAATTCACCTACTAAGTTAAAGGCGATACCAGCTACAGCACCGATGATTGCATACTGAAGTTTGATATCAATCTTTTTGATAAAGAAACATGTCACAGCAAGGGCAATCCCAAGGATAAGAGAGAAAATATAAAGGACAGGAATAACGACGAAAGCTTTTTCGATACCTTCTATTTTAATCTCATTGCCATAAGTCATCGCTACAAAGAAAAGGCTGATGCCTGCGAGTATAAGAACAGCTGATGAAAGGGCGATCCATTTCAGAGGTGATTTGGCATTTTCTTTATGGCCTTTAGATGCCACGATACCTGTGATAAAACCTATACCGAATTTGAGAAGGAGTGTCTTAGGTACACTATCTACATAGCCATTCATAAAGTCGAAAAGTCCCATACCGATAGAACCAGAAAGTCCGCCGATTGTGCCAGAGAAAAGAAGTGCTGCTAGGATGACGAACATATTGCCCATATGTAAGAAAGGTTTGCCTACTGGCGCAGGGATTGGGATTTTGAAGAAGAGTGTCACGTAGCAGATGGCACTAAAAAGGCCGATGAGTACAATGGTTTTCGTTGAAAACTTATTTTTTGATTGTTGCATAAAATTTCCTCCTTGTTTTAATGTGGTTTATGATATAGTTAGTATATAGTCCATTTGTCATGAATAAAATGGTCAAAAATAAGAATTTTAATGGGGACACTTTGCGTAAAGGAGATACAAAATGGGTACTAAGACAAGTATAACCAATTCTGCACATCGTTTGCATGAACCACTTTATATACAACTTTATACATATTACAAAGAACTGATAGAGGCGGGTACATTAAAAGCAGGGACAAAGCTTCCATCTATCAGAAAGTGTGCTATGGAAAGGCGCATGAGTCGTACCACAGTGGAAGCAGCATATATGCAATTAGCAGCAGAAGGCTATGTGATGCCTCAGGCTGGCAGTGGCTTTTATGTCAGTGAATTAGAGTATCCGTCAGCACAGCCAGTGGAAGCGCAGCCGAAGCTATCTGAAGATAAGCAAAAGATTAAGTATGATTTTGCCAGTGCAACAGTAGACCGCAAAAGTTTTAATTTCGACATATGGCGACGGTATATAAAAAGTGCCTTGAGAAATACAGAAAGGCTTCTCTCATATGGTGATGTACAAGGCGAGTATGATTTAAGAAAAGCACTATGTGATTATGTAAGAGAAAAAAGAGGTGTGGTGTGTACGCCAGAGCAAATCGTAGTAGGTGCAGGGGTACAAAGCTTACTCCAGATTCTGTGTTCCCTTACAGGTAGTCGCAGTCCAGTAGCCTTTACGGGGATGGTATTTAAGCAAGGGGAGGCAGTCTTTCAAGACCGAGGAGTGGAAACACTAAGAGTCGATCAAATTGATGAGGACTATACCTGCTTTGAAGAAAGAAAAGTAGCCATGCTTTATACGTCACCATCTCACATCACGCCATGGGGAGGTGTGATGCCGATGAAGATACGCCTAGGGTTACTAGCATTTGCAGAAAAGAATAATTGTCTTATTATTGAAGACGATTATGATAGTGAATTTAACTACCATACAAGGCCCACGCCGTCCTTACAAGGCTTAGATGGTGGGAGACATGTGGTTTATATGAGTACTTTCTCAAAGCTACTGGTGCCTTCCTTGAGGGTTAGTTTTATGGTGCTACCGATAGGTCTTATGAAGCAGTATGAAGACAAAGGGCGGTATTATAATCAGACCGTATCTAAAGTAGAGCAGATTGCACTTTGTCAGTTTATAAGAGATGGGCATCTAGAAAAGCAAATCAAAAAAGCTAGGAAAGTCTATATGGGTAAGCAAGAAAAGTTCATCGAAAGTATCGAAAGCGTTTTTGGAATGGGGGCAATCGTACAAAAAGGAAGTGGTGGCTTTTTAATCTGTGTAGAAGTGCCGACACAGCTAAGTGTAGCGACGGCAAGAGAACACTTATTGGCAAAAGGCATACAAGTAAGTGCCATTGAAAAAGGAGAGAAAGGCTTACAGTTGACCCTTTCCTACTCATCGATGCAAGAAGAGGTTTTCATAGAAGCACTAGAGAGAGTAAAGCAAATAGTGTGTCCGTAGGACATGACTATAAAAATAAATGGAAACGGTTCTGAAAATCAAGTGGAATATATTGACAAATCTAATGTGTGATACTATACTGAAAAATATAAACAAGTTTCGAGTCATAATGTCTAGTGTAGAAGGCATAAACTAGACAAAGAAGTACCATAAAAAGTGATAGGGGGATAAGTCATGAAGAAGTTTAGAAGTATAGTAGCATTGTTTTTGGTAACGTTATCAGTAGCGGGGTGTGGTAGCACACAGAATGGAGCGGATGTAGTACCGGAAGATTTGACCGCAACGATTTCAGTTCAAGCAGAAACTACATGGATGCCATATTATGAGGCGGCAGTAGCTAGAGTGAAAGAAAAATATCCTAATGCGACAATTAATCTTATTGAAACAGGATCTTTTGATAACTTAGATGTACTCGATTCTACAGATGTGACCAATCCGGATATTGCAGATGTCTTTGCCATTCCAGTAGACCGTGTGTATGGCTTAGCACAAAATGAAGCATTAGCAGAGATTGATGCAGAGACGATGGCAAGTGCGTTGAAAGGGTTTGGTACATATGATGAAGGGTTAGGCGGTAGCTTTAAAATTGATGGCAAGTATTTGGCATTTCCACTTAATATAGAGACACTTGTAGTATTTGCAAATAGTGCCAATGCAACGGCTAAGGGTATTGACCTTTCAAAAGAGATGGAGTTTACCAAACTTAATCCAGAAGATATGCTAAGCGTCGTTCATGATGCGTGGTTTGGTGTAGCCTTTACAAATGCAGTAGACCTTACACTTCTTGACAAAGATGCAGAAGGTAAGCTTTACACAGATTTGACAAAACCATACAGTGAGCTCACCAAAGAGCAACAAGATTTATTCCAAGCACTCTTTAACTATTGGCAAGCACATGATCAGTTAGGAACGGACCTTTGGGATAAAGAAGCAGCATGGGGATACATTGATTCAGCCTTTACATCAGGCAACCAAACAAGTCTTCGTATCGATGGTCCATGGGCAACACCAGGTCTTGCAGAAAAAACAAATGGTGGCGCTGATATGAAAGTATTACCGATCAATGCTGTAAAAGTGGCAGGAAATCCACTCACACACTGGCAAGGTGGATGGGGATTAGCAGTGAATGCACGCCTTGAAGGAAATACAGAAGAAATGGCTTTAGCACAAGAAGTGATTAAAGAAATTGTGAATCCTGAATATGCTGTAGACTTCTTTAAAACCACAGGAAAGATTCTTGCAAATGTAAAAGCAGATGTGTATAAAAACTCAGATTTACCTGATACAGATAAAGCAGTTATTGAATGTACACTCGAGTCTTATGAGAAAGCCGTTGCAAGACCACTCTTCACAGAATGGGGTCAAGTATGGCCAACATGGCAAAATGCCCTTCTTTCTTGGTCATCAGTCAAACCAGCAACAGTAGAGGCAGCTTACGAGCAAGTGCAAGCAGCATTTGAAGCGATGATGGTAAACTTCCAATAATAACAAAGTAGTTTCAATAAATAAGAAAAGTAAGGAGAGCCCGTTCTCTTCTTACTTTTTTTACACATAGACAGGCTTAAGAAAAAAAGGGGGGGCATCATGGAAGCAACGACAAAATTACCAATCAAACATTTTTACCTGATTGTTCTAGGGTGTGCAGTGATTATTTTTTGTGAATCACTTCAAGTACTTATGAAGGTCAAAGACCCTAGTGTGTATAATCTGTGGGTACAAACCATGGGGGATGCGCTCAGCTTTGAAACGTACGTCGCATTAGAACTTGGTTCATTTTGTATGAAAGTGATGATGCCGATGATGCTTGGAGTATATGCGTATATCACATGGCTTAAGGTGCGTATCGGCAAGTTGTTTGTCTTTATATGGACTGTTTTATTACTAGGAGGACTAGCGTATACCGTTACTGAATGGGAGCTTTACTCGGGATTTTACTATATAAAAATACTAGGGTATCTTTTATGTATTGGAACGATGCTTCATTTAATCCAAGTGATTAAAGAGCAAGGGTGTGAAATGAGGGGGGAGTCAGTTGGCAAATTATGAGGAAGTCTTATATGATCATATAGGTAATAAGTATGAACGGAAAAATGAGTATATAAAAGAACTGGTAAAGCTACAAGATGCCATAGACAGAGAGCGTGATAAGGGAAAAAGGCAACAATTACTAGAGAAAAAGAAACAATACATAAGAGCGAAAGAGGCACATCCGTATAGTCAGCAATTAAAGGCTTTTAAAGAAAAGGAAAAAGCATTTAAAGCCCAGCTTAAGGTAGAAAAGAAGCAGTATAAAGAAACCCTTAAAGCGCATCAGTCTAATCAACTGAAAAAACTTTACGTCGATTTATTTGTAGCAGAAAAAGAAAAAGCGTTTTATGAAGACTACTGTGAACTTTGTTATGATGCGGAACTGGCCTATAAGAATGGGGAGCTCGTCACAGCTCAATTAGGTGAAATCATTGCCCATTTACAAGACAACTTAGAAGGTAGAGTAAAAGCTAAGGAAGCACAAGGTAAGGTGGGGGCAGAGGAAAATCAACAAGCCAAAACGGCTGTAGCAGCATTTTGTAAAGAGCAGGAAGCACAACACAAAGAGCAAGTGAAAGCCTTAAAGCAAAAGCAAAAAGAAGGTATCATTTCTGAGAAAGCATACCAAAATGAGAAGAAACTACTGCAAAGAGAGATGCGAACGAAGATAGACCTCCAAAAAGACACCATACCTACCCGTGCTTTAAAGCAGGAAATCAGAAGTAAAAATTACGAGATTCGTAAAGGCTCCAAACAAAAGTGTGATGTCTTGAAAGATAATCTCGCCCATATACGTCGTACAACACCCATAGAGGCAGAGGGAAGTGGAAGTTTACTCGCGTATCTAACGTGTCTACTACCAGGGGTAGGGCAGTTAGTCCATAAGCAATATATCAAGAGTATTTTATTTATGATAGGCACCTTATTTATCTATGGCATAGCCATTCCTTATGCACTGGGTTATGGGAATTACCAAGGTAAGGGGATTGGGGGGCTGATAAGCCTTGCACAAGGTGGTCCTAAAATCAGTAAATCCCTCATTTATATGATAGAAGGGATTGTGGCACTTTTCTTAATCATCGTGGCAGCGACCATCTTGATTTTAAGCTTTATAGACGTGTATAAAGTGCAAAAAAATGCCTTTAAAGGGATACGGCCTAAAAACTGGTTTGAAAGTAAAAGAAGCATACTGGCAGAAGGATTCCCTTATCTGGTATCACTTCCTACAATAACTGTTATTTTATTTATTGTTATTGTGCCCATTACGACGGCGATTCTTTTATCCTTTACCAATATGGATCCCAAGCATCAATCCAAATTTACGTGGATAGGTCTGAGTAATTATATGGCCATCATCAAAGGGGAAGGGATGGCAGGCTCTATCTTTTGGCGTATCTTCGGCTGGACTATCATTTGGACTATCGTAGGGACATCGCTAGGCATTCTCATAGGCTTCTTCTTGGCACTACTTGTTAATAACGAGCGCGTGAAAGGTAAGAACTTCGTTAGAATAGTGTATATCTTACCTTGGGCAGTTCCTTTCTTTATCACCGTTATGTTCTTTAGTATTATGGTATCAAGACAAGGGGTATTGACGGAGCTTATTTACAATCTGACGGGGGCCTCGTTGGATATTAAAAACGATACGACCCTGACGCGGATTGCTATCATATGTATTCAAGGGTGGTTAGGAAGTGCGTATATATTCTTGCTATCCACAGGGGTGCTGCAAGCTATACCTTCAGACCTTTATGAAGCAGCTCAAATCGACGGCGCTACAAGTTGGCAAAAATTACGACGCATCACACTACCTATGGTGCTTTTCCAGACGGCACCGCTTCTTGTAGGTCAGTATACGTTTAACTTCAATAACTTCTCTCTTGTGTATTTGTTTAATAGCGGTGGACCCTTCAATCCGAAGGTATATGGCAACTTGGCAGGTTCATCGGATATATTGATCTCCTATATCTTTAAACTAACGATGGAAAACCAGCAGCAAGCTATAGGGGCAGCTATTACCATTGTTATCTCATTAGGCCTTATGGTCTTTGCATTCCTAGGTTTTAAAAATTCAAAGGCATTTAAGGAGGAAAAACTATGAGAACCAAGAAAAAAGAGCAGCTCTATCTAGCAGATAAACAGCCGTTAACAGTGGCTGGCAAGATCGGACTAGGGTTTTCTTATATCGTACTGCTATCCTGGGCAGTGGTTATCTTATGGCCTCTTTATCAGATGATTTTAACGGCATTTAATGGCGCTCAAGGAAAAAACATTATGATGAATAGAGAGTTTGCATTTTCCATGAAGCACTTTACCTATCTTTTCACAGACACATTGTATGTGCGATGGATTGTCAATACGATTTTTATAGCCATTGCCACGGCTTTACTGACGCTACTTTTTGTATCCTTTACAGGCTTTGCGTACTCAAGGTACCGCTTTAAAGGACGTAAACCATCTTTGATGGCGATTATGCTTATACAGACCATTCCGACTTTTGCAGGGATTACCGCATACTTTACGATGCAGTCTATTATCTCTTCAATTGCGCCTTTCTTTACAAGGCAGATGATGCTGGTGCTCATTTATTCAGCAGGGGGGATCGCTACGAATACCATTATTTTAAAAGGGTATCTCGATTCTATATCTACCGAACTGGATGATGCAGCGAAAATTGATGGCTGTTCTAATATGAAGGTATACCGACTCATTATCATGCCTATTGCAAGGCCTATACTTGCGGTTATTGCACTGTGGGCATTTATCGGTCCATGTGTGGATTATTTGCTACCACGCGTATTACTTACTAGTCCGGAATCTTATACGTTAGCAGCAGGGTTGTATACACTTATCAATGACCAAAGGACTATGAATCAGCCGGCCTTTGCAGCAGGCGGTCTATTAATCGCAATACCGATTGTTATCTTATTTATCGCACTTCGCAAGCAGTTAGTATCAGGACTTGCAAGTGGTGCAGTGAAAGGCTAGGGGGGAGAAACAATGAAAGTTGCATTGAAGAATGTAGGGAAAAAGTATGAAGGGCGAGAAAACTTTACGTTGCGTCATATTGACTTAGAAATAGAAGATAAAGACTTTTGCGTTATTTTAGGACCATCAGGTTGTGGGAAGACGACATTACTTAGAATGATAGCAGGGCTTAACTCGGTAACCGAAGGCGACTTATTGTTCGGTGAGAAAAGGGTCAATAAAGTACCGTCTAAAGACCGAGATATTGCCATGGTATTTCAATCCTATGCACTTTATCCACATATGACCGTCTATGAAAATATGGCATTTTCTTTAAGTATGCGTAAAGAACCTAAGAAATTTATACATGAACGGGTCATGGAAGCGGCAGAAATCCTCCAAATTACAGATTACCTTTATTCAAAGCCTTCAGATATATCTGGTGGGCAGAGGCAACGTGTAGCTTTAGGGCGTGCAATGGTTAGAAAACCTAAGGTATTCTTGATGGATGAACCCCTTTCAAATCTAGATGCCAAGTTAAGGGAGCATATGCGTGTGGAACTTGTGCGTTTACATCAATCACAGGAGACGACCACCATCTATGTCACCCATGATCAAATAGAAGCCATGACCATGGCTACAAAGATTGTACTGATGAATGATGGCAAGATTCAGCAAGTGGGAAGACCAGAAGAATTCTATGAAAAGCCAGAAAATATCTTCGTGGCAAGGTTTATTGGTTCACCTACGATGAATATTTTCAAAGGAAGTATCAAGGGCGGTCAATTCGTCTTTGAAAAAGGTGACTTAAAAATAACACCTAATGCTGAGGATGGGACGCGTCTTCAGAAGCATGAAGGTAAAGAAGTCTTTATGGGGATTCGTTCAGAAAGATTTCTGACCCAAGAAGAAAGTGAAAATCTGTTTGCGTGTGAACTTGATGTAGTAGAACTTTTAGGCAAAGAAAAAATTATTCATGGTAGACTTTCAGGTGGTGAAGAATTGGTCATTTCAACACCGGGACATTTAGCCTATAAAGGTGGCGAACATCATATGTTTGCTTTTGATAAAGAAGCGTTACATTTCTTTGACGGCGAGACACAAATGCGTATAGATTAGTCTGAAAGAGTAGTAGGATAGGAAAGCCTACTACTCTTTTTATTGAATGAAAATACTTTTTTTTGTAAATGACTATACAATGTATAAAATTTGCAGTGAACAAGTAGGTAGATAACTTTATATGTGGTAAGATATGTCTATACATATAAATAGAAGAAGAGGAGTAACATAGAATGAGTGAGCCAATTTACAAGCAAATAGAAAGATATCTAAAGGAACTTATTGCATCAGGAGAAATCAAAGCCGGTGAACTACTCCCTACGGAGACTCACTTAAGTGAAGAGTTTAATGTGACACGTATGACGGTGCGTTCGGCATTTAATAACTTAGTAAAAGAAGGGTATATCAAAAGACAAAGAGGGGTAGGAAGTATCGTCCTTGCCAATAAGATTAATGATAATATGGCAAGTATCACAAGTTTTACCAGAGAACTTAAAAGTAAGGGGTATGAGATCTCAACAGCCCTCATTAACTTAAGCATTGTGCCAGCAGGACACACAGTAGGACAAGCACTTGAATTAGAACCAAGTGAAAATGTATGGGAAATCAAACGTGTGCGTATGGCTAATGGTGAGCGTGTAGCGTATATGGTGACCTACATGCCAGTGAAACTTTTCCCGAACCTTAATCGTGAACATTGTATTCATTCTTTATATAGTTATATTGAAAATGAATGTGGGCACACTATTAGCAATGCAGATAGAAAGATTGAAGCGATGATCGCTAGTGATGAGATTATCGAACTGCTCCATCTAGACTCTGAAGCACCTATTTTAGCGGTGGAACAAGTAGCTAACTTAAAAGGGGGAGAAAAGTTTGAGTATTCAAATAGTTATTATTATGGCTACACCCTTACAGTAAAAGTAGTTAACATCTAAAAAAAAATGAAATAACTATTGTCATATATGTACAAAAGAGGTATAATGTATATACAAAGACAAAAACGTATACACAAACAAAAATGATACTTAGAATAGACAACAATGGAGGACTTTAAAATGATTAAAATTATGTTAGCGTGTTCAGCAGGAATGTCAACAAGTTTATTAGTAACAAAAATGCAAGATGCAGCAACTGCACAAGGTGTAGAAGCAGAGATCTGGGCAATTTCAGAAGTAAACTTAGCCAATGAGATTGAAAAATGTGATGTTTTATTACTTGGACCACAAGTAAGATACGTCTTACCAAAAGCACAAGAGATTGCAGCACCACACAATGTACCAGTAGAAGTTATCAACATGATGGACTACGGTAGATGTAATGGCGCAGGCGTATTAGCAAGAGCACTTGAATTAGGCAACAAATAAAGTTTGTCTATACATTGAGAAAAGCGTTATACAAAAGCAAACGACTAGAAGATACTAGAATATGGAGCTAGAAGGAGATTGAAACCATGGATAAATTTATGGCATTTATGGACAGACATATTGTACCGTATGCAGCAAAAATAGGGGCACAAAGACACTTAGTAGCAATTAGAGATGCATTCCTTGCGATGATCGCACTGACAATGGTAGGGTCTGTAGCAGTACTTATTAATAATATTCCGTTTGATCCATACCAAGCGTTTATGGTTAAAGTGTTTGGCGAAGGTTGGAAGACTTTAACAAGTGACATTTGGTTTGGAACGTTAGCTTTAATGGCGTTATTCCTCGTAATGGGTATCGCGTATAATTTAGCTAAATCATACAATGAAGATGGCTTACAGTCAGCACTTATTGCTGTAGCATCATTCTTTATTCTTATCCCACAAACAGCGACCATCACACCAGAAGTTGGCGAAGCTGTATCAGGATGGGGACTTATCGCACTTAAGTATTTAGGTACAGAAGCCTTATTTACAGCGATTGTTGTAGCACTCTTTACAACAGAAGTATTTGTAAGACTTAGCAAAGTGAAGCAGCTTATTATTAAATTACCAGCAGGGGTACCACCAGCGGTATCACGTTCATTTGCCAAATTAATTCCGGGTATGTTTACCCTTGTAGCAGTAGGTTTAGTAGGTCTTGGTTTACATTTATTAGGACAAGGTTCATTAACAGACCTTATCAATCACTATGTAGGTGTACCATTATCAAACATCGCAGATAGTTTACCATCAGCACTCTTTATCGTACTTATGGTGCATGGTTTATGGTTTGTTGGTTTACATGGTGCCAATATCGCACTACCATTTACAGAGACAATTCTTATGAAACTTGGCGCAGAAAATGCAGCGCTTGTAGTAGAAAATGCACCACTTGATCAGTTCAATGTATTAGCGGGACCATTCTTCGATGTATTCGTATACCTTGGTGGTTCAGGGATGCTTCTAGCATTACTTATAGCAATCGCCATTGCAGGACGTCGTAGAAGAAAAGACATGTTAGCACTAGGTTTAGCACCATCTTGTTTCAATATTAATGAGCCAGTTATCTTTGGTTTACCAATCGTATTGAATCCGATCTATGGTATCCCATTTGTGTTAACACCACTTATTACAACAGTTACAAGTTACTTAGCGATTTCATCAGGACTTGTACATCCAGTTATTACAGCAAAACTTCCTTGGACGATTCCACCAGTACTTGGAGGATTCTTAGCGACAGGACACGTATCAGGCGCATTACTAGCATTAGTTAACTTAACAATCGGTATATTAATTTATATTCCATTCATTATTATTGCAGAGCGTATTGATGCAAAAAATGCACAACAACAACACTAATAAAAAATAGAGATTCGTCTCTATTTTTTATTGTCTAAATGAATTCTAATTCAATGAAAAAGCGGGTGAAAGAGATGAAAAACGGATTAAAAATAGTTACTATTGGTGGTGGCTCTAGTTACACACCAGAATTAGTAGAAGGTTTTATTAAAAGATATCATGAACTTCCAGTCAAAGAATTATGGCTAGTAGATATAGAAGAAGGTAAGCATAAGTTAGAAATCGTAGGTGAACTTGCGAAACGTATGGTTGAAAAAGCAGGCGTGGATATGACAATTCATCTTACATTAGATAGAAGAGAAGCACTTAAAGATGCAGACTTCGTAACGACACAACTTCGTGTAGGCTTACTGAATGCACGTATCAAAGATGAGCGCATTCCTTTATCACACGGTGTCATCGGTCAAGAAACAAATGGTGCAGCAGGTCTTTTCAAAGCCCTTAGAACAGTACCAGTTATTTTAGGCATCATCAAAGACATCGAAGAGCTTTGTCCAAATGCATGGCTTGTGAACTTCACAAATCCAGCAGGTATCATTTCAGAGACAGTTTTCAGATA
>JBOGBZ010000099.1:0-18296 GCA_051656485.1 Cellulosilyticaceae bacterium
GTAGTAAATAAGTTAAAATTGAGTCCATGCGATACAGCCTTTCTGTGTAATTGTTGTTGTAGGAGACTCAATTATAACTTAGAAATAGGGGGTATCGCTATTTTTATATTCAAAAATAGTTAGAACCCTTGATATATAAGTAATTAAATAAAAATGGATAGTGTAAAACTTTACACTACCAGTAAGAGAGAGAGGGTGATACAGTGTTAGTGGTAATAATGATTGGGATAGGAATAATAGGGGGCATATGTATCGCCCGCTTACTGAGTTATAATACGGAAGTAAAGTATATTACCGAGCAATTACAAGCTATACAAGGAAAAGATACGAATCAAGACGTAAGAGTGAAGGCGCCCAATAAAGAATTGGAAGCGTTAGTGGCAGCCATTAATAGGAGTATAGAAGAAAAGAAAGAGACAGAAGCAAAGCATAGGCATATGGATAAGGAACTTAGACAAGCCATTGCCAATATGTCCCATGATTTAAGGACGCCATTAACTTCCGTTATAGGGTATCTACAGATGCTCGAGAATCCTTCGCTTAGTGAGGGAGAGCGTTTACGCTATCAAGCGGTTGTGAAAAGTCGCGCACAGTCTTTAGAAAAACTTATAGGGAGTTTTTATGATTTGTCACGCATTGAGGCGAATGAATACGAAATTGAATTAAAAAGTATAAACATATCTACAATACTTTGTGAATTAATGGCTACTTTTTACAATGATTTTGTGGATAAAAATCTAGAACCTCAGCTAGAAATCCATGAGAAATTACCAGCGATTATCGCAGATGACCAGGCAACAGAAAGGATTTTTAGTAATCTTATTCAAAATATGCTCAAGTATGCTACCCATACAGTCAAGATAAGACATACAGAGGAAGCAGATGGTAAGCAATACACATACTTTATAAATGATGCACAGGCGTTAACAGAAGAAGACGTGAGTCATCTTTTTGACAGGTTCTTCACGGCGGATCGTATGCGTACAGGGCAAAGTACGGGACTAGGCTTAGCCATCACGCAGAAACTTGTGGAGCAAATGGGGCATCGCATAGATGCAAAGTTAGAAAATGAGCAGCTCATTATTCGGATTATATGGAAAACAAAGAAATAAAAAATGCACCTTCATAGGTGCATTTTTTGATGGCATTATTATTCTTGATTTGCAAGGATAGTAATTTCTTTTGCAGGTGTTTGAGGTGGAAGAGACATTGTCATAATTGGGCTATGCTCTACACGTACTTTTGTACCTACTGTTAAATCTTCGAAATGATACATTCTCTTATTAAGTTCATGGTGAATGAAAGTTTTGTCAGTATCTACATTAAGAATCACATAATTCGTATAAACATCTTCTTTACCAGCTGGAAGAAGTGTTACTTGCTTAGAGTCCGGATTTATGGCTGTAATGACAGCAGACTCAATAGTGATTGAGTCTGGAAGAGCAGGTACTTCTACCTTATCTTCTTCAACAAGAGGAAACTCTTGGTTAGCTAAAATCACAATTTCAAAAGTAGCAGTTTGAGGTGGAAGAGAAGGTTGCATAATTGGTGAATGATTAATGCGAACTTCATAGCCAGCTACTAAATCTTGTGATGTAAGAGCGATTTTTAAAAGCTCATGGCGTACCACTGTGTCCTCACCTACATGAAGGATGATATAGTTTTCTCTTAAGTCTTCTAGACCTGCTGGTAAGATCGTTACACGACCATTTTCAAGGTCTACTTCTTTGATAAGAGCGTTCTCAATCGTGATGGCTTCTGGAAGAGCTGGTACTTCATCTTTAATTTCTTTTGGTGTAGGTGCGTTTGCTGTATTGACTGTAATCACTCCATTATCGTAGCTGATGTCTTTACCAAGTGCTTCGCTTAATTCTCTGATAGAGATATAAGTCGTATCATTGTAAGTAAGAGCAGTCACGTCTTCCATCACTTCTTTACCATCTAGGACATAAGTAAGCCCAGCGTTAAGATATGCTTCTACCTTTTGAAGAAGTGGATTTGCAAAGATTGGTAAGCTAAGTGCAGCTACCATACCGCCTAAAACAATAAGTTTAAAATGTTTTCTTAGTTTCTGATTCATTGATGAAACCTCCTTGGGAAGTAATTTTATACATTAGACTTATGAACTAATATATAAGTTCCCACATAATGGACTTATTTTAATAAAAAATCATAAGTTTTATATGAAGATTATTTGAGCGGTGACATAACGATATTTAGTTTTTTCTGATACTCTTTAATCATCATTTCTTCTTTAGCTGTTAAGATAGCAATAGAGGTACCTTCACCTGTACCACGAGCCGTACGTCCTGCACGATGGAGGTAATCAAAGGCATTGGTTGGTAAGTCCATATTGATTACGTGGGTGATTGATGGAATGTCTAAACCTCTAGCAGATAAGTCAGAAGATACAAGGATGTTAATCTTCCCAGACTTAAACTGAGTCATGACTGCTTCACGTTGCTGTTTGTTTTGTTTGCTATAAAGACCACCAACATTTTTCTTGTGGTATAAAAGTTTATCTACAATAATTTCAGCCTCATGAACGTTATTAACGAATACAAGTGCTTTTGGAGGATTCACTGTATTAAGTACTTTACGAAGAAGCTCGAACTTCTTACGTTGTTCACCTACTACGTACTGATGTGTAATATGTGGATTAAGTGGAAGTGCATCAGACGTATTGAGGAAGACAGGGTCTTTCATAAAGCCTTGAGAAGTTGCTAAAGTTTCTTTTGTGATCGTAGCAGAGAAAAGCATGACTTGTGTATCACGTTGGCAAGCTTTGATGATGTTTAAGATGGATTCACTTTGACTTTTGTCCAGTAAATTATCTGCTTCATCAATAATAAGTGTCTTGATTGTATGGGCAGTCAGTTTTTTCTTTTTGATTAGTTCTAATACACGGCCTGATGAGCCTACTACAATATGAGGCTTCTTTTTAAGGCGCTCCATTTGCTTTTCAATATTCATCCCACCCATGAGGACAGCAGTGGTAAGAGGTGTCTCACTATTGGTCGCGAGAAGTTTTATTTGGTCATTGATTTGAACTACAAGCTCATGAGTAGGTGCTAAGATGATGGCTTGTGTTTGCTTAAGTGTAGGATTAAGCTTTTGGAAAAGAGGTAGTAGATAAGCTAATGTCTTCCCACTACCTGTGTGTGCTTGTCCGATGGTGTCCTTACCTTCTAGAGCTGTTGGAATGACTAAGCTCTGGATAGGAAGAGGTGATGTGATGCCTTGTTTTTCTAAACCGCTAATAAGGGCTGGTTCTAATTGTAAAGCTTGAAATGTTGTTTCCATAAATATTCTCCTAAGGTTTTATAATCTATCGTTGATACAGTTACCTGTAGTATAGACAAAAAGTTATTCGTCTAGTAAGTCTCCTAAACCATCAAAAAGTCCTGTGCTTGATGAAGGTGGTGCTAAAAAGGCTTGATTAAGCTGAGTAGACGAAAGGCTAGCTTCTAAAAGGTCATCTAAAGAAGTATAGGTAGGCGCGCTGTACGCTTCAATAAATGCATCCATACTTGATTCGGAAGTGGGTACACCTAAATCATTGGCTAATCGTTCGAGAGATACTTCACTATCAAGTGCAAAAGGTGCTTCTGGGGAAGGGGCATCAGTCGTACTCCCAAGTAATTTATCTAAGCTAAGAGGAAGCCCATCTTCTTCAAAAGATAGCGTTAAATTTCCAAGGCGTCTTTTCTTTGCTGTCATTATGTAAGCTCCTTTATCGTTCTAAGTTGAAAATAAAATGTCACTTCATTATGATAAGGCAAAGTGCAAAAAAAGGCAAAGGAATTAGCCCTTTGCCTTTAAGGAAAGACTATTTTGTTTTTCTGTCGTAATTCCAATAAAGAAGGAGTGCGACGATGGCAAAGAAGAGTGGTCCACCGCCAGAAAGCCATGTGTCGACCCAGTTACCTTTAGCAATACCAGGTTCAATAATAGTAAATATATTTGCAAAACCTACAGTTAGTGTTACGATAATAGATGCGACAACTGCAAAGGTATTACTTTTGTAGATAGCAAAAGGTTTTTCGATGCTTGTATTGCGTTTGAAAAATGGGAAAGCAATGGATAAAAACATATAAGGAATCGTCATGGCTACAGTCGTCATGATTACTAATTTATTGAAGAAGGCTGTAGCGTTATCACCACCAAATGATACAAGGATGATAAAAATGATAACGATAATAGCTTGAACGCGCATAGCATAGACTGGCATACCGTTTTTGAGTTCTGTAAATTTCTTTGGCCAAAGCTTTTTAGGGGTACCTTCGATGAGCTGCTTAAGTGGTGCGTAAACAAGTGTAAAGAAGGCGCCAGATAAAGCTAAGAACATAGAAAGACCTACAAAGCGAGCAATCCATAAACCAATGGTAAGAGAGACTGCTTCAGTAAGACCGAAAGATTGACCCAGTGTAAAACCTAAGTTTTGCATGATGACATAGGTAACGTTGGCTGTATTGACACCAGGATCTGAAAGGAAACCAGCCCAGTTAATAAATGTACCAATCATAAAGATACCTACGGCATAACCGATAGAAATAACGAGAGCTGCAAGGGTTACACCTTTAGGAAATGTTTTTTCAGCATTTTCTGTCTGGTCTACAAGTCCACCTACCGCTTCAATACCACCAAATGCGAAGATTGCAAAAGTAAGGAATGAAAGCATGGATAAGGTAGAAGCATAATCAGGATTAGGTGAAGTGGTAAAAGCACGAACGATATCAGCTACTGGTTCGGCGAAGTGGCCTTTGTTAAGTGCAAGTACGAGAATACCACCTACTAATAGGAGCACATTGAGTGCCATAACAGCGATACCACCCACAGAAGTTACCTTCTGGATTTTATCGATACCTTTTGTGGAAACAAAAGTTACAAGGATTACCCAGATGACTGCGAGGACACCTAAACATTGGGTACTATTAAGACCAACGAAAGCTAGCTCACTGGTACGGTCATAACCAAAGATGGCGTTAGAGAATGGTATCCAAAGTGTAGAAGATACATTCACTTGCCATACAAGATAAGAAGCATACCACATAAAAGTACCGACGA
This sequence comes from Cellulosilyticaceae bacterium, assembly GCA_051656485.1. GTDB lineage: Bacteria > Bacillota > Clostridia > Lachnospirales > Cellulosilyticaceae > JBOFDK01. Next base: position 5,068 of record JBOGBZ010000099.1, read on the forward strand.
AAGCAAAGCGGGGCCCTACGGATTTTTCCATCCAAGAGTAAATACCACCTTTTTCCTGCTTGAAAGCTGCACCATATTCTGCCATCATAAAGGCATAAGGTAAGAAAAAGGCAAGGGCACCAAAGATATACCAAGGAATGGCAGAGTAGCCCATAAAGAAAAAGGCTCTTGGCATATTAGCAAAACCATAGACCGATGTAAAAATCATCAAGACTAGGGCTGCGAGGGTTAGTTTTTTAGTTCCATTATTTGACATAATATTCCTCCAACAAACAATAAATAATGTTTATATAGCATTAGAATGTGCCAAAATTAAAAAAACATACTTTATAATACACAAACTCTTTAACTAAAGAGTAAAAAGAAAGGGTAAAAAGAAATGACAATACAAAATACAACACAAGCTTTAGAAACAAAAAAAGCAATACTTGACCGTATCGCAGAGGTAAAACAAGAAGAAAAAAACGGAGCATCTGTGGAAGCATTAGAAGCAGAGTATGAAGTGATCATCCAAGCAATCGAAGCGATGAAAGGAAAGGTAAAGCCAAATACTATCGCGTACTTACGCACCCAATTAAAAAACACATTAGGAAAATACGAACCATATATAGAAGAAAAGGTAGATCATTTTATTGAGTTCTTTAAAGAAGCCTATCCGGACGGGAAACGTCGTAAAGATTACACAGTAGTACTTATTGATAAAAATAAAATTACAGTAGACCAAATCCTTCAGACTTTAAAGTATATCAATGGTTACTGCTTGAAAAACCGTATTTCCTATGAAGTGAAGAAAGATATCTTCCCAATGATTGAAAAAGTGGCAAAGACAGATAGTCTCAGACATATTAATCAAGTAAGAAGTATGGAAGGTATCAGAAAAGCACTCAAAATAAAAATCATTAGTACACCACAAGGTCATAAAGTAGTAAAAATCTAAACTATTGATAAATAAATGAGAAATATGATATGATGCATTCAACTTAATTTAATAAAAGTGGGGGGATTCCTATGACAATTAATGAATCAGCAAAATTGGCTAGGCAAGCATCTATAAAGCTTGCAGCAATAGAAGGCGACAAGAAAAATAAAGCACTTCAGCATATAGCGCTTAAACTTGAAGAAAATAGTGCACGCATTCAAGAAGCTAATGAGAAAGACATGAAACGTGCGGAAGAAGAGGCATTAGGTACACCGCTTCTCAAACGTCTGAAGTTTGACGATGGGAAAATAAAAGAAGTGGCAGCGGGCATTACAAGTCTTATGGAACTTGAAGAGCCAGTAGGTAAAGTGCAGCTTCAGACAGAATTAGATGAAGGCTTACTTCTTACACGTGTAGCCACACCAATTGGCGTTATCGGCGTCATCTTTGAATCAAGACCAGATGCACTTGTACAGATATCAACCTTATGCTTAAAGAGTGGCAATGCAGTGCTTTTAAAAGGCGGAAGTGAAGCGAAAGAAACCAATCGTGCACTTTATGAAGTTATTCGTGATGCAAGTTACGAAATGGATATGCCAGAGGGATGGATTACCCTTGTAGAATCGAGAGATGAAGTAAGTGAAATGCTTAAAATGAATAAAGAAATCGATCTTCTAATTCCTAGAGGCTCTAACGAATTTGTAAGCTACATTATGAAAAACTCTGATATACCTGTTATGGGTCATGCAGATGGTATTTGCCATAGTTATGTAGATGAAAGTGCAGATCTTGCCATTGGCGTAAAGGTCGTTACAGATTCAAAAGCGCAGTACGTATCAGTATGTAATGCGCTAGAGACACTGCTTGTACATGAGAAAATAGCAGCGGCATTCTTACCAAAACTTAAAGAAAGCTTGGATGCAAAAGGTGTAGAAATACGTGGATGTGATAAAGTAAGTACTTTCATTGCTTGTGAAAAGGCAACAGAAGAAGATTGGAAGACAGAGTACTTAGACTATATCTTATCAATCAAAATAGTAAGTGGTATAGATGAAGCCATCGAGCATATCAATACTTACGGTTCAGGCCATACAGATAGCATTGTGGCGACAAATCCAGAAGCGATAGAAAAATTCATGAACCTTGTGGACTCAGGAAATGTATCATGTAATGTGTCTACACGCTTTAGCGATGGTTTTAGATACGGCTTTGGTGCAGAAGTCGGTGTAAGTACATCGAAGATTCATGCCAGAGGACCAGTAGGACTTGAAGGGCTTCTCATTTATAAATACAAGCTAGTAGGTAACGGGCATATTGTAGATGATTATGCCACAGGGAAACGTGCGTTTACACACCGAAAAATAAAATAACAAAAAAAAGAAATCATTTCATTACAAAATGGTTTCTTTTTTTGTCTATAAAAGATTGAAGCAGTGAAAAAATGGAAATAATTACAAGGAAAGAATGAAAAGGTGCAAAATACAATGTAAATTATCTGAATCTATGATATAATTCTAAATAAGCTAAAAAGGGGTGTTTGCTCATTGTGAAAAAGTATAAAATTAAGCCATATCAGAGCTACTATCGCTACAAACAAAAGAAGTTAGCTTTTATACGACTATTTATTGTCGCTGTTATCCTAACAGGTATTATCTTTATTATATGGAAGCAACAAAGCGAAGTTACAGGAGCAGGATTTAAGTGGAATGACTTATCACCAACACAAACTGAAAAGGTAGAGCCAGTGTACTTTAAGCAAGAGGAAACACTTTATAATGTGCATAATATCCCACCTAAAGTTAAGGCGGTTTATTTGCCAGCAGGCTACATGAGTAAATTAGACGAAGTGGTACGCATCGCCAATGAAACGGAGGTCAATGCCGTTGTTGTAGATATCAAAGATGATTTTGGCTACTTAACGTTCAAGACGGATACACCCACATTACAGCATATGGTAAAGGAAAAGCCTCCTATTACAGATATTGAGAGTGTAATAGCAAAGCTTTATGAAAACAATATTTATCCTATTGCGCGGATTGTAACATTCAAAGATAAAGTGATGGCAAAGGTGCAGCCAGATAGACTTGTGAAGAAGAAAGATGGCACGATTTTTACCACACCAAAGGGAGAGACTTGGCTTGACCCTTATAATAAAGAAAACTGGGATTATATTCTGGAGGTATGCCAAGAGGCTGTGGATTTAGGGTTTAGAGAAATACAGTTTGATTATGTGAGATTCCATGAGTCTATGGATAATGACGTATGTGATTTCCCAGAAGACAAATCTAAGGTAGAGATTATAACTGAATTTATAGATTATGTATATGAACATTTGCATGCAGAAGGTGTCGTGGTTTCAGCAGATGTCTTTGGAACTATTATTACGAGCAAAATCGATGCCGAAATAGTAGGACAAGATTACAAGGAGCTCCTTAAGCGGGTGGATTATATCTGTCCAATGATTTATCCATCACACTATGCACCAGGATCATTTGGGGTGCCATATCCTGACATGGATCCCTATGCTATTGTATTGGCAGCAATGCAGTATTCCAATAGCATTATGAAAGAAATACCTAGAGAAGAGAGAAAAGCAATAGTTAGACCGTGGCTACAGGATTTCACAGCAACTTGGGTAAATCCACATCAAGTATATGGTGGGCAGCAAGTAAAGGAGCAAATCGATGCGTCTTATGATGCCCTTATTGATGAATGGATTTTGTGGAATGCAGTAGGTAGGTATAGTGAAGAAGGGTTGGCAAAAGAGTAAGGGGGAAGTGTAGTGGTTGATGAAAACAAAGTAATGCTTATGAGTCGCTTGGCAGTACTAGAGAAGCAGGCGATTAAAAAAGACCTCAAAATAACAAGCTACTATCCAGAGGATTATATCTATATCAATAACGTCAAGACAAGATTAAGCATTTTAGCGGTGATGATGGGGCTAATAGGGATACAGCTTTTGCTTAAACTTGAAAAGGGAATTTATATTCCGACTAATGGCAGTGAGCTTTTAAATTATTATATCATCCCCTATGGAAGTGTGATTATAGGGGTACTACTTTTTTACTCATGGCTTTCAACATGTGTTTATAAGAAACGTTATAAAGAAGCAGAGGCTAGGGTTACACGGTATAAAGAGTTATTAGAGCAACTCGATGAGTGGGAAGAAGGGGCGTTACAAGAAAGGTGGGGGAATAATGGGAAACGAAGCCCTTATTTTATTAAGGACAAAAAGCATTAAGTTCTTCAAAACTTATGAAAAGTGGTTAATAGGTGTAGCTAAGTATTTAGGTGTAGTCTTAGTGTTAGCACTTATTAATCAACGTATAGGGTACATGGAGCCTTTAACCAGAAGTTATGTAGTGATAGGCATAGCAGCTCTCAGTATGTTTTTATCGAATCAGAGCATTCAGTTTATTATTATGGGGATTGTTGCAGTACACCTCATGGTATTTAATCTCGTTATTGGCATGAGTACATTTGTAGCTTTTGTCATACTTTATATAGCTTTTATACGGCTGTATCCAAAAGAGAGTATGCTGATTATAGGAACGATGCTAGCTTTTGTATGTAAGTGTGAGTATATACTCTTATTTATAGGAGCAGCATTGGGTACATATGCATGTGGTATTGCTATAGGGATAGGTGTTATAGGAAGTTATTGCAGCCAGGCAGTACAAGTGGTGGTACAAAGTACAGATGGAAGCAAGGATTTGTTGGCGATGGGGCAGCAGTTCGCAGAGACACTTATAGGAAAGTGTCTTATGAATCCTAATATGCTAGGTACTTTGGTTATTTTCCTTATCGTATTTACAGGGATGTATTGGATTAAGAAGCAAGCAGTTGACTATGCACCCTATATTGCACTCACTATAGGTGTTGTGATGAGTTTATTAGGGGTTGGATTAGGCGTCATCTTCTTGAAAATGCAAGTGCAACTAGGACAACAAGCAATCATAACTTGTATAGGTGGTGTCATTACAGCAATTGTGCTTGTGATGTATAAGCCATTGGATTATTCAAGAGCAGAAGTGGTTCAGTTTGAAGATGAAGAAAACGTCTATTACGTGAAAGTTGTACCGAAGTTTTGTATGCATTTAGAACCTAAAAAAGTAGAACAAATTTATACAACCAATAAGGGTGAACAAAAAGAGATGCTTTAAGTATCTCTTTTTAGATTTAGGCTTTATTTTGGATTTAATCATGATATAATAAGTAATAAATATATGGTAAAGGGGCTGCAATTTTTGGAAGCAATTCAAGAAGCACTTGGGAAAATATCATTTTTGAGTATCCCACGTATAGAGATCCGGGATATTATTGATATATTAGTAGTAGCTTTTCTGATTTATAAGCTACTTATTTGGATTAAGGATACAAGGACATGGGCACTGCTAAAGGGAGTGGTCATCGTTATTGTAAGTGCGGTAGTAGCATATGTATTTCGCTTACATACCGTATGGTGGATTATTTCAAATGCAATTACATTGGGAACCATTGCAGTACTTGTGCTTTTCCAACCGGAATTAAGACGAGCACTTGAACAGATTGGTCGAGGAAAGTTCTTAGGAGCTATACTGAGTAGTGATGAAGGCAAGGAGATAGGCATTAATGACGAGACCATTGAGGCCATTGTAAAAGCGTGTGTACAGATGTCGAAGGTAAAGACAGGGGCACTTATGGTTTTAGAGAGGGATACAAAGCTTGGGGATGTGGAGCGGACAGGTATTCCGATTGATGCCATGGTGAGCAGTCAATTACTTGTAAATATTTTTGAGAAAAATACGCCATTACATGATGGCGCAGTCATTATCACAAACAATCGTATTTCAGCAGCGACTTGCTTTTTACCTTTAAGTGATAGCTTAGAGATCAGTAAAGAACTAGGCACGAGACATCGTGCGGCCATAGGGGTTTCGGAAGCTACTGATGCAATCGTTGTTGTTGTATCTGAGGAGACGGGGGCTATTTCCTTTGTAAACAATGGTAAGATTAAGCGAGGTATCGATGCAGAGACGCTGCGTCGTATTTTAACAGCTATTAAATCCCGCAAAAAACACGAGAGGAAAATAGCACTATGGAAAGGAAAACAAAAAAATGAATAAGTTTTTTTCAAATAATCTTCCATGGAAAATAGTATCCTTACTTTTAGCAACGATGCTATGGGTATTCGTCATTAATACGCAGAATCCTATTTTGCCTAAAGAGATACGGGTAAGTAACATTAATATCCGCGGGATTAATGAACTTGAAGCAAAAGGATTTGCTTTACAAAATGAAGAAGAACTTCGTAATTTACAGGTAAAGGTCACCATTAGAGGGCCTAGACTAGAGATGGATAAAATCTTAAACGACGAAAAAAATCTAGACGTACGCATCGATCTAACACCTTATGCGAATATGCTTACAAGTGACGATGCCGAATCCATAGAGAAACCAGTGAATCTAATTGTTAATCATAACTTAGAAGGTATTAAGATAGAAGAAGTAAAGCCAGAAACCGTAAGTGTAATCTTTGAAAAAGAAGAGACACAAGAGATTACCATCTACCCGAAAATCCAAGGGGGTAACAATAGTGAATATATGGCACTTGAGCCTGTACTCAACCCTAGAACTGTAAAAATTAGTGGACCTAAGAGCGCGGTTAAAAGTGTGAGACGTGCAGTAGTAGATATTAACGTTGACAAATTTTCACAGGATGCGATTAGCGATACAGTACCTATAAGGCTGCTGAATGAAAAGGGCGAAGAGGTAACTGGTGTCAAGAAATCACCTGAGCAGATCCAGATAACATTACCTATAGGTAAAAAGAAAAAAGTGCCTGTAGAAGAGCAGTTTAAAGGGACGTTGCCACCGGGATATATCAAGACCAATACCCTAGTAACACCTAAAGAAGTGACCATTGTAGGAGATCCTAAAGTGATTGATGGTATTGACTCTATTAAGTTAGAAGCCATTTCCCTTGATAATATGATTCAAAGTAGTACCTTCAATGTGAACTTATTATTGCCGGATAATGTAACACCTATCGATAAGATAGAAGGAAAAGCTGTCGTTACGGTAGAAATCCAAAAAGAAAGCTTTTATGAATACGGCATCAATACGAAGGACTTGCTCGTGCAGTACACAGGGCTCCCAAGTACTTATGAAGTAGAGATAGTAGAAGGAGAAATCATCCTTGTACTAAGTGGTACTGCAGAAAACTTACTGGGAATCACAGGGAAAAATGTAGAAGCGTTTATTGACCTTACAACGCTAGGAGAATTAAGCAATGGAACGTATAGTGCGCCTATCACTTTCAAGATACCAGAGAATCTAAAAGTGCTCAGTGCACCAGCAACGGTACAAGTAAACATCCGTTCTACAGAGGATGTATTTAATCCTGACGAAGTACCAGAAGAAGATCATACGAATGAGTAAAGAGCCTGCTATGCAGGCTCTTTTTGATTGGATAATAAAAGAAATAGGAAAATAAAGACAAGTATAACAAATATTTTAAATGCATGAAAAGGTTGTAACTCTCGTAGAATAATATTATAATGGGAAAATAAAGCCAAAAAAGTCACAAAATAACCAAAAAAATAATATATAGGATGTGAAATATAATGGGAAAATTATTTGGTACAGATGGTGTACGTGGAGTTGCAAATAGTGAATTAACAGGACAGTTAGCTTTCCACTTAGGGCAAGCAGGGGCATATGTATTAACTAAAGAAACAAAGAAGCAGCCTAAAATTTTAGTTGCTAGAGATACAAGAATATCAGGTACAATGCTTGAATCAGCACTTGTTGCGGGGATTTGTTCAGTAGGTGCAAAGGCAATTTGCATTGGTGTAGTACCTACACCAACAGTAGCATACCTTACAAAAGAATTAGGGGCAGATGCAGGTGTTATGATCTCAGCATCACACAATCCATTAGAGTTTAACGGGATTAAGTTCTTCAATAATGAAGGCTATAAGTTAAGAGATGAACTTGAAGAAGAAATCGAAAATATCATCGTATCACGTCCAGACAGTATTCCTTTACCAACAGGTGAAGAGATTGGTACATGGACAAATGAGCACAATGTTATTGAAAAGTACATGGACTATGTATGTAATACAATTCCAGGAGACTTAAAAGGCTTAAAAGTTCTTCTGGACTGTGCAAATGGAGCGGCATCAGAGCTTGCACCAATCGTACTTGAGCGTCTTGGGGCAGAAGTTGAAGTCATCCACAATAAACCAAATGGTGTCAATATCAACAAACTATGTGGTTCGACACATATGGATGATTTAAGCCGTCAAGTTGTAGGCCGTGGTATGCAAGTAGGAATCGCCTTTGATGGTGATGCAGATAGATGTCTAGCCATGGATGAGCTAGGTGAGATGGTAGATGGTGACCAAATTATGAGTATCGTAGGACACGATATGAAGCAAGATGGTCGTTTAAAAGACGATACAGTTGTTGCTACTGTCATGAGTAACTTAGGTCTTACTGTTATGGCAAAAGAAAAAGGCATTAATCTTGCACACACACGTGTAGGTGACCGTTATGTATTAGAAAAGATGCTTAAGTATGACTACAATCTAGGTGGCGAACAATCAGGGCATGTTATTTTCTTAGATTACAACACAACAGGAGATGGTTTAATTACAGCTATTCAACTCCTTTATGTTATGAAGAAGACAGGAAAGTCTTTAAGTGAACTTAAATCAATCATGAAGATATTCCCACAAGTACTTGTAAATGCTCACGTTAAGAATGAAAACAAACATGCGTATTTAGAAGACTTAGAAATCCAACAAGCAATCAGTGCTTTAGAAGCTATGTTCAAAGGTGAAGGGCGTGTGCTTATCCGTCCATCTGGTACAGAACCACTTGTTCGTGTCATGATTGAAGGTAGAGATAAAGAAGTGATGCAAAAAGAAGCAGAGCAGTTAGCAAAATTGCTTGAAGAAAGATTAAACTAAAAGACTTAGATTTCTAAGTCTTTTTTTGTGGTTTTTTTGCTTCAACTATTTAACTATTTAGATAATAATGGTAATATTATTGTAATAGAGAAAATTAAAATGGTGAGAAAATATGAAGAAAAAATGGCAAGTAATAATAGGGCTCTGTATTGCAGTAGGGCTACTTCTCTTTATAACTAAAAAAGATGAGGTAGCAACAGTAGATATGATTGTAAGTGCTGATTTGATTCAAGATAGTTATTACTACAAATATGAGAAAAAATGTCTAGCGTTTTTAAAGAGGAATTATCTACTGACGGAAGGTGGATTAGGAAGAGCAGAAGAGAGTAACACAGTTGTAACGAATCAACAATTACTTTATATGATGTATCTATTAGAGAAGAATGATCAAGACGCATTCGAACAAAATATGGAATATATTAAGACAAATCTTATTACGCAAGATGGCATCATAGGCATAGGACGTAAGGAAGAACTCATCCATAAATATGCTACCTATGATCAAATGCAATTTTTTAAACTCGTGTGCAAGGCGTACGTCAAGTGGAACGATGAGAAATATAAAAATATGGGTATAGTTATTGAGAAACATTTGTATGATGAGTATATAAAAACAGGTAAACTATATGCATATTATCAAAAAACAGGGAATCATGAGATTGATACATATATGCCACTTTATTTTCTGGACTTAAGTGCACTACGTCTTTTAGGAGAAGAAAAGAAAGAATGGTTAGATGTTTATAATGAGAGTAAGCAAATGATTCAGCAAAGTTATATAGGAAGTAGTTTCCCATTCTATCATACAGAGTATGATTGGGAGGAGATGAAATATAATCAGAATCATAAAGCAAATATGGTAGATACCATGCGTATCGTACTCAATATGGCACAAGTACGGCAGCATAATCCTCAGACAATTGTATGGCTGAAAGAGAAGTTAAAGAAAGGTCCAATCTATGAAGAGTATGATAAAAGTACAGGATTGGCTACCGAAAGCAAAGAAAATGTGGGGGTATATGCACTGGTTGCACAAGTAGGAAAAGTAATAGGGGATATTGAACTCTACACTCTGGCTATAGAGCATATGCTAAGTTTACAAATTAAAGATGAAAACAGTATTTATGAAGGGGGCTTTAGGGCCTATGACGAAGCAGAGATTGATCTTTATGAAAATTTAAATGCACTGATCGCATTTTAACAATAGGCAGAAGGGGAGGTGGATGAAAGTATGAGGAAAATAAGATGGATGGTACTGATCGTCTTTATGATACTGGTTGGAACGAGCGTTTCTTATCTGACGACCCAACTTGTACAAAATACTGTTATGGACCAGACAGAGCGGATTACCAACTTGTTGGAGAAAGAGTTGGAAAAAGTATTCGAGATGTTGGCTACTATTGCTTATGTAGAGGAACTAGATACTACCATAAGTACAACAGAAGTAGAAATACAGGGAAAAATAGATGCCATCAATAGTAAGGTAGGGCAGCAAGAGCTGAAGAAAGTAGGTATTGTTAATACAGAAGGTAAGTCGTTCGAAGGCAAAGGTGAGACTAAGGATATGAGTGGGAAGGCTTTCTTCTACCGAGCGATTAAAGGGGAAAGTATCGTTGTAGCTGATGAGAGTGAGACCATTTTCGCACAGCCTTTTTATGTGGATGGAAAAACACAAGGTGTTATTTATGGGGTATATGATAAATCGTATATGGAAGAAGTCTTAGTACGCTTGATCTATGAACCTAGCACCACAGAGATGCTACTCGATGGAAATGAGTGTGTTGTGCTGCAAAATGACCAATATGCCATTCAAACAGACTATACTGCTAAGAAGCATTTGATCGATGAGATTAATAAGAATAAACAGCGTCAAGGTGTGACCATGCAGCTCAATGGACAATCTGTATTGGTAACCTATGAACCACTCGCACACACAGAACTCATTTTTGTACGCATCTTACCAGTACATTTTGTGTTTGGTCAGGCGTATGTGGCACTAGGTATTATGTGGCTTGCATTAGGTGTGGTGATTGGTATTTTAATCAAAAAATCTATAGAAGAACATAAGGCGCATTTGAAAAAACTTGAGCAATTAGAAAAATCCCAAAATATCATGGTGCTAAAAACAGATGATAAAGGAAAGATCGTTTATAGCAATCAGTACATGAGAGAAAGACTGGGGTATAAAAAAGAAGAGCTCAAATATAAGAGTATCTTTGATATATTACTTATTAATGATCATAGTAAAATTAAACAGATGCTTAGTAATCCGAGGGAACGAGAAAGTAAGAATAGTATTGACCTTAACTTTATTACCAGCGAATACAAAAAGATTTATACGATTTGTACGATTAGATGGGATATGAGTACCCCTGTTGTTCAGATGGAGATTTCGGCTATCGATATCGCTCAGTATTATTTATCTGATAAAGGAAATGAAGAGATCAATAGCTTATATCAAGAACTTGCAAGTTCAGAAGAGGAAGTACAACGACGCTTTGAAGAACTATGCGAAAAACAAGAAGAGCTCCAGATAAGTGAGGCCAGATACAGCCTTGTAGTAGATACAGCAAGTATGGGGATATGGGACTACGATGCGAAGCAAGACCAGGTGTTTGTATCGCCAAAGTTAAAGGAGATTTTAGATGTAGATACACTAGATTATGATTTTGCTAATTTGAAGGAACGTATGCATCCGGATGATTATAGAATCATTCAAAAGGCAAATATGCTTTGTCTAGATGGAAAAAGAGATAGCTATGAGGTAGAATGCCGTGTGAAGCAAGAAGACGGTAGCTACTTCTGGATTTACATTATAAGCAAATGGTTACGTAACGATCAAGATGAGATTACACGTGTGGCAGGGTCCATTACGGATATCACTTCTAAGAAAAAGCACGAAGAAAAAGTAAAATACATAGCTTACTACGATGACCTCACCGGAATGACCAATAAAAACTACTTAAAAGAAATATTCGTAAAAAATGCGAAGGCAAATAAAAAATGTGCCATTATCCATCTGGATATCGATAACTTTAAGTTTATCAATGACTCTTTCGGTCATGAATACGGCGACTTAACTTTAGTGGAAATCGCTACACGACTCAATGGCTTAAGCAATCAAGACATTAAGATTTCTAGGATTGGGGCAGATGAATTTGTGGTACTCCTCTTAGATACAGAGACGCAGCCACAAATTAAAGTGTTTATGGATCAACTAGGTATGATCTTCAAAGAAACCTTTATGGTAAAAGACATTAGGTTTGGCTTATCTTTCAGTGCGGGGATTGCACTTTACCCACAAGATGGTAATAACTTTGAGGAAATGATGACCAGTGCAGATGCTGCCATGCATAAAGCAAAAGAGCAAGGTAAACGCAAGTCTGTATTTTTTGATCATAAATTCAAAGAAGTATTCCTAGAAAAGATTCATATGGAAAATGATTTAAGACGTGCCATTAAAAATGATGAATTCGTATTGTTTTATCAAGCACAAACGCAAGTGGCTACAGGTGTGGTCAAAGGATTCGAAGCACTTATCAGGTGGATGAAATCTGATGGAAGGATGATACCACCCTTTAAGTTTATAGGGGTGGCAGAAGAGACGGGACTTATGGTGCCGATAGGTGCGTGGGTTATCAAGGAAGCGTGTATGTTTATCAATCGCTTGAAAGAAGCGGGCTATGGGCATTTGTATGTAGCAGTGAATATATCGGTGGTTCAGCTTACACAGGAAGACTTTGTGGAAACGGTAGAGCAGATTATCGAAGAAACAGCTGTAGATGCGAGTAAGCTGCATATAGAAATTACAGAAACTATGCTTATGGAATGTATCGAAGTGAATATAGAAAAGATCAATCGTATCAAACAAAAAGGCGTTATCATATCTCTAGATGACTTTGGAAAAGGGTACTCATCCCTTACATACTTAAAACAGTTACCGATTAATGTACTTAAGATAGAAAAAGCATTTATTGATGATATTATAGCGGATAACAAAAAGAATATTACAGGTGCGATTATAAACCTAGGGCACGAACTGGCACTAGAAGTTGTGGCAGAAGGTGTAGAGGAGAAAATGCAGTATGATTATTTAGAGGCTTATAAGTGTGATGTGATTCAAGGGTATTATATTAGTAAGCCCATACCAGAACTTCAAGTGTTTGAGTTTTTAGAACGAATGAAAGAGGCCTAAGGCCTCTTTTTGCTTTGGAGTAAAAAAAGAAGCGATAGGGGGGCTATCGCTTTTGGAAATAGATATTTAGGGTTTTAATATTTATACAATTAATGTTGGGGTCTGTGAGATAATGTATTATGGGGAGGAATCACAATTATCTCACTCATAGTATAGCCAA
>JBOGBZ010000100.1:0-3143 GCA_051656485.1 Cellulosilyticaceae bacterium
TTCCAGTTTAGTGCAGGTTTTGTAGACTGGTTCTTAAGTTTTAAAGCACCATTTGCAATGAATCCGATGATGCTTATCCTTATTGGTCTTATTGTAGCAGTGATTTATTACCTCGTATTCAGATTCTGTATCAGAAAATTCAACCTTAAAACACCAGGTAGAGAAGATGATGATGTAGAAGATGAAAAAGGTGCAAAACTTGCAAACAATGACTTCACAGCAGTAGCAGTTCAGATCATCGAAGGTTTAGGCGGGAAAGAAAACATCACTTCTATTGATAACTGTGTGACTAGATTACGTCTTGAAGTAAAAGATCAAGCATTAGTAAATGAAAAATTAATCAAAGCTACAGGTGCACAAGGTATTATTCGTCCAGGTAAGACAAGTGTTCAAATTATTGTAGGTACACAAGTACAATTCGTAGCAGATGAAATGAAAAAACTTTGTAGATAAAAGAGATTAAAAAAAAGCTTTAGCGTAGTTTCAAACTACGCTAAAGCTTTTTTAACTTTCATCAATGTATAATCCATGGCAGAAGTCAAATTGGCCACAGATTTCCCACCACCTTGAGCAGAAGTAGGGGTACCACCGCCACGACCATCAATAAGGGTAATGCTATCCTTTAGGAGATTACTCATATTTAAGTTTTTCATATCGGCGGAGCACATATACACTAAGTGTGCCATACCATCTACCTTTAGTCCGAGAAGGGCAATGGTATGGTCGTAGCTTACCAATTTCGTAGCCATCGTCTGTAATGCTTTAGGTGTTAAGTCGTCGTAAATGTGAGAGACAATACGTGTGCCATTGACCGTTGGGGCACTTGTCACCACCTCTTTCACTTCGTAATCCATCACCGTACTTTGAAGTAGGCGTACTTCACCTTGAAGCTTCTGGGAAGTTTTTGTAAGGTCTTCAATGGTTGAAAGGTGAGCGGCTTCATTGGTGAGCAGTGCATGAAGAGCTCTATTGCCTGCTAGGAAGTAAAGGCGCATACCGTTTTTATGTTTTTCAGCTTTAATGATTTTGATAAGTTGCACTTCTAAACTGGTACGAGGATGGGTACCACAGCAGGCACTTAAATCCACATCACCTATTTGTACTAAGCGAAGCTGGCCTTCTACTTTTGGGAGAGGTTTTGGTAAAGGAAGCTTCTTAAGTTCTTGTTTGGTAGGATAAAGAATGGTCGTTAAAGCATAGCTGCTGATGACAGCGTTAGCCAGTGTTTCAGCTTGTGGGAGCATATCTTTTAGAAGCATTGTATCGATATCGATGGTACAAGTCTCACTACCAAGGTGGAAGCTAAGGGTTGTGGCATTGAAATGCTCTCTTAAACAGGCAGATAAGATATGCTGTGCCATGTGTTGTTGCATATGGTCAAAGCGACGCGCCCAGTCGATATGGCATTTCGCTTTATGGATTTTGATAGGCTTCTTAGAGGATACGTGATAGATGACCCCAGCTTCTTCATAGACGGAAGTGATAGGGCAATCTTCGATAAAGCCAGTATCACAGGGTTGCCCGCCACCTTCAGGATAAAAAGTGGTCTGATCAAGGACGATATGGAAAAGGCTCTCTTTTTCCACGACAGAAGTTACTTCCGCAGTAAAGTGAGTCATATAAGGATCTGTATAATAAAGTTTAGTCATGAAAAACTCCTTTTAAATGTAATCAAGATGTCTTTAGTATACCACACTTTTGCAGATGCATCGCTTTTCGCAGATATTAATAGGGTGTATGCAATAAAAAAGCTGATTTATGGCTACACTACAACAAATAATAAAGTTAGGCAAAGAGAAAGGAACTGTCGATGAGTAAGTTAAAGTGGGCATCTATATTAAACAAACAACGTATTAAAGAATATAAAATAGCAAAGAAGCATTCGGATATGCGGGATGAATTTGAAAATGATTATGACCGTATCTTATTTAGTGCGTCGTTTAGACGGCTTCAAGATAAGGCACAAGTATTTCCACTAGAAAAAGAGGACTTTGTAAGGACGAGGCTTACCCACTCCTTAGAAGTATCATCTATTGCCAAATCTCTAGGGAGAAGCATCGGGACGAAACTCATGCATCGTAAAGAAGAAGGGGAAGAACCCATCACTCAGGAGATGGTAGAAGATATGTGTAACGTACTGTCTTGTGCAGGGCTGATTCATGATTTAGGGAATCCTCCTTTTGGACACTTTGGAGAGGTAGCCATCAGGGAGTGGTTTAAGGAACATTTAGAGCAGAAGCCATATGGTGGCTATGTCTTTAAATACCACACCTATGAGGAGCTACTGACAGAGCAAGAAGGGATGGATTTACTCTACTTCGAAGGGAATGCGCAGGCACTTCGTATTTTGACGAAGCTACATTTTATCATTGACCGTTTTGGAATGAACTTAACTTTTGGGGTGCTAAGCTCTATCATCAAGTATCCTCTAAGTTCGCTTCAAGCAGAAGAAAAGAAGGTAAAGAAAATAGGATACTATAAAGCTGAAGAAGAAACTTTTCTAGATATTATGGAAGCGACGGCATTAGAGGGATGTCGTAACCCACTGGTATATATACTAGAAGCAGCAGATGATATCGCATATTTACTAGGTGACTTAGAAGATGCTTTTAATAAAGGGATTGTCCCTTATGAGATGTTTGCATTAAAATATAAAGAATTCGTGGAAAAAGAGCAGTTTGAAGAAAAAAGTGTAGAGGAAAGCCTATACTACTACTTAATCAAAAACTATGAAAAAGCAAAGGATAATTATGGCTATGAAGCACCTGGGGAATATGCTTTAAAGTCTTTTGTCATTAAATTGAATCGTTATTTTAGAGATTCGGTAGTAGCAGAGTTTATGGTATCGTATGATCAAATTATGGAAGGTGCTTATGAAGGTGAGCTTTTAGGTGCATCTAAAGCCGCAAAGATTAGTTTCTTTTTAAGAAATATATCAAAAGAGTATGTGTATAATAACGGGGAGATTGTGGAAAATGAAATTATAGGGTACAATATTATTCATAAGCTACTGGATCAATTTGTAGCAGTCGTACTGGATGAAGAAGTGAAACCTTACAAAGGATACAAGGGGAAAGTATATACCCTTATTTCCAAGAATTATCGCTTGGTATGTGAGAACTGTATCGAAGAAGGGCATTTAT
>JBOGBZ010000101.1:0-17527 GCA_051656485.1 Cellulosilyticaceae bacterium
TCTTCCGCTATTACTTAAGGCACTACATTATGTAGTGCCTTTTTCGCTATTTAAAATCCCTCTATCTTTTTTAGAGAGAATGTTCTACTATAAAAGATAAGAGATAAAAGACAAAGGATGGTGTCACATATGTTAAGAATAGGAATGGGCTATGACGTGCATAAGCTTGTGGAAGGACGTAAACTGATCATGGGAGGTGTAACCATCGACCACCATTTAGGCTTACTTGGACATTCAGATGCAGACGTACTTGTACATGCAGTGATGGATGCTTTATTAGGTGCACTAGCACTTGGTGATATCGGTAAGCATTTTCCAGATACAGATCCCACATACAAGGGCATCTCAAGTATCCAATTACTCCAGCATGTGAAGAAGCTTTTAGATGAGAAAAATGCTGTGATTCACAATATCGATGCGACCATTATCGCACAAAAGCCAAAGATGGCGCCTCATATTATGGAGATGCGTCGTCATATAGCAGAAGCTTTAGCAGTAGATATCTCACAAGTTAACGTCAAAGCGACCACAGAAGAAGGACTAGGCTTTACTGGAAGCGAAGCAGGTATCTCAAGTCAAGCCATTGCGCTACTAGACGCCTAATCCATAGAAGAATCCCTAGTGGACAATGTAAGTGGATAAGTCAGTGTGGATATACTATAGAGGAATACAGTTGAAACGCAAACCTAACTGTATTATAATAGTAAGGTAATTCAATAAAATAAAGACGATGAAGGAAAGAGTAGTATAGAACCTTTTATTTAGAGAGGTGCCCCAAGGCTGGAAGGGTACTATAAAAGTCTATATGAAGTGCATTCTAGAGTTTTCTATGCGAAGGATAGAGTATCAGTAGTGTAGAACGTAAGGCTGCGTTAAAGCTTATGAGATAAAGGTAGGAGCACTTACCTTTAAACAGAGTGGAACCGCGAGTACCTCGCCTCTGATATGGAGGCGAGTTTTTTTATGTGTATGAGAGTTGATGGGGGGCTTGTGTATGAGTTTTATAAAAGAGCAAGTACAAGCGATAAAAGACAGAGATCCAGCGATCAAAAGCAGTGCTGAAGTTTTTCTTTATCCAAGTTTTTGGGCAATACTCAGCCATCGTATATCACATTTTTTCTACAAAAAAAGATGGTATTTTATAGCCCGACTTATTTCACAGATTGCTAGAGGAATGACGGGCATCGAGATCCATCCAGGGGCAACCATTGGTAAAGGACTATTCATCGACCACGGCATGGGCGTCGTCATTGGCGAAACGTGTGAGATAGGTGACAATGTGACCATTTATCATCAAGTTACCTTAGGGGGCACAGGTAAAGACCATGGCAAAAGGCATCCTACCATTGGCAACAATGTGATGATAAGTACAGGTGCCAAGGTATTAGGACCTTTTAAAGTTGGCGATAATTCACGTATCGCTGCAAATGCAGTGGTGCTACAAGAAGTGCCAGAAGATGCTACCGTTGTAGGAATTCCAGGACGGGTCGTACGTCGCAAGGGTGAAAAGGTGAATCCTTGTAGTAGCTTAGACCAAGTACAAATCCCAGACCCTATCCAGATGCAATTATGCAAGCTTAAGCATACCTTAGATAGCCTAGGGGATGAAGTAGGGGCGATGAAGAAACACCAACAAGTGGTGAAATCCCATAAAGAACACTGCATGATGCCAGACTGCTTAGGCAAGGGCTTATGTGACCAGTACCAAGATGAAACCTTAGAAAAGGAAGAAACCCTAGATACAAGGGATAAAAAAGAAAGAGAGGATGAGATTAATGATTAAAATTTACAACACAGAGACAAAGCAAAAAGAAGTGTTTAAGCCACTAGAAGAAGGAAAGGTACGCATGTATGTATGTGGGCCTACAGTGTATAACTACATTCATATCGGCAATGCAAGACCTTATATCATCTTCGACACAGTGAGACGCTACTTTGAAAATAGAGGTTATGACGTGAATTACGTTCAAAACTTCACAGATGTAGATGATAAGATTATCAATAAAGCTAAAGATGAGCAAAAAGAAGCCATCGACATTGCTAACTTCTACATTCAGGAAACACTAGATGATGCAAAAAATCTTAATATTCCTAGAGCGAGCAAGCATCCAAGAGTAACAGAAGAAATGGATGGCATTATCGCAATGATTGAAACCCTTATAGCAAAAGGTTTTGCTTATGAGGTAAATGGCACGGCGTATTTCGATACAGCGGCTTTTGAGGGCTATGGTAAGCTTTCAAAAAAAGTACTGGACGAATTAGAAGCAGGGGCACGTATCCAAGTAGCAGAAGAAAAGAAAAGCCCTATGGACTTCGTACTTTGGAAGCCTAAAAAAGACGGCGAACCTTACTGGGAAAGTCCATGGAGTCAGGGACGTCCAGGCTGGCACATCGAATGTTCAGCTATGGCTAAGAAGTACTTAGGCGATACCATCGATATCCATGCAGGTGGCGAAGACTTAGTCTTTCCACACCATGAAAACGAAATCGCTCAAAGTGAAGCAGCCAACGGCAGTACTTTCTCAAACTACTGGATGCACAATAGCTTCTTAAATATCGATAACCGTAAAATGTCTAAGTCACTTGGCAACTTCAAAACACTTCGTGAAGTAGGCGAAGCTTTCGGTTATGACGTGGTACGTTTCTTTATGCTTAGTGCTCATTATAGAAGTCCACTAAACTTCAGCAATGACTTAATGGAAGCAGCAGGCAATGGCCTGGATCGTATTAAAAATTGTATTACAAGCCTTACCTTTACAATGGAAAATGCAAAGGTAGAAGCTATGACAGAAAAAGAAAGTGCCCTCTTAGAAGATCTTGCTACTTTCGAAAAGAAATTCCATGAAGCGATGGAAGATGACTTTAATACAGCAGATGCTATAAGTATTATGTTTGAACTTGTGAAATTTGCTAATACTTATATTAAGGAAGGCATCTCACAAGCGTTTGCAAAAGCAATCTATAGTCAAATGATGAAGTTTAATGCTATACTAGGTATTATCTATGAGACTGAGAAAGCGGAAGTAGAAGGTTTATCAGATGAAGCAATCGAAGATTACATTGCACAGCGTACAGCAGCTAAAAAAGAGAAGAACTTCGGGGAAGCAGACCGCATTCGTGAGTTCTTAAAAGAAAACAATGTATTAATCGAAGACACTAGAGAAGGAGTACGTTTCAAACGTATATAACACACTTATGGAAACACAACTTAATCAAATGTTAAAAAGCTTAAGTGGTGAGATTAGCCATAAAGCAAATACTTACTCACCACTGGCTTTAGCCTATATTGGCGATGGGGTTTATGAGATGTTTATTCGAACCCATATTGTAGCAAAAGGCAATGCACCAGTGAATAAGCTGCATAAAGGTTCGAGAGACCTTGTACGTGCATCAGCACAGGCTAGAATTTATCACATCATTGAGCCGATGCTTACAGAAGATGAAATGCAAGTACTGAAGAGAGGCCGCAATGCGAAAAGTATCTCAGCCCCTAAAAATGCGGATATTACAGAGTATAGACATGCAACGGGCCTTGAAGCCCTCATTGGTTACTTGTATATACAAGGTAATATCGACCGTATCGAAGAACTTATCTTTACAGGTCTTAATCAACTTTAAACACCCAAATAAAAGGAGAAAACAATTTAATGAATAACCAAACTGACAAAAAAGAGATTCCAGCTGAAAAGAAAAAGAGACAAGGTTTTAAACCAAGAAATTTCAAAAACAATAAACCAAAGACACAAGCACCAGGTGAAGAAGCTAAGAAAGTCCAAACACAAGGTGAAGAAGGCAAGAAACCTTTCACAAAAAGACCACCTAGAAAGTTTGAACCAAGAAGAGAATCAGGGGAAAATGCAGCAGAGACAAGCCATGATGAAAACATCATCTTTGGGCGTAACGCTGTTATCGAAATCTTAAAATCAGGAAGAGATATCGAGAGAATTCTTATCCAATCAGGTCCAAATGAAGGTTCAATCAAGAAAATCATCGGTGAAGCTAAAGCGAAAGCTATCCTTGTACAAGAAGTAGAGAAAAGCAAACTAGATGAACTTAGCCAAATGGAAAAACACCAAGGGGTTGTAGCTTATGCAGCAGCACACCAATACTCAAGTGTAGAAGAAATCTTAAACGATGCTAAGGCAAAAGGTGAAGATCCATTCATCGTTATCTTAGACAATATCCAAGACCCACACAACTTAGGTGCGATCATGCGTTCAGCACATAATGCAGGGGTACACGGTATCATCATTCCAAAAAGACGTGCAGTAGGTCTTACATCAACTGTGGCAAAGTCATCAGCAGGTGCTATCGAATACATGAAAGTGGCTAAAGTTTCAAACATCGCTCAAACAATCGAAGAACTTAAAGCAAAAGGTATCTGGGTAGCATGTGCAGACATGGATGGCCAGATCATTTATCAAGATAACTTAAGAGGCCCAATCGGTATTGTTATCGGTAGCGAAGGCGACGGCATCTCTAAAAACGTGAAAAATAAATGTGACTTTGTCGTAAGCATCCCAATGTACGGAAAAGTAACATCACTTAATGCTTCGGTAGCAGCAAGTATACTTGTGTATGAAGTAGTAAGACAACGCTTATTCTAGAGTGAACGCAGAACTCATTGCACCAAGGGACAAAGTTGCCTAAATGGCGATAGAGACTAAGGAGGAACTATGGGGATTAGACAGCACCACTATATGGAGGGTACAGAGCTTATGGGATTAACCGATGAAGAGCTTATAGAAGCTTACCGTTGCAATAACCTAGAAGCCATAGAAGTACTCGTTCAAAGGTACAAAATATTTGTGAGAAATAAAATCAAATCCACCTTTTTTGTAGGTGCAGATAAAGAAGACCTTATACAAGAGGGCATGATAGGGCTTTTCAAAGCTATTTGTGATTATGATTCAAGCAAAGAAGCAAGCTTTAAGTCTTTTGCAACGCTTTGTATCACACGCCAAGTAAGCACAGCTTTCAAAACGGCCACAAGGCAAAAACACATGCCCCTTAATACAAGTATTTCATTGAATCTTCCAGTAGGTGGTGAAGATGAAGAGGGCATTACCTTGATGGATATCCTAAAAGGTAGTGAAAACCAAAATCCAGAAAGTATGATGATCGATAAAGAGGATTTAGAAAGGCTGAAAAAGCATATGAAAGAATCCTTAAGTGACTTTGAATGGAAGGTACTAGCACTCCATACCAGAGGCAGAAATTATCATGAAATCGCAGAGGATATGGATAAGTCTGTAAAGTCTATCGACAATGCGTTACAACGTATCAAACGTAAATTAAGCGAAAAGTATAAAGATTAGAGAACCTATAACACATAGGTTCTTTTTTTGTATACGAAACTTAAGAAATATTGTATAATTTTAATATATATTCAGAAAAAACATACAAAGCATGCAAAGGGGGAGACCAATGCAGTTAGAAAAGATTGTACGTGAACAAAATGAATTGGTGAAAGTAAGGCAAGAAGTCATCGGGCTATTACAAGAGTACCAAAAGTTACTCCAGCAATGGGAAGCAATCGAAAAGCATATACAAGACAAATGGTTCGAGAACTTGGAGAATGCTTTTAAAAAGCTTTTCAAAAGCAAAGGCTTCAAGGTGACAGAAGAAGTATCAGATGAGCACCAATTTAGAAGGGGAAAGCATGTACAGGCGGTGCTTGGTTGCTGTAGTTTTTATATGACCTTCCAAAAAGAAGGCAAAGGCAATGTGATTTTTGGCGTTGTTAATCCAGAGGATGAGGAGTTAGGAAGTAAGGAGCGATGCATTGACGATATTCAGTACAAGCTTTTACTGGAAGGGCCCATCCATAAATGCGAGCATACGACTTTAAATGGGAAAAAGTATCAACTAACTGAGCCAGCAGACTTAAGGCAATTAGAAGCAGACTTACTTGAAAAGCGAATGACTTTAAAGGAACTGTATGAACTGAAGCAAAGTGTCTTACATAATAAAGTAGCTGAAGAGCATTATATAAGTAATCAAAATAAAATTAAGTTGATCACTACTTCTAATCAGTATGGCGTTTTTCATACTTTAGAAGAACTTATAGAGCGTATGTAAAAGGGAGAAAGGCGCGTAGCATAAGGCAGGCGGTTTAGGGGGCCTGTCCTTGTGCGAATGGCTAAAGTACGTTACAATAAGAGAAAAAGAAGCTTAATGACTTAGATGAAGCACTAGAAGGAGTACGTTATGTTAGTAGATTTACACATGCACACCTACCATTCTGATGGAACCATGTCTCCAGAAGAAATCGTAGCAGAAGGAAAAAAGAAAAATGTAAGTATCATGGCCATCACAGACCACAACCGCATCGGTTCATGGGATGCCTTTAAAGAAGCTGCCACAAAAGCAGAAATCCTACCGATAAGAGGTGTGGAGATCAATGCAAGCTTTGGCGATAAAGTCCTACACATATTAGGATATGGGTTTGAACCAACCAAAGGCTTATGTAAGCTACTTGAAAAAGCAGATACAGAGATGGAGCGTATGAGCCATGATGTCATCCTGAAACTTCAAGAAGAAGAGCCTCGTGTGAGCATAGAGGATTATGAAGACTATACTTATGACGTGAGAAAAGGCGGTTGGAAAGGCATCCATTACCTGATGGATAGAGGGCTAACCGAGAGATTGTTTGAAGGCTTTAAGTATTACAGAGCTTACGGATGCGACTTCAATCAGTACGATTTCCCTAAGCTTTCAGAGGTATGCCAAGCTTTAAAAGAAGCAGGGGGCGTAAGTGTCCTTGCACATCCAGCATCTTATTATGGAAAATTAGAAGACCAAGAACTTTTAGAAGTATTAGAAGCTATCAAAAAAGAGGGCATCGATGGGATTGAATGCTACTATCCTACCCATACAGAAGCACTTACCAAGCTGTGTGTAGACTTTTGCGATGCCAATGATCTGATGATCACCACAGGAAGCGATGAGCATGGTGTCTTTGGTCAGGAAGCGAAAACCTTAGAGCAAACTATAGGTTGTATGGAGAAAACGCGTGAACAAATAAATATTGAAAGATTATTATAAAATTACACAAAAAATAATAACAATAGCATTAAAAACTATTGACATGTATAAAAAAATAGTGTATTCTACAAATGTAATAAAGGCAAAACTAGAGAAATCTAGTGACGCAAAACTATAGGGGTTAAGGTGACACACTATACCAGCCAGTTGCCAAAGAGTACACTGTACTTTTTGAGATATTGATAAGCTTTACCACAACTAGCCATGTGTTGTGGTTTGTGTAAAGCTTGTTGATCGTAAAGGCTACTCCTTAACGAGTAGTTATTTTTATGCAAAAAAATAATAATAACTTCCTATTAAACCCAAATTGATAAAAGTTATTTATTAATCCCTATAACAACACACAACCCTTAAAATCCAAGGTTGGACAGCTTGTCCAAGCTTGGTAACTCCCCAAACGACTTGACCCCTCGCTAGCAGTGCTAGTCGAGGGGTACTTTTTTTTGTTCAGAGAAGTAATAAATAAGGCTAATGATTTTGCCGCTAATCGTCACAGCGATAAGGGACCAAAAAATCTGCTGTATTGGTAGATAACATAAAGAGAGGATAAGGACGGTACAATCCATGATGAGATAAGTCCAATTCATCTTCAGAGGGGTAAACCGATTCACCAAAAGTACAATGACATCATCGCCACCAGAAGCACCACCAGAGCTTACGATAAGACCGATACCAATGCCCACACATAGTCCGCCTAATACACTTGCGAGAAGTGGGCTATGTAGAAGGCTTGGAACAAGGAAGCCTACCTGCTCAAAGATGGCATAGGATAAGGAAAAGCAGAAGGTGGAAAAGATGGCATAGTAGAGAAAGTGTTTACCCAGAAACCGACTTCCTAAGAAGAATAGGGAAAAGTCAAGAATCACACTGGTGATAGAGGGTGAAATACCTACTACATTCTTCAGTAAGAGAAGTAGGCCCAGTATACCACCTTCAGTAAGGTCGTTTTGATAATAAAAGTTATACATGCCAAAGGCAAGAATAATAGCGCCTAGGACGATACCTAGAAGCTGCTGATGTTTTTTTAATCGATGCATAAAGTCACTCCTTTAAGAAGGAGTATAAACTATGGTATAATACCATAGTCAATGGCTATATAAAAGAAGGATAAGAAAATGAAAAATTACTATACAATTGGAGAAGTCGCGAAAATCTATGGCATCGGAAAAGATTCCTTAATGTACTACGAGGATCTGGGGCTTTTAAAGCCTACCCGTAATGAGAAGGGGTACCGCTTTTATGGCATCAGTGACATATGGCGACTAAACCTCATCAAAGAGCTTAGAAGCTTAGATATGCCTATGAAGCGTATCAAGGCCTACGTAGAGACCAGAGACTTACAGAGTACGAAGCAGATGCTACAAGAAGAACGACAGATGATCGAAGCGAAGATCAGAGAGCTTACAAGCTACCAAAAAAACATCGATTATCGCTTAAGAAATATAGAAGAAGTGCTTCATGAAAGTGAAGAATGCATCCAAGAAAAGACACTGGGAGAGCGTAAGGGGATGTCCTTGGCAGCCCACATTACGAGAGATGAAGAAGTGGATATACTGATGCAGAAGTTGCAGCAGGCGTATGAGCAGCAGATTAGCATCATCGGCAATCAACATATAGGTGCGGTGTTTGATAGAGAAGCGTTTGATCAAGGGACGTACAATGTATTTCAAGCCGTCTTTTGCTTGGTAGAAGAAGAGGCGTATGATTTTGTCTTACCAGGTGGGAAGTATATAACTTATACTTATAAAGGACCGTATAAGGACAATAAGTACGCCATCGAAAAGCTACTTCAGCATATAGAAGAAAAGAAGTATATAGTGGTAGGGAATCCCATCGAGATTTACAAAGTCGATGTACATGAGACGTCTTGCGAAGACGACTATCGCACAGAAATCCAAATACCCATAAAAGAAAACGTACTTAGCCAGGAAGGTTAAGTACGTTTTTCTTTTGTTGCATAGCGTGCTTGTTTTTTCTTATAAAGTTCAAAATCTGCTATGTTTAAGAGTTCGCGGAATGAAATATCAGGGTTTTCCTTAGCAGAAGCTACACCGATACTTACAGAAAGCTCATAAGGTTTGTTTGACTGCTGGTTATAAGTAGATAAGTATGTATGAAGTTGATTTGTAAAAATGTTGCCCCATTCAGCAGAGTAGTGTGGTACAAATACTGTAAATTCATCTCCGCTAAGTCTGGCGATACAACCTAGATCCTGGAAGGTATGAGTAAGTAATTGAGCCATTTGAATAAGGGCAAAATCACCTTCTTGATGACCGTAGGAATCATTAATTATTTTAAGACCATCTAAGTCCATGAAGAAGAGAAGGGCATCCTCTTTACACGTTGTAAGTTGCTCAAACTTATTACCGGCGATATCCATAAAGCCACGGCGATTATAAAGGCCCGTAAGTTCATCTTGTACAGAAGAATGTTGAAGCTCGATATTACGTTCTTCAAGTTGAGTCAGAAGTGCCGAGAGCAGATCCTGAGAATACTTTTCTTTTTCATAGAGGAGGGCACCATGCAAGCCACTACTAATATGGCTACGTAGCGTCTCAAAGACACTGTGGTGAAGCCATTCATTATACTGACAAATCATATAGCCAAAAGTATGATGTTCTGTAAGAAGAGGAAGTACAATGTGGTTACTTCCAGCTGTTTGGAGTTTGATAAAGTCTGGTAAAAGTGTCGTACTACTAAAAAGAATTGATTTTTCAATCGGTCGTACAATACCATTTTGACAGCTAAATGCAAGTTTGAAAAAATGACTTTCAGCGTTAGAATCATCAAATAGAACAATATGACATTCTTGAATACCTAGGTCCTTAAGGCCAACTTGAATCGCTTTAAATACCGCAGAAGTATTAAAGCACGTAATAAGCTTTTGACTAATTTGACGTAATTTAAAAAGATATAAAGAGTCTTCGCGATAAAGTGCTTGAGTAACTGCAGTCTGTAGATCAGCAAGGAGTACGAAAAACCTTTGTGAAAAATACATAACCTGATAGCGATTGCTAACTTGTGTTTGGGCATACTCCGTAATAAGAGAAATAATAGGATAGAAAATATCTAGTGTAATGCCACGATCTGTTAAAGCTAAGAGTTGGTTACGTGTATTTAACCAAAAGGCAGAAGCATTGCTAAGGGTATCATCTTGTATCGTATGGAGGATATCTTCTATTAATGTTCTAAGCGATTGTATTAGCGCCTCAGAAAGAGGTTCTTTTTCTGAGATATAAAGCATGATGAAGGCTAAAAGACCTTCCTGCCAAGATGTATACGGGGTTAAGTGATTGGTCAACGCTAAGTACAGGGTAGGATCAACCTTTTGATGTTGTGTACAACCACAGGATTCACGAACAATAAGTTCGGTAGGAATGGAGAAGTCCTGTGGCGAGCGTTTATTATGAATTAAGTCCATAGCGATTTCTCCAGCTTTGAGACCTAATTCATAAAAAGGCTGACTAATAGTAGTAAGCGCAGGAGAACAATTTTTAGCCCCAGGAGCATCATCAAATCCAGTCACATAAACAGATTCGGGAACGTGTATATGATGTGCTTTTAAAGCTCTTAAGACACCATAGGCAGTACTATCATCAACACAAATAATAGCATCAGGTAAAGGTCGTCCACTAGCTAGCAATGCATCAACAGCTGCTCTACCAGCGCCTTCTGAAAAATCTCCCGGGAAAATAAGATTTGATTCAATAGGAAGACCATAATGAGCAAGTGTGTGCTTAAAAGCTAGCAGTCTGGCATCAGCCTCCGTATGACCATGTGTGCCACAGACAAAGGCAAAATGCTTACAACCATGTTCATTAATAAGATGGCATATAATATCACGTATGCCGGATTCATTATCAATGAGAAGATTTGTACAGCCATCTAAAGGGGATGAAATACTTAGGATAGGAATGTGAGCACAATCAAGGGTAAAAGACTCTATTTCTTCAATACTAATGAGGCTAGAGATAGCACCAGTCATGACAATAAGTGCATCAAAATGAATACTTCCCATAAGAGGATTAAGTAAGCTATAGTTTGGAAGGTACTGATTGGTTTCATCAAAAGTAGTACCGACATAAGTCAGAAGATGCATAGCATGTTTTTTGGCATACTGAGCAAGGCCTGATAAAATTTTTGATTGACAAGGGTCTTCTAGGTTCCCCAATATAACACCTAGTGTTGGAATGTTGACTTCAGTTGAATAGAGCATGTATACAAACCTTCCTTAAATTAATAAATATTTCGCATTCTGATAGTATAACAAAAAAATGCTTATTTTTCAATTTTATTTGGTAAGAATTAGAATATTTATGTCAATACTAGACAAATAAAATTGGTAAGGAGAGTAGGACAAGGGTTATACAGAGTTTTTTAGTGTCTTAAGTTATAGTCTATTCGATTATCCAATATACTTATAAGAGAAGGATACGATAGGGGTGATGACCTAAGTGGCCAAACAAGTTAAAATATGGGGAAGCATATGTGATAAACAAAATGATCCTTTAGACGATCAAACAGTCAAGTTATTAAAAAAGTATCACCATCATAAAAGAACTTATTATAAAGAAATAGAAAGTTATCAATCAGATGAAAAGGGGGGCTACGAATTTCAAGTTTCCAGAGAAAATAGAGGGAGTTATAAAGTCATTATAGTATGATTTAGAAAGGAGGATAGGCCATGATAGCAGTAGTAGAAAGATTTTTGCCAAGACAAAGTAGGGTGGTAGAAAGTGAAGCGGGGCAGTATGAGAGTATACTGAAAGCAGATATAGATGATGATGGAAACGAAGAAATCCTTGTACTCTATGAATATAATGATAAATATTATTTAATGGGATTAAAATATGAGAAAGATGAGTGGCATCGGATATTTAATAGAGAGACACGGTATCATAACATTCGTCACTATCAACTTGTACAATTTGATAATGAAGGTGGCTACCATATTCTAATAGGCGGGCAATTGAAAAAAAACACTAAAAAACAGCTAATGGTTTTAGAATGGCGGTTTGATTATTTAACGTCTTTAAATGACCAATATATAGTGTATGATGATTTACATGTCTATGCAGATGAAGAAACACAGAAAATAGTGATTCAGATAGATGAAGAAAGTGAAACCATATGTACAACATATAAGTATAAAGATAGAAAGCTTGAAAAAGATGAGGAAAGAGACGATCTAAATACACTAGAAGACAATAAAATAGAAAACAATAAAATAGAAAACAATAAAATAGAAAAACAGTATCTAGTAGGTATGATAGGAAGCCTCTATCAGAAAGAGACAGAAGAAGATATCTTTTTGATAGGTAATCAAGAAGCAGAAGTAGAAGGGATTACACAATTAAAAGTAGTAGCTACAACACACAATCAACGCATGCAGCATATGCTAGCTATACCAGAGGAAAGAGTCTATACATATGGCATTATTGTAGGCCATTTTTTAGGAAAAGAGACAGAAGAAATTTTTCTAAAAACAAATGAAGATAAAGAAGGCTATGAGCGTGGTTATTGGCTTTTGGTAGTAGATGATAAAGGGATAAGGTCTTGCTTAGGGGAATACATTAATATAGGCTATACAAGTGTGCAGTATAGGCATTATTTTAAACTAGAAATTCAGTATAAAGAGGAATGCTTTATATTAGATTTAAGTGCACAACCATCCACTTATTTAGAAAAATGGTATACAGAAGAAGGACGTTTAAAAGAAGAAAGGCTAGGGTCGGTGGAAAGTAAAGCACGTGTTTATGCACTAGATAGAGCACTTAATGAACAGTATGCACTTTGTATGGAGCATAGGATATGGGATAGTTTAGAAGAAAAAGTGCTAGGACGCTTGATACGCATCTTTGAAGGGATAGATGGCCAACTGGTTTTAAAGCAAATACAATGTATGATAGGGTGAAAAAGTGACTTAGTAAGAAGTCACTTTTTTATTAAAATAGAGAAGAAACTTTTTAATGATAATAAGAATGGGAAACATTAGGGAATACGTTTCATAAGCTATAAGAGGTTTTTAATTTGCCTAAAATCTAAAGTAGGGGGATAAAAGATAAGCATATGAGACAACTCGAAAAGCTAATGGTTATATGGCAGATAATTATAAAACAAGAAAAAGTAGGATTAAATGATATTGAGCAGCTAGAAGAAATGCTAAGGACAGAACAAGAGCAAGTACAAACAATGAGAAGTCCTCAAGTACAGAAGCGCTATACATTGTTGATGGACAAAATAAAGGAAGATACTCAGCGGCTAAGAGAAAAAGCAGTAGGGGAACATGAGGATATAGGAAGGGATAACTATAAAAAAAGAGTAGATGATTTCTTGCAAAATCTTCAACAAGCCCAAGGAGAAGAGTGTGTTTTTATTTTTTCAGGAACAGCAGATATTCAAAGGATAAAGGGGAATAGACCTATCAGACTGGCGTTAACTTTTGAGAAAAAAGGCGTACCTGTTATTTATTCCTATTGGAGATGGCATAAAACAGACCTTATACCAGACTATAAAAGTAATCTATTAATGCAGATCCCCATAGATGAGACAATGAAATATATGCTTGATATTATAAGAGCACCTTTACCACAGAAACATAAAGTGTTTATTTTTGAATTTCCGTATCCACCAGCAACCAAATACTTAGAGCTCTTCAAGTATTATGGATGGAAGGTAATCTATGATATTCGTGATGATTGGGAAGAGTTTGAAAAAGTAGGGCAAGCAAAATGGTATGAAAAGTGGCATGAAATTTATACCATTGAAACGGCAGATTGTACCGTAGCTGTTTCAGCACCATTGACAACAAAATTCATAGGAGATACGGATAAAAAAATAAAATTATTACCGAATGCGCTAGATGAAGGCTTTTCATTGAAAGGGGATAGGGAGAGGCGACAAAAGATAGGGTACGTAGGGCATCTGACACCAAGTTGGTTTGATTGGGATGCACTTAGAACAATAGCAGCAGCACTTCCACACGATACAATTGAAGTGATAGGCCATAGTAAGCCAGACTATTTACAAGCGTTACCACCCAATATCATCTATTTAGGGCCTAAAACATTTGAAGAGGTTAAACAGTATGCTAAGACATGGCGAGTAGGGATTATTCCCTTTAAGATAAATGCATTAACAAAGGCCGTAGACCCTATTAAAGTATATGAATACCTGAGCATGGGGCTTAAGGTAGTATCTTTTGATATGCCTCAAATAAAAAACTATCCAGAAATTAAGTTGGCACATACGACAGCTGAATTTATACAGTCTATAAAGGAGGCTATGGTAGAAACTTTTGATGAACAAAAAGTAGAGGCATTTCTAAAAGAAAATACATGGGGAAAAAGAGTGGACTGGTTAAGGGAGTGGAGCAAATCATGAAAATACTATTTATCTATCAGTACTGTTTGCTAGGTGGTGTGACAACCCAGTTGGTCAATAGACTAGAGGGCTTACAGGATGAGTGGGAAGTGCACTTTTTGTTCTTAGGAGAATACGGCGGGAAAACTGCTTTTAAAAACCAAGAGCATGTATATATAGCAAATACGAGCAAACAGTTTAAAAAACTTTTAGATTACCATCAATATGATGCGATATCAGTCATTGATACCAATCAGGTATACGAATGGTTAAAATATTGTGAGTACAAAGGACTAATCATTAATGAAGTGCATACAACGACCAAAAATCTTGATAAAATCAATCAATTAAAAAATGAAAAAAGAATACATCTCATCTGCACACCTTCGGTGTATATGAAAAATGTGATTGAAAATACCTACGGGTTTAAGGGACAAATACCAATAGAAGTGATACCTAACTGTATTGACCTGAATGTATTTAGAAGATCGATCCAACCCCTAATGGAAAATAAGCCTATGATTTTGTGGGTGGGTAAATTAGATGACCATAAAAGGTGGTATGATTTTTTAGAGATTGCAAGAAAGTTAACTTATGAATACAAAAGGAATGACCTTCAATATGTGATGGTGGGCGGTGCTACTGCCAGTCAGCCCCAGATCAATGAGTTAATGCGACAACTAGGAGAGAAAAAACTTATGGATAAAGTGAAGTGGTATAGTAGCATTCCTTACGGAGAAATGTACAAAATATATAATTTAGTACGCCAATCTGGAGGAGTATATGCATCCACCACAGAGAATGAATCTTTTGGTATGACAGTGTTAGAGTCAATGAGCATAGGGGTATCTATTGCAGTACCTAGTGTAGGGGGATTGGTAGAATTATGTGAGAAGCATAGAGATACAACACTTTACACCCCCAAAAATTTAAATATGGCTTGTGATAAAATTTTAGCCCAAATAGGCAAACAACCAGAGTATGAAGTAGCTCAATATAGTCCTTTTATTGTATGCCAGCATTTTAAGCAAATAATAACAAAGTATCTCAATGAATTAAAACTTCGGGGAGGGAAATAGATGGAACAAACATTGCAACTGGTTCAAAACTGGGAAGGAAGTTTAATAGTGGACCGAGCCATGGGTATTGCGGTTGTAGGAGGAAACCAATCTAAGTATAGCTATATCTTTAAAATCTTTGAAGGCAATACATTACAAATAAAAACATCTATAACACAGAATCCCCAATATTATTTTAAGCCTACGAGTTATGCAACTTATACTGTTGAAGCAGAAATCTATGAAAGAGGTAAGCTTATAAAAGAGCTAAAGGGATTGACGCTTGATTTTATAGAAGATTTTGCAGCTATTAAGCAGACGGCCTTTGTACAGGAAGGCCAAGAACTAGTAGTAAGGGTAGAAACTGAATTTGGGTTACCAAAGGAAACTTTTGCATATTATTTAAAAAAAGATAATGAAATGATAGAAAAAACTTCGTACACAGCAAATCCTTGGTGGCGCTTCAAAATAAGAGGAGAAGGAAGTTACTCAGTCCAAGTATTTGTGAGATTTATTAAAAATAGTGGAATAGGGGATCTAGTAAGTACTAATACAAAAGAAATCAGAGTCTGAGAAAAAAAGAAGGGGGAGGCATATGAAACCAACAATATGTATTATAGGACTAGGATATATAGGATTACCAACAGCGGTAATGCTTGCTAAAAGTGGATGTGATGTCTTAGGTGTAGACGTTAATCCAAAGGTGATAGAGGCGTTGAAAAAAGGAGAAGTGATTATAGAAGAGCCTTTTCTAGCGGAAGCAGTACAACAAGTGGTAGCTGAAGGAAAATTGAAAGTAAGCCATAAGCCTAAAGAAGCAGATGTATTTATCATTACAGTACCAACACCTATCTTGTCAAACAAAGGGGCTGATATGAGCTATGTAGAGAAAGCGACAGAAAGTCTTTTAGAAGTCATCAAAAAAGGTGACACAGTGATTTTAGAATCAACATCAAGAGTAGGGGCTACAGAGGAATTGGTAACACCAATACTGGAGAAGACAGGGTTACATGTACCACAAGATATTTGCGTGGGATATTGCCCAGAACGCGTACTTCCAGGTAAAATTTTAGAAGAATTAGTCTACAATAGCCGTATTATTGGTGGCATAGATGCAGCATCAGCGAAACATATAAAAAGTATTTATGAGCTATTTGTAAAAGGTGAGCTTTATGTAACTTCTACAAAAACTGCTGAAATGTGCAAGATTATGGAAAATACTTTTAGAGATGTAAATATAGCACTGGCCAATGAGCTAGCTAAAGTTTGTGAAGTAGCGGGGATCAATGTATGGGAAGTCATCGCCTTATGTAATAAGCATCCAAGGGTGAACTTTTTAAGTCCAGGTCCAGGTGTAGGTGGACATTGTCTTGCAGTAGACCCTTGGTTTCTTGTAGAAGATTATCCAGAAATAGCAAAGCTCATTTGCCTTTCAAGACAGATTAATGACAGTATGCCAGCCCATGTTTTTGAAAGGATACAGAGAATTGTGCCTCAGGCAGATGACCCCAAAAAAATCTGTATACTGGGCATGACCTACAAACCAGATATTGATGATATTCGCGAAAGTCCCATTGTAGAGCTTATCCATTTGCTTGAAGACAACGGCTATGAAGTAGCGGTAGTCGATCCTTATGTAGATAAAAATGTCTATTCAACAAAAGAACTTGTTGAGGCATGCAAAGAGAGTGAGCTTATCGTATTAGGGGTACAACATCAGGTGTTTCAAGAAATTCCTTTTAGTCAATTAGCACCACTTATGAATAAGAAAAATATTTTAGATACAAGACATTTCTTAGATAGAGAAGAAGCAAAAAAAGCAGGATTCACCTATTACGAACTAGGGGTATAGTGAAGCTTTCAACATATAAATAGCAAAAGCACTGTTAGAGGGAAGAAAACTAACAGTGCTTTTGCTATTTAGTAAGCGATTTATAACCCCCCGTATCCTCACCAACCGCCAAGTATGAGATAATTCACTTAACAGTTAGAGTGAATTGGACGCGTAGCTCAGTTCGAAATGATCGTTGTAGTATTTTACTACAAATTGATTCTAGAAC
>JBOGBZ010000102.1:0-61151 GCA_051656485.1 Cellulosilyticaceae bacterium
ATTTAAGTTGTGTTTTAAGACCGAATTCGTTTAATTGGTTAACGATAGCATCTGCACAAAGGAAGAATGTAGGGAATGAACTTGCAGTAGCGAATTCTAATTCTACAACTTTACCAGTTTCATCAGCCCAGATACCATCTTTGTTTCTAGCCCAACCAGCTTGTGTAAGTAATTCTTCAGCTTTAGCTGTATCGTTGTTGTATACGATTAATGAATCTTGGAATTCTTTTGATAAGAAACCATCACGCATCGCTGGAATCATACCAGAAGATGTTAAGTCAGCTGGCTCAGAACCTGGCTCAGCGATTAAAAGTAAAGATTCACGGTTGATTACATGATGAATAGCTTGACGGATAAGTTTGTTATCCATTGGAGCGATCTTCATGTTGAACTGTAATGATGGTTGACCAAGGTCAGCACCAAGAACGATACGCATACCTGGGTTGTCTTTAACAACTTGAGTATGAACGTCTGGAGATAAACCTAAGTTTTCCATATCGAAACCTTGAGACATGATTAAGTTCAGTTGAGACTCAAGACTTGTTGTACGAACGAGACGTACTTCATCCATATGAATGTTGTCTGGATTCCAGTATTTATCATTTTTTGTCATAACAGCTTCAGAAGTTGTTAAGTTTGTAAGGACAAATGGACCTGTACCTACAAGTTCTTTTACCTCTGGTTTGTAAGCATGTAAGCTATCACGTACTTTAGATACAGCTTCGTTTGTCGCTTCATCGTATTTCTTACCATCTGTACCAGGTTTTCTGTTCGCTACAACTTCAGCAGCTTGATCAGCCCACTCTTTGTAGATATGGTATGGAGAGTTAATAACAACGTTTGTTACTAATTGTGTTGTGATGGCATTTGGTGCTTTTAATGTAGCAACTACTGTGTACTCATCAGTAGCTTCGATAGATTCAAGGTGATCCCATACGATCCAACCACCGATGAAACCTAAGTTGAAAGTAGTGATAACGTCTTGACTTGTGAATGGTGTACCGTCGTTCCAAGTTACACCTTCTCTTAATTTAATAGTAATAACATTGCCTTCTTGAGAGAATGATTCACCAAGTACTGGCATGTATGTTTGCTCTGGAAGTGGGATGTAGTCGAAAAGTTTCTCGTGAGCGAAGTCACCGATATTACCGACACTTCCTGAAGCCCAAACATTTGCGTGAGCAGTTTCAGGTGGCTCGTATCCACCAGCTACTCTGAAGATTTTTGCTTCAGCAGCTTTGTAGTAAGGACTCTTTTTGTCTACCTTTACAGTTCCATCAGGTGAAGTAGTGCTTCCGCTTCCGCTCGCACAGCCAGTAAATGCACCTAATGCTAAACTTGTCGCTAAAACGAGTGATGCAAGTTTTTTGAAATTCATAGTCATTCCTCCGTAAGTAGTAAATTTTAGATTTTTTGAAAGTTCCCTATATAAAGAAGAAAAAACGAAATTGTCTTATGTATAGTTATATAAAGAACAATACAAATGGAACAAATACACAACACAAATGATATATTTGACAGTACATTTGTTGCTTTGTGTATTTATAGTATAATTATATAGGGGAAAAGTCAACAGGTTTTGAAAAAATAGCACAAAAAAATTATATACTTTACTCAATGAAAAAGGCTATTTATAAAAAAGTGCCTAAAAACATAGAAGAAATACATAGATATACCTACTATTTTTATTAAAAATGTTTACAGACTACATAATATATGTTATAAATATAGTATAAAACATAACAAAGTAGCTCGGAGCTTGCATGAATACTGTATTGTACTTCAGAGAAGAGGATTGATACAACTGGGAGGAGGACGATTCTCTGGAATGCTATATCAAACATAACAATACGATACATCCAATGAAGTGAAAAGTGACTTTAAACGTTAAAAAATAACTGTTAGCTTATTGATAGGAGGAAATTGACATGAATTGGGTTAAAAAAATCATAACAGTTCTAGTAACAATTTTATTTGCTACATCTATTACTTTCTTTGTAATTAGAGCAATGCCTGGTGATCCAGTAGAAAGTATGGCGATGGGAATGCTTCAACAAGGTATGGATTATAAAGAGTCTTATGAAAAGGCTAAAGCGATGCTTAACTATGATCCAGATAAACCAGTCATTGAACAATATGTTGGTTACATAGGAAAATTAGTAACAGGGGATTTAGGGATATCAATTACTTCAAAGAGACCTGTAACACAAATTATAGCTAGTGCATTACCATGGACGTTGTTTATCTTAACGGTATCAATAGGAATAGCCTTCACGTTGGGGGTATTAATAGGAATGTTTGTTTCCTTAAAAAGAAATACCATTGTGGATCCGATTGTCTCCGCATATGCATCAATCTCAGGATCATTACCAGATTATATCGTTGGTTTCTTATTAGTTCTTTTCTTAGCGACAAAGTTACGTTGGTTCCCAGGACGTGGTGCGTACGGCCCAATGGTAGAAGTAGGAATGAACTTAGAATTTATCGGAAGTGTACTTTACCATGCATGTTTACCAGTACTTACTTATGTAGTAACAGGTATGGGTGGTTGGGCACTTGCTATGAAAGGTAGCTCAGTAAGTGTACTTGGTGAAGATTACATCATGGCGGCACGTGCGCGTGGACTTTCAGAAAGAAGAATTCGTACAAAATATGTAGGTAGAAATGCGATTTTACCACTTGTAACAAGCTTAACAATCAGCTTCGGTATGTTATTCGGTGGTTCTCCACTTGTGGAAAACTTATTTGCTTACCCAGGTATTGGGTTCTACTTAAATCAAGCAATTGCAACACGTGACTACACATTAATGCAAGGTTTATTCTTAATGATTACAATAGCGGTAGTAGTTGCAAATATCTTAGCTGAGATTATGTACTCAGTACTCGATCCACGTATTCGTACAAGATAATAATTAAGAGAAGGAGAACAAACCTATGAAAAAACTTAAATCCGTTTTTAAAGTGATTTGTAGAAATAAACAAGCTATGGTCGGAATGATTATTCTTATATTCTTCTTATTAATGGCTACAGTTGGACCAGAAATTATTCCAGAGGCGACAACCACAAACTATGCTGAAAGACTTCAAGGTCCTTCAATGGAGCATTGGTTAGGTACAGACTATGCAGGTCGTGATACATTAGCACAATTCGTACACGGTTCAAGAAACGTATTACTTGTTGCTTTCATTGCTGGGGTTATTACTATCTCTATCGGTTTTACAGTTGGTACAATTGCTGGTGTAGCTGGCGGTTGGATTGATGAAGTATTAATGGGTATTACAGGTGTAATGCTTACAGTACCAAGTTTCCCGATTATGATGGTACTTTCGATGATTATGAAGATAGATAACCCGGTACTCTTCGGTTTCCTACTGAGTATGTGGTCATGGGCAGGTCTTGCGAGATCGATTCGTGCACAGATTCTTTCTTTAAAACACAGAGACTTCGTAGAAGCTAGCCGTGTATTAGGAATGGGTACATTCCACATTATCTTTAAAGAGATGCTTCCAAATATGATTTCATACATCCTTGTAAGCTTTATCTCTATCATGAAAGGTGCTATTACAGCCAGCGTAGGTCTAATGGTACTTGGTCTTGTTCCATTCTCTTCATCACACTGGGGAATGATGATCAACTTAGCAACAACA
This sequence comes from Cellulosilyticaceae bacterium, assembly GCA_051656485.1. Lineage (GTDB taxonomy): Bacteria > Bacillota > Clostridia > Lachnospirales > Cellulosilyticaceae > JBOFDK01. Next base: position 3,649 of record JBOGBZ010000102.1, read on the forward strand.
ACAACAGGTGCGATGTATGGTTCGACAGCGCTTATCTACTTCTTAACACCTGTAAGTGGAATCATGTTATTCCAAATGGGTTGTTTATTCTTTGCAAATGGACTTGATGATGCCTTCAACCCTAAATTATCTCACTAAAAGTATGTAAGAAGGAGTGAACACAATGAAGAATAACATAATTGAATTTAAAGATGTAACTGTTGATTTCATGCTAACTCGTGGGGTACTACGTGCATCAAATCAAGTAAGTTTAAATATTCGTGAAGGTGAAATTATTGGACTAGTAGGAGAAAGTGGTAGCGGTAAGACAACACTTGCTTCTACAGCTCTAAAGATCGTTTCTAGACCAGGTGAAATCACAAATGGTGAGATCCTTTACAAAGGTAACAATATCTTAAAAATGTCAGAAAATGAATTAAATCAATTCAGATGGCAAGATGTAGCGATGGTTTTCCAAGCAGCACAGAACTCAATGAATCCTATCATTACAATTAAAGAACACTTTATCGAAACCGTAGCTGCACATAACAAAAACTACAAAGAAGAAGAAGTCGTAGCAAAAGCGACACAACTTCTTGAGTTCGTAAGACTTAATCCAGAGCGTGTACTTGATTCATACCCACACCAATTAAGTGGTGGAATGAAGCAAAGAACGATTATTGCACTAAGCTTAATCTTAGATCCAAAAGTACTTATCTTAGATGAGCCTACAACAGCTCTAGACGTTATCACACAAGCATATATCTTTGATATCTTAAAAGAAATCCATGAGCAAATGAATATCACAATGATCATGTCTACACATGACGTTGCAGTTATCGGTTCAATGGCAGACCGTATCGCGGTAATGTATGCTGGACAAGTAGTAGAGATCGGTACAGTACATGATATCTTCGAAAAGCCACAACATCCATATACAAAAGGTCTTATCACAGCGACACCATCTCTTACCGATGATGTAACAAAACGTAAAGCAATCAAAGGTAATCCTCCAAACTTAATCAATAGACCAGAAGGCTGCCAGTTTGCACCAAGATGTGAATTTAAGACAGCAGAATGTGAAAAGCAACCAATTGGTTTAGTAGCGTTTAATGAAGAGCATCATGTAAGATGTATTCGCTGCAAAGGAGGTAACAACTAATGAGTTCATTATTAAAAATTGATAATCTAGATATGTACTTTAAAGGCACAAGTGGAGGCTTCTTCAAAAAGAAGACGAACAAAGTTGGTGCTGTAGTTGATGTAAGTTTTGACATCGAAGAAGGCCAAATCATGGCACTTGTAGGTGAGAGTGGTTGTGGTAAAACAACAATCGGTAAAATCATCGTAGGGCTCTTTAATCCAACAGGTGGAAGTGTTGTTTACAAAGGTAAAAATGTAAAAGACATGAACAAATCGGAAAAAGATGACTTCAGAAGAGAAGTGCAAATGGTACACCAAGACTCTTATGCAGCACTTAACCCAGCGCGTACACTTTTCAACTCATTAAAAGATCCGATGATGAGTCATGGCATTGTAAAAACAAAAGATGAAGCGTATAATAAACTTGTTGAATTGTTCCAATTAGTAGGTCTTACACCAGCAGAGCAGTTCATCGAAAAATACCCACACCAATTAAGTGGTGGTCAAAGACAGCGTGTATTACTTGCACGTGCCTTATCTGTAAAACCAAAACTTATTGTTGCAGATGAGCCAGTATCAATGGTAGACGTATCTTTGCGTATTTCATTGCTTGACTTAATGGCAAAAATGAATAAAGAAATGGGCATCTCATTTATCTACATCACACACGATTTAGCAACAGCTAGATATATTGGACAAAATGGAAAAATCGGCGTTATGTACCTAGGGAAACTTGTAGAGACAGGTCCACTTCAAACTGTACTTGATAATCCAAGACATCCATACTTACAAGCTCTTATCTCAGCGATTCCTGTGCCAGACTTAAAAATAAGTCGTGGTAAAAGACAGCTTCCACTTAAGAGTCTAGAAATGCCAAATCCAGCGAATCCACCTTCAGGTTGTCGTTTCAATCCAAGATGTATTTATGCAACAGAAATTTGTGAAAGAGAGTGTCCAGAACTTAAAAAAGTTGGAGAGGATCTGGTAGCATGTCACGAAGAAAAAAATGTACCAAAATGGATATACTAAATAATATTCCAGAAGAATTTATAAAGATACTTTTTAAAATTGCATTAACACTTTTGGCACTTAATAGTATAAGTCTTGTACTTACTATTGTTTATAAGACAGATACAACCATTGCTTTACTAAGTACAATGATTTCGGTCGTTGTAGCTGCAGGTTGCTTCTATGTAATTAAAAAGCAAAGTTCAAAAGCTAGATAATGACAAAGAAAACAGGTGGGGAACGATACTACCTGTTTTCTTGTGTTTGGAAACGTATAAAAAAGGTGAATAAAGGATATATATTGATATGACAAGCTGTATCATGTATACTTGATACATAAAAAAAGGAGGGACTTAGGTTGATGAATAGTGAGTATTTGTATGTCCAGATTTACAAAAGGCTACTAGAAGAGATCGAACATCAGAATTATAAGCCTGGAGACCGCCTGCCTACAGAAAAAGAATTATCGGAAAAATACAATGTAAGCCGTATTACAAGTCAAAAAGCGATGAATATGCTAGTTGATGAAGGTGTAGTGATACGTTATCCAGGAATCGGAAGTTTTGTAGCAGGGGGAAAGAGTTTCGAAGAGCAAAAAGGAGAAGCTCCGCTGAAAACAAAAGGGAGAAAGATAATAGGGCTTGTAATGGAAGCTATGTGGCATAGTTTTGGAATTGGTGTTTTTGATGGCGCTTATGAAAGAGCGAGAGAGATGGGGTACGACTTAGTCGTGAAGAAATCCTATGGAAATCAAGAACAAGAAATGAAAGCCATTGATGAACTTATAGAAATGGGTGCTGAAGGTATCATCATTATGCCAGTGCATGGTGATTACTATAGCGAAGAGATTCTAAAGCTAGTCGTTGAAAAGTTTCCTATTTTATTTGTAGACCGTTATCTTAATGGGATACACGTACCGTTCGTAGGCTCAGATAACGTTGGGGGAATGAAACAAGCAGTTGAGTATCTAGTAAAGCATAACCATAAACATATAGCACTTATTACGACGAAAGATCATGAAGCTACAACGTTAGATGAACGTAAGCAAGGTTATATTGAAGCGAGTATAGAACACAAAACACATATCGCTATTTTTGATAAAGCGAAGTGTATTATCCCAGATACGTATTGTCCATCTGATATGAATCAGACGTTTGAAGCTATTAGCGGTTTCTTAGAGGAAAATTCAGATATCACAGCAGTAGTCACTACGGAGTATTTCCTAGGAAAAATAGTCAAACAAGCGGCTGTCAATATGGGTAAAAACGTACCTAGAGATTTAAGTATAGTATGCTTTGATGCACCGCATGAGTATCTTGGTGATTATGAATTAACACATATCAGACAAGATGAAGAGTGTGTAGGTAAGAGCGCTGTTGAAGTGCTGAATCAGCTGGTAAATGGCGAAGAAATAAACGAAAAAATTCTTGTAAAGACAAGTCTTATTAAAGGGCGTAGTGTAGGGGCGAAAAAAGAGGAGATCGTGTAGATCTCCTCTTTTTTATGCTTTTTCTAATGGTATAAAACCACGACCGTTTCCGATAACTTGTGCAGTGTCAGCAATAGTTACGAATGCGTGAGTGTCATGAAGTGATACCAGTGCTTTCAATTTTGCGACTTCTCTAAGATTAACCGTTGTATAAAGGATGGCTTTATCGTTCTGTGTATAACCACCGATGGCGGGTACGATCGTTACACCACGGCCCATGATATCCATGATTTCGTGAGAAATCTTTTCCCCGGAAGCTGGTGATGTGATGATGGTTACTGTACGACGTCTATTGAGACCGTCCACAACGTAGTTGGTTGTTTGACTACTTACAAACATACTGGCAGCTGTGACTACGGCGATGTCGATACCGAAGACAAAAGCTGAAGTCAGCATGATGGTCATGTTGATAAGAAACAGTACACTTCCCATGCTGAATGAAAGTTTTTGGTTTAAGATTTTAGCGACGATATCTGTGCCCCCCACAGAACCGCCAGCGCGGAAGATAATCCCCATACCGAGTCCGTTTAACAAACCGCTTACTAAAATGATACTTAAAGGATTGGTAGTAGGAATGATAATGTGCTGCGTTAACTCGAGCCATAACGACAGAAGGGACATGCCGAGTAAACTAAAAATGATAAAGCGTTTCTTGAGATAAATAAAAGCCAGAATAAATAGTGGGATATTGAGGAAGATGGTGAGCAAACTTAGTTTCCAATCGAAAATTAAGTGTAAAAAAAGTGCCAAACCACTTACCCCACCACTTAGCAGGCTGTTTGGAGCGAGAAGTCCATTAATGGCGATAGACATAAGAAGTGTGCCTAAAGTGAGTGAAAAAATTGTCCGCATGTGTTTCATCATTTTAATCTCCATAAACTATGTATATTAAGTATAAATAACATGTGTAATTATACAACTTAGGGTGGTTAAAAGCAACATAAAAAGAAGAATTATGTAAAAGAGTGTGCTAGACTTAGATAACAAATTTAAAAATAATGATATATTTGGTATATAGCACTTTACTAACCTAAAAATAAGTGATATTATAATAAAAAAAGGAGTTGTTTAAGGGCTAATATCTGATAAAATGCATAAAAAAAGTCTGAAAAATAACTTTTTGAATCTAAAAACAATGAATAAGAGTTAGGAATGAATCGATATCTCATGGCAAATGATATATATGACATGTGTTGCTAGCAACTTCGTTACTAACAAGCTATACATAAGGAGGCAGTTATGAACAACTGGCAAAAAGAAGACTCAAAAATATGCTTACATGCATGTGAAAACAATCAAGACTATTGGGGAGCTATCGCACCACCAATCGTTCAAACATCTCTTTTCTCATTTAAGGATTGGGATAGTTTCTTAGGAGGCATTACAGCAGAGAGAAATAACTACGTTTATACACGTGGTGTGAATCCAACGACTGAAATCCTTGAAAATAAATTAGCAGAGCTTGAGCGCGGTGAGAAATGTAAGTGCTTCGCATCAGGTATGGCTGCCATTAGTTCAGCGATCTTCACATTCGTAGAACAAGGCGATCACATTCTCTTCGTAAACAACGTTTATGGTCCAGCACTTTCATATGTAAAAACACTTGGTAAATTCGGTGTTGAATACACAAACTGCTTCGTAAAAGATGAAGAAGAAATCAAAGACTACATCAAAGAAAACACAAAGATGATCTACATTGAAAGTCCATCAACAATGAACTTTGATGTACTTGACCTTGAAAAAGTAGCAGCAATTGCAAAAGAAAGAAATATCTTAACAGCAATTGATAATACATGGGCGACACCACTTAATCAAAAACCATTAACACATGGCATTGATATCGTACTTCACTCATGTACAAAATACATCGCAGGTCATAGTGACACTGTAGGTGGTGCAGTAATCGGTAGCTACCAAATCGTAGACCGTATCTTCGAAATCGGTCACCAATTCGGTGGTGGGGTAATGCCTCCATTTGATGCATGGCTTATCCTTCGTGGTCTTCGTACATTACCACAACGTCTTGCATACCAGACAGAAACAACAAAACAAGTTGTAGAACTTCTACAAAACCATCCAAAAGTAAGAAAGATCAATCATCCTCTTGCTTTCACAGGACGCGACAAAGAAATCTACGAAAAGCAAGCTACAGGATTCACAACATTATTCAGCGTAGAAGTAGACTTTGGAAACTACGATGAACTTACAAACTTTATGAATGCTTTCAAACTCTTCAAACTTGGCGTAAGCTGGGGTGGATTCGAAAGTTTAGCAATCTCACCAAACTACAACAACGAAGCAAACCACAAAGGTTTAGCAGAAGTACGTCAATCAAAAGACCTTATCCGTCTTTACATTGGACTTGAAGCACCAGAACTTATCTTAGAAGACTTAACAAGAGCATTAGATACATTAGGTAAATAATAAAAACAAACTATTAAACTATATAATACATGAGGTGACGACGATGGAATTTACATTCAAACATGATTTTATTGAAGCATTAACTCAAACAAATGGTATTTCAGGACATGAAGGTGAAGTTGCAAAACTTATGTACAACGAATTAAAAGACCTTTGTGATGAAGTACAATTCGATAACTTAGGAAGCATTATCTTCGTAAAAAAAGGTAAAGGTAATGGCCCTAAAGTAATGATTTCAGCTCACTTAGACCAAATCGGTTTCTTAATTTGTGATATCGATGATAAAGGCTTTGCTTACATCAAGCCAATCGGTGGCTGGTGGCCAGCACAGCTTATGACTCAAGACGTATGTGTAACAACTGAAGACGGTAGAGAATACCCAGGTGTTATCGGTCATAAGCCATCAAAAGACTTATCAAAGAAAGCTGCAATCGAGTGGGATGACTTATTCATCGACTTCGGTGTAAAAAACAAAGAAGAGCTTTTAGAAGCAGGTATCAAAGTAGGCGACCCTATCACGCCAGTATCTGCATACAAGCCACTTGTAAACCCAAGATTCGTAGCAACAAAAGCATGGGACAACAGAGTTGGCTGTGCAATCATCAGCGAACTTCTTCGTAACATCCAAAATGTAGAACTTCCATGTGACTTATACCTTGTAGGAACAGTACAAGAAGAAGTAGGTATCCGTGGTGCGAAGACAGCAGCTCAAAAAATCAATCCAGATGTATGTATCTCTACAGATATCGGTGGTTACGGTGATACACCAGGTTGCAAGGCTTACGACTCAACACTTAAACTTGGTGAAGGCCCATCTATCGCAATCTTAGATGCAACAGCTATCGGAAACAGAAAGTTCATCAAACTTGCACGTGAAGTAGCAGATGCAAACAACATTCCTCACCAATCAGACATCATGCTTGGTGGTGGTACAGATACAGGTGAAATGCATAAAGCACATGATGGTGCAGTGCCATTAACAGTATCAATCGCTACAAGATACGGTCATGCACACAACAGTATCATTCACTTAGATGACCTTGAAAACTCAGTAAGACTTTTCGCACACCTTGCAAAAGAGCTTACACATGAAAAGGTAAACGAATTAAAATCTTGGTTCTAATGATCCCTTCAAGTAAATAGGTGTTAACTTCATAGGCTAGGCATGGTATTATAGACAAGTAAATAATACATCCTAGCCTATTTTTTGTTTGGGGTGTCAAATGTTTTTGGAGTAAACTTATAAGGAAATGACAGAAAGGAAGAACAACATGAAACAAATGGTAAGAGATTTTTTAACGAAACATGGTATGCATTTTGAAGCTATCGATATGGCGACAGCTTGCGATACTTTTATCAAGGAAATGAGTAATGGACTTGACGGGGAAGCAAGTAGCCTTGCGATGATCCCAACATACTTGACAGTAGAAAACCGTCAGTACCAAAATGAATCTGCAATGGTTATTGATGCAGGTGGCACGAACTTTAGAGTAGGGCTTGTAACATTTGATGCAGAGATGCAACCTGTGATAAGTGATTTTAGTAAAACACAAATGCCAGGAATCAAAGAAGAACTTACAAAAAAAGAATTTTTTGGTGCCTTTGTAGACCATACTAAAGAAGTAGCAAAAAAATCACAAGACATTGGTTTTTGTTTCTCCTATCCAGCTGAGATTGGCGAAGATAAAGACGCTACGCTTGTGCGCTGGACAAAAGAAGTGAAAGCACCAGAAGTAGTAGGGGAAAAGATCGGCGCTAATCTTGTAGAAGGCCTTAAAGAACTTGATGGCAAAGACAGAAGCGTTGTTATCTTAAATGATACAGTAGCTACACTACTTGGTGGAAAAGGCATCACTGCACACCGCAGATTTGATGGTTACATTGGCTTTATCTTTGGGACTGGTACAAACGCTTGCTATATGGAACAAGTGGATAATATAAAGAAACTCAGTGGTAGTACAGAATCTACAATGATTATTAATATGGAATCAGGTGGCTATAACAAACTTCCACGTGGTGTAGTAGATGAAGCTTTTGATGCGACAACTGCAAATCCTGGAGATTACCAATTTGAAAAAATGGTAAGTGGACGTTACTTAGGACCAGTGGTACAAGAAGTCCTTCACTTAGCAGCAAAAGAAGCGTTCTTTAGTGCAACATGTAACGAAAAACTTCTAGCAATGACAAACTGCCAGCTTATCGATGTAAGCTTATTTATGGCAAATCCACATGATGAAGCAAACTTACTTGTACAAACAATCGCAGAAGATAGCGATAGAACATTGCTTTATATGATAATAGATGCTATGATTGAACGTGCGGCAAAAGCATGTGCTATGCAATTAAGTGGTATTATCATCAAGACAAATACAGGACTTGATCCTGCAAAACCAGTAGCCATTGTAGCAGAAGGTACGACTTTCTACAAACTCAAAGACTACAAAGAGAAATTTGATTTCTATATGAAAGAGTTCCTCGTGAAAAACCACGGTAGACATTATGAATTCCTTCAAGGTGAAGACCTTAACCTGATAGGAACAGCTATTGCAGCTTTATCGAACAAATAAGGAGACTAGAATATGAGACCATATGTATTTAAGCCAGTCTATGTAGAACGTATATGGGGTGGAAGAGGATTTGAAAAATACAGAACAGATATGCCAGAAGGCGTAATCGGTGAAAGTTGGGACGTATCAGGTCATAACGCAGGCATGAGTGTTGTAGCAGATGGACCAGATGCAGGACTTACACTTGTAGAGCTTACAGAAAAATACGGAGAAGCTTTCATAGGAACAAAAGTAAAAGGAGAGTTCCCTCTTCTTGTGAAACTTATTGATTCAAATGATAGTTTATCTGTACAAGTACATCCAGGTGATGACTACGCAAGACGCGTAGAAAATGAATTTGGAAAGACAGAGTGCTGGTACGTAGTAGATGCAAAAGAAGATGCAAGTCTTATTATGGGTACTACTACTACAGATAAAGAAGCATTCAAAGAAGCAGCATTAGCTGGCGAACTTGATGCACATCTTAACAGAATCCCTGTTAAGAAAGGTGATTTCTTCTATATTCCAAGTGGCCTTATCCATGCGATTTGCCCAGGCGTAATCATTGCAGAAATCCAACAAAGCAGCGATATCACATACCGCGTATACGATTACAATAGAGGTCGTGAGATGCACCTTGATAAAGCAATGGACGTATCTGACCTTACACTTAAGCCACAACTTGCAATTGATGAGAGACTTCTTTGTCAAGGTGAGTACTTCACAGTAGAAAAACTTGTGATAGATGGTGAGCTTGTAGAGACAAGCAACGAAGAGAAATTCTTCATGTACACTGTTGTTGAAGGAGAAGGCACACTTGCAAGCTTCGATACAACATTAGAACTTAAGACAGGCGATAGCGTATTTATACCAGCTACACTTGGATCATACTCATTTGCAGGTAACTTAACAGTACTTAAAAGCTACGTATCATAAGATACACTAGAACACATTAGCTAGACACAGACCACTAGACACGGCTGGGGGAGGCTTTTAATACTGGCAAGATACACATATAAACCATTCATCTTCGGATGAATAACGATCATTTAAGGAAATTATGGAGGCTATTATGAGCTTAGAAATTAAAGTAGGGATTTCAGCAAGACACTTACACATTTCACAAGAACATTTAAACATTTTATTTGGAGAAGGTAGTGAACTTCACCCAATCAAAGAACTTATGGGTGGTCAATTTGCAGCTGACGAACGCGTAACAGTAGTTGGCGCACAAGGCAGAAAACTTGATAACGTTCGTATCCTTGGACCAATCAGAAAAGCTACACAAGTAGAAGTATCTGCAACAGATGCTATGTTCTTAAAAGTAGCTGCACCACTTCGTGACTCAGGTGACGTAGAAGGTACAGCAGCTGTAACACTTATCGGACCAAAAGGTCAAGTAGAACTTGAGCAAGGTTGTATCGTAGCGAAAAGACATATCCATATGTCACCAGCAGATGCTGAGCGTTTCGGTGTAGCAGATAAAGAGCTTGTATCAATCGACTTCCCAGGTGAAAGACGTGGTACATTACACGACGTATTAGTACGTGTAGACCCAACTTTCACACTTGAAATGCACCTTGATACAGATGAAGCAAACGCTTTAGCTGTAAAACAAGGCCAAATGGTAGTATACAACGCATAATATTCCCTAAAACCTTACCCCATGAGCAATCATGAGGTAAGGTTTTTTATTCAACTTCACAATAGTTTGAAAAATATAAAAAATAATATATAATAGGCATGTACGGGTTATGAATAAAATGAGGGGGAAATAATGATGGAATCAAAATGGATGCAGGAAAGACAAGCAGATGCAGCAAAAGCAAGAAAGCAGGCCAAAAACAAAAGAAATACCATACTTATTGGAAGTACAATAGCAGTGATCGTTGCACTTATCGCAATGGTAATCACCCTTGAGGATTATCAATTACAAGGGGGCCTTATCTGTATCTTGCCAGTGTATCTTTTCTTAGTATTGGTATCCGTAGTAGGGTTAAGAAATCAAATTAAAGAAATGCCTTTAGCAGTAGAGGCAGATTTAGTACCATATCTTACAAGTGATAAGGCAGTAGAAGACTTTGAGAAAGAAATGTATGGAAAGCCAAAGGCAGAAATCAAAGTTGGGGGAGGCATTAATGAATGTACGATTAAAATAACGAATAATTGGTTTACAGCACAGCTTAAGCAGTTTGGTAAGCCATATCGTGTATTCAAACTTGAAGAAGTAGGGTATGTACATGGCGCGCGTATTGACCAATCACAGTTTGTGATTGATGTATGTCGTACAGATGAAAAAGTACTTTTTAGCTTTCATCCCACAGGGAAAAAAGAATACTTCAAATTACTCCAGTTCTTACTGGATGAATTGCCAGATGTAGATTGGAAAGCTTATACAAAAGGAATGCCATCAAAAGCGAGCTAAACTTACATACAAAAAGAGGATTGCCTAGGCAATCCTCTTTTTGTATGTGCTATTTAGTAAAGCTGCTCGATGTAGTAGCCAGCTTCTTCAAAAGTAGACTTGATCTGCTGAATGTGTTCATAACCATTGGTTTCAACGGTGATTTCTAAGAGTACATTTTTGAAGCGGTTACGTGCTTTGAATTGATTATGCTCTAAGTTAACTACATTCGCATTAATGTTGCTGAGCATCTTAGATACTTCTACAAGTTGGCCAGGTGTATTTGGTAGCTCTACAGTGAAGCAGAAGAGACGACCACGTGATACAAGACCACTACGAATAAGTGCAGAGATAGTTAGCATATCGATGTTACCACCGCTGATGATTGATACTACTTTTTTGCCTTTGACATTAAGCTTACGAAGCGCTGCAAGAGAAGCAGCACCAGAAGTTTCAGCCATCAGCTTGTGCTTTTCTGTAAGCATTAAGAAAGCATCTACAATCATACTGTCTTTGACAGTGATGATATCATCTACGTACTCTTTGATGTAAGAGAAAGTAAGGTCACCAGGTGTTTTTACAGCGATACCTTCTGCGATGGTATCTACTGAATCAAGGGCTGTAAGGGTACCAGACTTGAAGCTACGCTCCATAGCATTAGCACCTTCAGCTTGTACGCCGATGACTTTAATCTTTGGATTGATAGACTTCGCATAAAGAGCGACACCGCTGATCAGGCCACCGCCACCAATAGGGCAAAGGAGGATATCAGCACTTGGAAGCTCATCTAAAATTTCTTGGGCAACAGTCCCTTGACCATAGATAATATCTGGGTCATTAAAAGGATGGATGAAAGTCGCACCTTCTTCTTTCTCGATACGGGTTGCTTCTTTATAAGCATCATCGTAGCAGTTACCTGTAAGAACTACATTGCCACCAAAATCCTTCGTTGATTGGACTTTAAGGTAAGGTGTAGTTTCAGGCATAACAATCGTCGAATCAACTTTTGTTAAAGTAGCAGCATAAGCCACGCCTTGTGCATGGTTACCAGCTGAAGAACATACAACGCCGCGTTCTTTTTCTTCGTCGGAGAGACTTCTGATTTTATTTAAAGCACCACGAATTTTGTAAGCACCAGTTACTTGTAAGTTTTCACATTTAAGATAGACTTCATTACCAGAGATTTTAGAAAAGATAGGGCTATAAAGAAGAGGTGTCTTAATGACAACGTCTTTTATATTTTCTCTGGCTTCTCGTATTAATTGTTCGTACATGATTTGCACCTCTATTCAGATTAAACTTGTTCTTTATTATAAAGCAAACTGCATCATTATACAAATATTAATTTACCTTACTTAGCCTTGAAAGTATAAAAATAAAAAGAAGATTAGTAAAAGTGCCTAATGAGAGGAAGATTTTGGTGAAAAAAATTTATTAAAACCTAAGATGGTTTTAAGGTTATCTTAATAAAATCTTAAGAATTTTCCTTTATGCTGAAAGTATATAAAATACAAATTGAACTTTTCTATAGAAGTATCTAAAGTGACAGTATAGGTGGAAAAATGTATAATTGATAAGGAAACTATGGCAAAGGACTAAAAAAAAGCATAAAATGGGCAAGAGATTGAAGGAGGAGAGAATCAGATGAAACATAAGAAACTTATAGTAGGAATAGGAAGTGTAACCGTTGTACTATTGGCGGCAGTTGGGATGTTAGGAGCAAAGGGGAGCGATCAAGCACCACTTGAAGGAGATCTGAAAGGGAAGTATGTCCAAGTAGCTAAAGCAACCAAACAAGATATTCAGTCAAAGATTTCTTCCACAGGGATGATTTATGCGAAAGACGCAGAAAAAGTCTATGGAGAAGTGAATACACAAATAAAAGAAGTAAAAGTAGAAGTCGGTGACACAGTCAAAAAAGGTGATGTACTCTTTCTATTAGATGAAGAAACGAAAGAGAACTTACAAAGAGATCTTACCCAGCTAGACTTACAGTTAGCAAGTGGTCGCATCGCACTAAGCCAAATTCAAAATGCAAGTGCAAAGACCATTACAGAAGCAGAGCTTGGGGTGGCTAATAAAGAAAATGCTCTAGCAGAATGTGATGAAAATATGAGAAAGCTCACCTTATCACTAGAGCTTGCACAAGAAGACTTAGAAAAAGTGCAGAATCATTATGACGTTACGAAGACGCTCTACGACGGGGGGCTTGAATCAAAAACAAATGTAGATGAGGCGAGTAAAAATGTAAGACGTCAAGAAGACCAAGTGGCAAGCCTTACAAGTCAAGTACAAACATTAGAAGCTAATAGAAATATCATGGTTAAACAATTAGAGACAGCTACATATGACTTAAGCGTCCTTCGTAATGAAGTACAAGATGAAACGAAAGCACAAAATATCACCATGAAACAAAATGACTTAGCAAGCCTAGAGCTTAAGCGAGAAGCACTTCTTAAGCAAATCGAAAAAGCAACGACACAAATCGTGGCACCAGTAGACGGTGTAGTAGCAGCACTTAACGTAGCTGAAGGTCAATTCATCGCACCAGGAGCAGAGCTCATTAAAATCATCAATCCAGAGCAGCTCATAGTGAAAGCGGAAGTATCACCATACTATGCACCACAACTTGAAGAGGGGCTTAAAGTAATGGTGAAGTACAACGGTTCAACTACAGTAGAAACCACAGGAACCATTACGATGGTATCACCCGTGGCGGTACAAAAAGCAGGAGCTAGCAATGCTGCGACAGCGACAGCGATACCAGTAGAAGTGAGCTTAGATGAAAATACTGTTCTTAAAGAAGGACTTATAGTGGACTTAAAAATCATTACAGAAGATGTGGCGGATGTCATAGCAGTTCCACTACTTGCAACCTTAGAAGACAATGAAGATGAAAGCTACGTATTCGTCGTTAAAGAAGGAGGGATCCTAGAGAAGCGTACAGTTAAAGAAGGTACTGCGAACAATCAGTATATACAAGTAAGTGATTTAACTGAAGGTGAAATCGTCGTTACAAACCCTACAGAAGCACTTAAAGATGGCACAGGGGTAAAATATGAGCCACTTGCAATGAAGTCAGGTGAAAGCCAATGATTCAGATAGAAAAGATGAACAAAGTCTATAAGAATGGTAAGTTAGAACTCCAAGCACTTTTTGATGTAGACTTAACAGTAGAAAAAGGTGAGTTCCTCTCCATCATGGGAACATCAGGTTCAGGAAAGACTACTTTTCTTTCGATACTTGGGTGTCTTGACCAAGCCACGGAAGGTCTCTATGTACTGGACGGAGTCAACGTATCAGAAATGAAAGACAAGGATTTTGCAAAGCTACGTAATGAGAAGATAGGGTTTGTCTTTCAAGCATTCAACCTTCTGCCAAAGCAGACAATCCTAGAAAATGTGGAATTACCATTGCTTTATGCAGGGGTGAGTTATAAAGAACGTAAAGAGCGCGCACTGGATGCACTGGAAAAAGTAGGGCTTGGCAATCGTGTCAAACATAAGCCAAATGAAATATCAGGTGGACAAAAACAAAGGGTAGCTATTGCCCGGGCTTTGGTCAACCGACCAGCTATTTTGTTTGCAGATGAGCCCACAGGGAACTTAGACAGCACGTCAAGCGTCGAAATTATGAGGATTTTCCAGCAACTTAATAGAGAAGGTGCTACCATTGTCATGGTAACCCATGAACCAGAGATTGCAGCTTATACGAAGCGTAAAGTAGTGTTCCGTGATGGACGTATCGTAGCAGATGAAAAATTAGACCAGGTGATTATAGAATAGGAGGGGTAGCATGAATATTTTAGAATGTATAAAAGGGGCCGTACGCCAACTAGTAGGCAACAAAATGCGAACCTTCCTAACAATGCTAGGTATGTTTATCGGAATCGGGGCTGTCATTATGGTACTTTCTATAGGTGCAGGAGTAAGAGAGATGATGCTTTCTACTTTTGAGGATATTGGGAGAGGTGCTGTCACCATCAACACATCTGGTAGAGAAATAGAAAATATGATTACCCAAGAAGACTTGCAAGCCATTAGAGAAATGCCAGAAGTGACAGAAGCTATTCTTATTGGTCCAGCTACATATGATAGTCTCAAAACTTATAAGGGTGAAGACAAAGAAGTATTCTGTCAAGGGATACCTTACAATCTAGACATTGTACAATCAATCACTATTGTAGAAGGGCGGATGTATACAGAGCAAGAAGAAGTCGCAAAGGCAAATGTAGCTGTCGTGGCTGATACTTATGCGAGAACGATTATGGGGAGTGATGATCCAGCAACAGCAATAGGTGAAATCGTAGAAATAGATGTGCTGGGACAAAGCCAAAGCTTTGAAATTATCGGTGTTTTCGAGGCAATGACCTTCCCCGGCATGCCAGAAGAGATGATGCCATTAAGTATCTATATACCTTTTAGTGTGATGGACCAAATTAGCAACTTCGGCGATTTGCGTTCGTATCAGGCGGCTTTTATGGTGAAAGAAGAGCATAATCCATCTGAGATTGCCTACCAAGTAGGTAGACTTTTAGACAAGCGACATAATACAAGTGGTGGGTATCAGACGCAGAGTGCAAGTGCGATGATTGATCAAATGGATGCGGTCATGGGGGTTGTGACAGGCTTTATTAGTTTGGTAGCAGCGATTTCTTTACTCGTAGGTGGGATAGGTATCATGAATATTATGCTCGTGACAGTTAAAGAGCGTACAAGAGAAATTGGTATAAGAAAAGCTGTCGGTGCAACAAATGGAGAAATTTTAAGACAATTCTTAGTAGAAGCGGTCATCCTCACTGTATTAGGTGGTATAATAGGGATGTTACTAGGTTATCTAGGAGGTCTTGCGATAGGGACACTCTTGGATATGCAAGTTCATTTGACACTAGATATGATTGTATTTGCCGTAGGTATATCTAGTCTTATCGGTATTGTATTTGGCGTGTATCCAGCTAAGCAAGCAGCAAAGCTTGACCCAGTAGAAGCATTACGCTATGAATAAATCAAGTATAGAAGCATAAAAAGTGACAATAAATAAAAAAAACAAATAATTAATAATGAGGAGGAGATTCAATGAGTAGTAAAAAACTAGCGATTTATATGCTAAGTGCTGCCATGCTGATGCAAGCAGCAACACCAAATGTATACGGTGCAACGAAAGAACCTAAAGTACTCACATTAGAAAAAGCCATCAAGAGCGCACAAGATACAAGCACACAACTGAGATTACAAGAGCGTAATACAGAACTTGCCAAAGAAAATGCAGATATGGCAAAGCTTCTTTATGGTTATTATGCGTATGACGAAGCCAATATACAGCCTAAGTATATGGAAAAGCAGCAAAGTATGATGAAAGATAACATCGAACTAAGTATGATGGAACTTTTTGATAGCATTCTTGCGACCGAAGCACAAGTGAAAAACTTAGAAACCAATATCGAGCTTCAAGAAAAGCAGATTCAAAAAGCAAAGATTGAAGAAGCTAACGGGATTCAAAGTACGCTTTATGTAGAAGAAATCCTACTACGTCTAGAGCAGTCTAAAGGGGAAAAAGAAAAGCTCATCAAAGACATCGATCAGATGTACACACAGCTTTGCAATATGATTGGTACAAGTAAGCAAATGTACATCCTAGAAAAGCCAGAGCTCACCTTTGAACCTTACCGTAAAGTCATGAACGTAGATAGCTTCGCAAAAAGTAAAGCAGAAGACCACATTGATTTATGGAAGGCAAATGAAGAATTAAGAGTCGCACAAGATACACCGATTTATACCCAAGATTATATGCAGTACATCACTAAAAAAGCAGAACGTGAAAATAAGAAAGACCAAGTGGAACTTACACAAGACCAACTTGAAAAGCGTATCAAAGATACATACCTCACGATGAAAAAATTAGAAGCAGACTATACCCTTAAAGAGCAGCAGCTTGTACTAGAAGAAAAGCAGCAGCAAGTGAATGCGCTGTACTATGAAAAAGGCATGATGTCTCAGCTTGATTATGATATGAGTGTGCTCAAATACGAGATGCTTAAACTAGAGATTGCAGGTATGATCAACCAACACAGCTACCTTAAATTTAGGATAGACCATCCACATCTTTTATAATAAAAATATGGCATGATAGAAAAATTGTCTCGGACGTACGAGGCAATTTTTTTTGTGGAAAAAAGCTTGCCTTAATATTGTGTTAAAAAAGATTTGGCATAATGGAGCAAATAGAGTATATGGAGGCGTAAAAGTGACCAGTTATTTACTAAAAGAAAAGATGACTTCAAAAGAAGCATACATGAAACTTAAGAAAAATCTTAAGGATACAAGTATTTTAGAAATAGGACTTAATGAAAAAGGTGAACCTTTTGTAAGAACGGAATGGTACATCTACATAGCCAAAGTAAAGCAAGATACAGTGAAATTACCAAACATATGGTCACAGCAGAAAAAACCATACCTTATAGGTGGCATAGGACTTGTGCTGTTCTTTATGTTTTTTATAGGGGGGCTTATAACTGATGTGATGGTTATAGGTATATTGTTTAGTTTAGGATTAGTGAATGTATGGAAGCGTAGTGAAATAAGAGCTATGAAGCATGCTATCTGCGAGGCATTAAATCACTAAGAAAGGATTAAGCTTATGGGAATCAAACGAAGGTTTTTCATACCACTGCTAGCTGGTGGAAGTGGGATCATATTATTTTGTGCAGGTTATAAGCCGCAACAGCAGCAGGAACTACCTACCACGCGACAAAAAGGAAATGAAATACCATCAACACAAGTAACAAATGAAGAAAACATTTGGAAAGGTGTACAGGAGCTTTTAGAGGCAGATACTATAGATGGGATTACAACCATAGACGTCATGCAAGGACGAATGGAAGAAGACCACTATGGCAGATACTTTGTGACGTGTCAAGTGCTTGGGGTTGAAGAAGGTGGAGACATTAATCTTTATGACTCTTATATGGTGATTCAACAAAAAGAACAGGAAGACTATGTCATCTTACCATTAGGAATGGAATTTGTACGCAGTGGCATAGACCCTGTGAAGAAAGATATTACAGCAAGTATGATGAAAGTAGCTAATGGATGGGATGTGCCCTACGAAGAGTTTGAAAGTAAGTGGGTGAAAAAATCAGGTGAAGTCATACCGGCCGAAGCAATCTATGACACACAAGCATTAATCGCTTTTATGACAGAGTATGTGGACAAATGGCCACAAGTACTAAACACCTATGATATGAGCGGCATTTCAAAATACTATGATATAGAAGGCTTAACTTATCAAAACTATGAACAAGCACTTCAATTTTTAAAAACGCAACAACTGCAATTAGAACTTTATGATGCAGAGATTATGGAGATTAATCCTACAAAAGAAAATGATGTTTTTCAAATAATGGTACGTGGAAAGTTCCAGACATGTACCACAGATGCGATCCATAAACAAATAGTAGATACAAGCTATACCGTTGAAAAGATCGATTCAGTATTCAAAATAATAGATGCGGCAAGCAGATTGAAAGAGTAATTTTATAAAAAGTATGGATTTTATAAAGAATTTTAGGTAATATGATAGTAAATAGAATAGATGCTTAATAGAAAGGAACTCACAGATGCGTACTCAGATAAAAAGAGTCACACTAGGAATCATTCTTCTTGTGATGAGTGTAAGCGTAGGTGTAGCGACCAAAAATAAAAAAATTATTATCATAGAAGATGAAACCATAACACCATTACCGCAGAAAGCTACAAAGTCTATAGAAAGTTATTATCCAATAGCGAAGGATAGTTTATGGAACTATACGACAAAAGATGGTGAACTCGTTGTATCCGTAGACTTTATAAAAGACAATGTGATGCAATTACGCTATCAGACAGAGGAAGAGACCCTTGTGAGGGTATATGTAGAAGAAGCTGATATACTTTATGAGGTAGCGACAATAGAAGATGGCTTCGTCAAGAATGATTATACACTTTTACGCCAATATAAAGATCCCGTGCTTATGCTCCCTTTAGAAAAAGGAGAAAGTTGGAATCTACATGATGGTGCTGTAAGAACCATTACAGCCATCGATGAAGAAGTCTTTACACCAGGAGGAACCGTCAAGACTATTGAAGTACGAACACTCCATAAAGACTATGAACTTGTCCAGTATTATGCGGAAAAGATAGGGATTGTGAAAGCACAATATGAAAAGAACAACAAAAAGCAGGTCATGAAGCTAGAGAGCTTTGAGATGAATACACCACTGAGAATTCAGGTGCCTGCATATTATCCAAATACGAGAACAGAAAGACTGAGCACAGTGTATCAGACCATCGCCGTTATGACCAATGAAGAGCCGCGTCATTTTCTTACAGATATACTAAGTATCGAACCTAAAGAAAACATGCTACAACCTTTGCCGAATGATGCAGAGATTAATATGATTTATCTTGATAAAGAGCAACAAAAAGTGCAGGTAGATTTATCAATGGATTTTGCGGATAGTGGCTACACACGTGCCGAACAAGCCTTAGCAATTCAAAGCATTGCAGACACCATTGGTACATATTATAAAGTAGAGGAAATCATGGTGACCGTGAATGGTCAGATGTATGTTGAGGGGATTAAAGTAAGGAGGGAATGATGAAGAGGAGAAGTCTTCACGTACTTGTGTTTTGTTTATGGTGCATACAATGTACCTTATTATTTGCAGTAAATAAGCCGATCATTACACCACTTGGGAATGTCAATCAAATGAAAGTGCAACTTCAGCTAGGAGAGAAGGGGATGCTTTCAAGAGATGGTAGTATGGCAACAGCAGTAGAAAGTGGTGCAGTAATCACAAAACCTGGAAGGTATTATCTCACTAAGACTTCAGAAAAAAACAACATCAGTATCACACAATTTACCATACCCTACCAAAGGGTAGTGACCCAATACAAACTGACAACATTAGATGAACTAGAAGAAATCATCAAGCAACTCTTCGAACAGCAGGTATCAGAAGTAACCTTACGTTTGCCCACAGGGAACTACACAAGTGAGCAAGTCTTTAGTCTTATAGAAACAACAGCAGAGCGGGTCAGTATGAAATACCCAGCGTTGACGTATGAAGAATATGGCATGACCTATGCAGGTGGTGCGAGGCCGATACTCACTATGAAGATAACGTATCCTATTGAAGATGCTACGCTTGTTAAGCAGTATACACAGAAGATGTATACACTAATTCCTCAAATCATCAATGGGCAAGTTACAGAGAAGATGATGGATTATGAAAGAGAATGGGAACTAGTAGACTATGTAGTCAACCAAGTAACCTACCTAGACAATGGATCCAACCAGATTCATACAATGGAAGGGGCAGTCATCGACGGAGTGGCTGTATGTGATGGCTATTCAAGACTTATGATGTACTTACTCAATAGTGTGGGTGTGCCTACGCAGATGGTTATAGGCAAGACTGGCGATATAGGACACTCATGGAATATGGTGAAAATCCAAAATAAAATGTACCATTTAGATGTGACTTGGGCAGACCAAGACAAGAATCAAATCGGCAATTTTTATGACTATGTCAATGAAAATGATGACTATATGGCGCTTACCCATACGTGGGATAGAAAAACAACACCGCGTGCAGTAGACCGTATGTATAGTTCTGTCTATATGCCGATGGAAGTACCAGGGGTTTACCGAGTGGATGATGCCACAGAATGGCAACAAGTAAGAAAACAACTTGGGAAAGATGGGTACAAAGAAGCCACCCTTATGTTTTATAACAATAGTGCAAAAAAATGGAACAGAGATAAGTTGCTGAATCAAATTATGGAAGCAGAAAATACAGGCATTCAGTATTTTGATTTTGAAAAGTATAATACATGGATCGTTCAGTACCGAACGACCAATTAAAAATATAAAAGAGCCGATGTGAATGCATCGGCTCTTTTATATTTTTAGTTAATGCGACCAATCACCTGAGGTGCGACAGAAAGGACATGTAATTTGATGGTCGGGTTTAGTGTAAAGTTCAAGCAGTGCCGAATCTGGGTAAAAAGCACCGGATAAAGATGCGGAGGGATCAATCGCATTGGCTAAGTACTCTGGTCCATACAGATCATAACCACAACGATTACAACGTAAATAATGTGCCATAAAATCACCTCAAGATTATTTTTGCATTGTTAATATGTGTAGTCCGAAGAAAATTATGCATAAAAAACCAATCATTTGGTATCCTAATGCGTATAGTATAATTTTGAGGAGGCAATCAAATGAAAAAAACATACAAACCTCTTGTAGGTTTAATGCTTGCAACAGCAGTATTTAGTACCACAGCTTTTGCTTGTACCACAGCACCAAGACCAAACATCACAAGAGGTGAGAAAGTACAACCAGCAAAACCAGAAGTAAAACCAGAAGTAAAACCAGAAGTAAAACCAGAAGTAAAACCAGAAGTAAAACCAGAAGTAAAGCCAGAGGTTAAACCAGAGGTTAAACCAGAGGTGAAGCCAGAGGTTAAACCAGAAGTAAAGCCAGAAACTAAACCAACACCAAAACCAGAAGTAAAGCCAGAAACTAAGCCAACACCAAAACCAGAAGTAAAGCCAGAAACTAAGCCAACACCAAAACCAGAAGTAAAGCCAGAAACTAAGCCAACACCAAAACCAGAGTGTAAGCCAGAGACAAAGCCAACACCAAAACCAGAAGTAAAGCCAGAGACAAAGCCAACACCAAAACCAGAAGTAAAGCCAGAGACAAAGCCAACACCAAAACCAGAATGTAAACCAGGTACAAAACCAGGATGTAAACCAGAAGCTAAACCATTCGAGATTGATAACTTCAAGATGATTAGTGGTGCATTAGAGAAACTAGGCGTTTCACAAGATGAGTTACACACCATGATCAAAGAAGGCAAGAAGCTTCCAGAAGTACTGGAAATGAAAAATATAAAAGTAAAATGCTTCAAGAAAGCACTTATCAATCAATACAATGAAGCTATCAATGAAGGTGTAAAAAACGGTCAGCTTACTAAAGCAGAATCAAAAATGCTTAAGTCAGCAATTAAAGAAAAAGTAATGAGCTGGCTAAAACAATAAACTATTGACAAAAGTATAAATAAATCATAGTATAAGAAAGACTAAAGGGACTATTAATCACTGAACAAGTGAATTGATAGGCCCTTTTACTATACTAGGAGGGGAATATGACATACATAACAAACAAAAAACAATGGATTACAGCGATGATGAAAGACAAAGCTTTCTTAGCAACACTTATAGCTATTGCAGTACCTATCGTGGTGCAGAATCTCATTAGTTCATCACTCAATATGATCGATACGCTGATGATTGGGCGCGTAGGTCAAGAAGAAATCGCAGCAGTAGGCCTTGCAAATCAACTTTTCATGCTTATTATGTTAGGTCTTACAGGGATTTGTGCAGGAAGTGGTATCTTCATCTCACAATACTGGGGAAAGAAAGATACGAAAAATATCAAAAAAATGCTGGGGCTTGCACTTGTAGCAGGTGTCATCTACTCTTTAGTAGTAACGGTGTTAGTACAGCTTTTCCCAACAGCGTGTATCGCCTTCTTTAATAAAGAACCACGTATTCTAACCTTAGGTACCGATTACTTAAAGATGGTATCCATAAGCTATGTCTTCACAGCCATTACCTTTGCTTATAGCTTTTCATTACGAAGCATCGGACGCACTAAGTTACCGATGGTAGCCAGTGGTGTAGCTGTTGCCATTAATATTGTAGGAAATGCCGTCTTTATCTTTGGCTTACTAGGCATACCGGCTATGGGCGTTGTAGGTGCAGCCTTAGCTACTCTTATTGCCCGCATTGTGGAAAGTATCATTATCGTGGCATGGGTATACATACAGAAGTACGAATTGGCAGGGACGGTACGTGAACTTTTTATCATTCCGAAAGAATTAGTGCAGAAGTCTTTCGTACCAACGATGTCAATCATAGCCAATGAACTTTGCTGGGGGCTTGGAGCCATCGTGTACACCAAAGCTTACGGCTATATCGGTTCAGAGGCAGTGACAACCATTCAGATAGCCAATACAGTGACCAACTTCTTCTTAGTAGTCATCTTTGCTATGGCATCAGCAGCTTTAACGATTGTAGGAAATGCTATCGGTGAAGGTGATCATGAGAAAGCGAAGCTCTACTCAAGACGTATCGTCTTTATCTCATTAAGCGTAGGTATCATTCTATGTCTAGGGATTGCGGTGACAGCACCACTTATTGTGATGTGTTTTAAAGTTACACCAAACGTATCGGCTATGACCATTCGTATCCTTCTGATT
The DNA here is from genome assembly GCA_051656485.1 of Cellulosilyticaceae bacterium. GTDB lineage: Bacteria > Bacillota > Clostridia > Lachnospirales > Cellulosilyticaceae > JBOFDK01. Next base: position 26,952 of record JBOGBZ010000102.1, read on the forward strand.
AACGCCTTGATTCTGATACCACGTATTTATAACATCATTATGATTATTGGTATTTTTAGAGGTGGTGGTGATACAGTATGCTCAGTATTCCTAGAAGCAGGGACGATGTGGCTTATCGGAGTACCACTTTCCTTTTTAGGGGCTTATGTATGGGGACTTCCCTTAGAGTATGTGGTGGCACTTCTTATGATGGAAGAAGTTGTGAAAGGTACTTTATGCCTTATACGCTTTAGAACCAATAAGTGGATTCATAATGTAGTTAAAGATTGACAAAAAAATAACATAAGCGTATACTGAATTTAGTAAACAATTAGGGGTGAACTTATGGAAATTAAGGTGTGTGTGGGAAGCGCCTGCTATGTTAAAGGGTCCCATGAAGTGATCGAAGCATTTCAAAAGTTTATTAAACAGTATGGGCTTTCTGAGAAGGTAGAATTAAAAGCAGCATTTTGTCTAGGAAATTGTACCCGTGCAGTTTCGGTACAGCTAGATGGCATCACTTATGGTGTAGAGAAAGAAGAAGTAGAAGATTTTTTTAAAGAGTATGTGTATAGGAGGGTAACGGGATGCAAGTAATGAATTTTTCCAGTACGAACTGCAAGAATTGTTATAAGTGTGTACGAACCTGTAGTGTGAAAGCAATCGAGATTAAAGACGACAGAGCAAGTATCATCCCTGAGCGTTGTATTGCTTGTGGGCATTGCCTAGTAGTATGTCCACAAAACGCAAGAGATGTGAAATCCAGCTTGAAAGCGGTGATGCAGGCCATTGCAGATGGGGTAGAAGTCGTGGTATCTTTAGCCCCTTCTTATAGAGGCTACTATGAAGAAAGTGGCAAGTTTATCGCAGCACTTCGAGCTTTGGGGTTCTCGCGTATTGAAGAGACAGCACGTGGGGCAGAGATTGTATCGAAGGCTTATGAGGATTACATCTTACATACGGAACAGACAGAACTTATCACTACTTGCTGTCCATCGACAGTACGCCTAATCGAGCGCTACTACACCGAGTTGATGCCAGTATTAATCCCAATTGTATCTCCAATGATTGCCCATGGGCGTGTCATGAAAGCTGAAAACAAAGAAGCCTATACAGTCTTTATAGGGCCTTGTATCTCTAAAATATGTGAGTCATTAAGTGATGAACTGGCACAAGACATCGATGCAGTACTTACCTTTGATGAAGTGATGGCATACCTTCATGAGAAAGGGATCGACTATAAAAAACTGGTAGCTGAAGAACCAGACCATCTAGGAACGGCCAGAGGCAATCGCTATCCTGTAGTTGGTGGGGTACTGAATGGCATACGAGGTACACTGGAGAAGAAGAATCTAGAAGTACTGCGTGTGCATGGCATGACACAGTGTACAGAAGTATTGGAAGTACTTCGAGCAGGGAAATTAAAGAATGTCTGTATCGAAATGAACATCTGCAATGAAAGCTGTCTGCAAGGGCCAGGTGGGCATAATCAACAAGGCAGCGTCTTTACGCGCATCCAAACATTAGGGCGCCTTTTACGTCAGCAAAGTAAAGAAGCAGCACCCAGTGAAGACGTGAAAGTGCCACTAGACCGTCATTTTAAAAACAAACAAGTGACTATATATAAAGGGACAGAAGAAGAGCTTATAGCAGTACTGGAAAGCATGGGTAAGTATGAAAAGAAAGACGAGCTCAACTGTGGTGCTTGTGGTTATAATACGTGCCGAGATAAAGCCGTGGCAGTCATTAACGGAATGTCTCAAATCGATATGTGTTTGCCTTATACAAGAAGTATCGCAGAGCGCTTAAGTAATGAAATCTTTCATAATTCACCCAATAGCATTCTGATTTTGGATAAGAAATGTCGCCTCATTGATATGAATCCAGCAGCAGAGACACGCTTTGGGTATAAAGCAGAGCTAATGCGAGGCAAAAACATTAGTCTGATGATGGAAGCGAAGCCTTTTGAAAAGTGCTTAAAAGAGAAGACTTCTGCCACAAAAGAAAAAGTCACATTGGAGGCGTATGACCTTATTGCTTATCGGGATATGATTTACCTTGAAAAGCAGAAGGCACTCCTCGTCTTATTTGCAGATATTACAGATGAAGAAAAAAGAAAAAAAGAAGTGAATCACCTGAAGGTTAGCACATTGGATGTGACACAGTCTATTATTGATAAGCAGATGCGCGTCGCACAGGAAATCGCAAGTCTTCTAGGAGAGACTACTGCTGAGACAAAAGTAGCCATCATGAAGCTACGTAATGTCCTTCAAGAGGAAGGTGAGGCATAATGGCATACTTTTTTGACTTTGCAACGTGTAGCGTGAATAAAAAAGGTGAAGAGCTCTGTGGTGACCATGTGGAGACCATCAAGACAGAAGATGGGATGATCGTCATCTTATCGGATGGCTTAGGAAGTGGTGTAAAGGCAAATATCCTTGCCACCCTTACTTCAAAAATAGCTGTGACTATGCTTAAAGAAGGGGCGAGCATTGAGGATACCATCTTTACCATTACCAATACCTTGCCAGAATGCCAAGTGAGAAAACTGGCGTATTCTACTTTTACCATTCTTCAAACCAAGCATACAGGTGAAGTGTACATGGTAGAGTACGACAATCCCCCCGTCTTTTATTACCGGGGAAATAAAAAGCATGCTATCCAGAAGACATGTAGGGAAATTAATGGGAAGCTCATTTATGAAAGCCATTTCCGTATGCGGGTAGGCGATGATTTAGTTATCGTCAGTGATGGGGCAGTCCATGCAGGGGTAGGGATGACACTTAATCTCGGCTGGCAATGGGAGCACATCGATGATTATCTGGCAGACTTAGTACCGGCCTGTGTAGATGCAGATAGCATCGCTAGAAATCTCCTAGACGTCTGCAATAATCTTTATGATGACAAGCCGGGGGATGATACGACAGTCGTGGCACTACGCTTAGAAGAAAGACGGTATATCGACCTTTTTGCAGGGCCACCTAAATCAAAAAATGAAGATAAAAAGATGCTAGACATCATTAGAAATGCCAGAGGAAAGATTATTCTATGTGGAGGAACGACGGCAAATATCGTGGCAAGAGAATTAGGGGAGACCATCCATATTGACTTACAAAACTACACTAAGGAAGTACCACCCATGGGGCATATGGCAGGAGTAGACCTCGTAACAGAAGGGCTTCTCACCTTGAACTATACAAAGCAGCTCTTAAGTCAGTACCTGAAAGAGAAAAAAAGTGGGCATGCACCAAGACGCCTCGTAGGTGAGGATGGGGCTACAAGACTTGCACGTATGCTTCTAGAAGAAGGTACCCACATTCACTGCTGGATTGGTCAAGCCATCAATCCAGCCCATCAAAATCCAGATTTCCCAGAGAATTTCAATCTCAAAAACACCATGATGAAAGATATTGTGGAACTACTGAGACAATTAGGCAAAGAAGTCGTAATCGCCTATTTATAACAAAAAAAGCTTCTTAAATTTAAATTTAAGGAGCTTTTTTGAATCTTTCTTTAAATTTAGACTTTCAAAAAAGGTATAGTCAGCATAAACTAATATTGGTATAATAAACCACGCGGGGAACAAAAAATAAACAAAGCGCCAGAACTTAAGGGAGCGGACCTTAAGTTGACGAGGACTAGAGTTATCGAAAATTCGGCGGATGCTCTAGAGGTTTCACAGCCTAAAAAAATCGACAAATCTACAAGGTGACTTGTAGGACAAAAGATTTTGAGTGAATTCCCCCTGAACATTAAAAACTTAATATCAGGAGGTACATGATTATGTGCGGAATTGTAGGCTATTTTGGTGGGAAAAATGCAAAGGACGTAATCGTACGTGGATTGTCTAATTTGGAGTACAGAGGCTATGACTCTTCAGGGATAGCACTTATCAACCAAGAAGGCAAACTGGAAATGGCGAAGAAGAAAGGTCGCTTACAAGAGCTTGAGACTTTTCTTACCCAACACCCAATGGAAGGAGGTGTGGGTATCGGTCATACCAGATGGGCAACTCACGGCGCACCATCAGATACCAACTCACACCCGCATCTTAACGGGGACAAAACTTTTGCTGTGGTTCACAATGGGATTATTGAGAACTACATGGAGCTAAAAGAAGAACTTATGGCAAAAGGGTATGTATTCCAATCTGAGACGGACACAGAGGTAATCGTACACCTTATTGATTCACACTACAAAGGCGACTTCAAAGAAGCCGTAGACAAGACTTTAAGCCAGCTTAAAGGTGCCTATGCCATAGGTGTGGTAAGTAGTTATCATCCAGAAGAACTGATCGCAGCGAGAAAAGAAAGTCCACTGATCGTGGGATGTGAAGAAGATGGGTATTACATTGCATCAGATGTACCAGCAATCCTTGAGTACACACGCAAAGTATACTACATCGACAACGACGAAGTGGTACACATGAAAAAAGACGGTATGACCATCTACAACAAACAAGGTATGCCAGTAGAGAAGGATATCACACTGATTGATTGGGACGTAGAAGCAGCATCAAAGAACGGCTTCGAACACTTTATGCTTAAGGAAATCTACGACCAGCCAACAGCTATCAGAGAAACACTTCTTAGAAGACTAGATAACAACAAAGTCATCCAACTAGATGACATTACCCTTGAAAAAGAAGACTTAGATAATATTAATCGTATCTATATCGTGGCATGTGGTACAGCGTACCATGCAGGGGTAGTAGGGAAGTATGCTATTGAAAAATTAGCACATATCCCAGTACAGACAGATATCGCATCAGAATTCAGATACAGCGATCCATTCGTAGATGAGCACACACTGCTCATCGTCGTATCCCAATCAGGCGAGACAGCAGACACACTAGCAGCTATCAAAGAAGCAAAGAGTAAAGGCGCTCGAGTACTTGCCATTACAAACGTAGTCGGTTCATCAGTGGCTAGAGAAGCAGAAGATGTATTCTACACATGGGCAGGTCCAGAGATTTCTGTAGCATCTACGAAGGCGTATACAGCACAGCTCGTAGCATTCTATATGATCGCACTCCACTTTGCACGTATCCGTGAGACCATCACTTATACGCGCTATACAGAAATCATCGATCAAATCGAAAATCTTGCCATCGGTGTAGAAGAAATACTCGAAAACAAAGAGAGCGTAGCAGAAATAGCAGCTACACTGAAAGACGCAAACAGTGCCTTCTACCTAGGACGTGGCCTTGACTATACCACAGCTATGGAAGCAGCCCTTAAGCTGAAAGAGATTTCTTATATTCATACAGAAGCCTTTGCAGCAGGAGAACTCAAGCACGGAACCATCGCTCTTGTAGAAGAAGGGACACCAGTCCTTGCCATCGTGACACAAGATGCACTAGAAGAAAAAATGCTTTCAAATATCAAAGAAGTAAAAGCGCGTGGAGCCTATGTGATTGCTATTGCAAAACACAGCAATACCCAAATCGAAAAGGTAGCAGACAAAGTCATCAGCATTCCATGTGCCAATGATTTAATCATGCCAATCCTTTCAGTAGTGCCAACACAGCTGATCTCATACTACGCATCCCTTGCAAAAGGCAATGACGTTGATAAACCACGTAACCTTGCAAAAAGTGTTACCGTAGAATAAAAGCAAGAAGAGCCGTTACATAAGCATGTAACGGCTCTTCTTGCTTTTGAATTATAGAGTAGTTTTGAAAAATAACCCCCTAGTTGAACTCAAGTTACATAGATAAAGGTATCCAAAATAAAGAACAAAATGAATTAGCAATCAAGGTGATCTAGCGCTTCACTTAGTTTGTTTGTAAGGGTTGTTTCGAGTTGTATGGCGTAGGAGAGGGTTTTTTCGATGGATTTGTTTAATGTAATCAAATCGCATATGTTGGTTGCAAGTACAATACCGCGCTGAAGTTTTTCCCCTTCAGCATTCAGGATATGACTCAGAGAAGCTTCAACTAAAGCAATAGAAGTTAAAATATCACAAAGAGAATGATAAGTGCAACAAGATGAAGGCGGAGGTGAGCAAGTACAGGAATCTGTGCAGCTGCAGTGGTTATTACACTTTAGATTAAGATTAACTTGAATGATATAGGAACCATTTACATTACTGGTAGCCAGTAGTTGAAGTGATGAATGTACATCATATTGCGGACCGCATAAGGTGATGATAGATTTGTAGGTATATTGAAGGGTAGGAATAGAAAAAGTCTCTATTTGCCCATGTTCATCAACAAGATGAATATAGGTGTTTTTGTCTTCTTTAGTCATTATAAAAGTAGTGTCTGATGTTAAGTAGGTAGCAAGGTATTGATCAGAAGGTGAAGAAGCTTTTTTGCTATGGATGATGTGGCCTTGCTGATTTATGTAGAGAAGTTCATGGGCAGTCGTAGCGACAATAGCATGACAATTGTAGTCGAAAGAAAGGGTGCGTATAGGTGGTATGTCAAGAGCGGAGTGTTTGATGAGCACTTCTGTCATTTGCTCAAAGCAGGCATCGAATTGGTATAAACGGGTAGAATCAGATGAAGTAGCTCCCCAAAAAGAGTTTTGAAGTGAGTCGTAAGTAATAGAAGAAAGAGCAATAGAGGTTTTGAAAGTGCCACATAGCTTAAACTCGGCAGTGTACTTAAAAACATTAGTCGTTTTATTATCTACAAAATAATAAAAGATACCATCAAAGCATCCGTCGGATAGAATGGTCGTTAGGGGGGAGTGGGTATTAAGGGGAATATAGGAAATAAGCGTACCACAGTGCATAAATAGAGCCTCCTTTGAATGGAAAGAGTATAGGAATATGAGAAATAGGTAGTTGAGAATAGTATATGACTATTCTCAGCTACCTCATTATTTGCAAGTACAATTGGTGTCTGTACAATCACAAGGACATTGTACTAAGGAAAGTTTCTTTTGAAGGATAGACTCTAAGATTGTAATGGAATTAATCATTCTCTCTACAGAATCGTTAAGCTTTAGCAGTTCATCGGTAGTGGTTGCAAGGACATTTGAATTAGAAACGGGCCCTGTTCCTAAAACAGCTTGAATTTTTTCTCCCTCTGCATTGACTATATGAGAGATACCAGCTTCCATTAATGCAATAGAAGCAATAATATCAGTAAGGGCCTGACAACGTGTAATATTACTGGTGGTAATAGTAGGCATAGACATATAAATGCACCTCCAAATAAAGTATATTTATAGTATATGCAAGAAAAGAAATTTATTGACTAAGAACATTTCTAGATAAGTGTAATATGATATAGTATGACATTATGAAACAATTTAAGGTGAGGTGAAATGATGGCAAGTTTAAATGGAACAGCGGAATATTCAACGCCAGGGACAGGTAAATATGCGGATTACATTGCATGGCTTGATTTTGAGGCTTCTACTAATCTTTTGAGCGTTGGACCAGTAACAGTGCATAATGATATTCCAGGAGGATATACCATTGATTTTGATTTGGAAGCAGCAGCGATTGATTCAACACAGCCAATAAAAACAGCGGTTACAGCAACGCCCAATCAAAATACTTATGGAGCGTTAGGGAAGGGTACAGCATATGGGGGGATAGAAAATCTGTATTTTTCTATATCCATGACAAATACAAAAGTTAAGTTATCAAATATTATAGTAAAGAAAAACGGGATACCAACACAAGAATATATGATGGTTGTGGCAGATGCTGAGATTACAACCAGTGGAGAGGAATGGTCTATTGCTAGTAATGGGCCAGTATGGGATATATTAGACTCTGTTCCACAGGCAAATCCGGTAGAATCCCCTACCTTAAGTGGCGTAGGGAGTAGTAAGGTAACACTTACAGGAGTTAATTATAATACAACAGAATACATCTTCAACTCATATCAGACACAGGAAATAGAAATTAATGTTCCGAGTGGGTATCCTGCGGGTCTAGTAGCAGCTTTTGGTATTATGGTAAAAATCCCACCAGCTATAAAGAAAGAACCAGTGATAACACCTATTGAAAACAAAAAAGATAATTATGCTTCATTTATAGCTACTTTCACACCTACAGATAGTACGCAAGTAAAATATATTTTGACGGATACTATTTCACCGGCAACAGGTCTGGCTTATATTCCTACAACGGCAGGGACAAATCCAAAGTCTAGTGTTAAGCAAGGTGCAAATGCAGTACCGGTGATAGAAAGTACGGTAGCTAATGTAACCACCTTTGAAATAGCAGGGGCGGACCTAGTGATGAATGAGGTAGTCACATTAACACTGGTTTACCAATTAGAACAGACATTAAATGCAGACGTTATTGATAATGTTATTAGTATAGCTACTGAAGATGCGAATCAAGTCTTATCACCATCCATTTCAGATGATGCAAAGATAGCACTTGAAAAAATTGCAAAACCATTGGTTACTAAAGGGCCTGTAACACAAGAAGTACTCATTGAAAAAGGTGCACCGATAAACTTTACTATAACGGCAAGTAATCTTCAAGAAGATCCAGCTACGAATGAGTATGTGATTAGTGATACACTGCATCCAGCTCTTACTTTTGATCCAGCAAATACTACAGTAGAAGTTATTGATAATGGTGTCATAACACCTCTTGCACTGGACTATACCATAGGGCCTAATAATACATTGTTGGTGAAGATACCAGCAGCGGATGTACCGGTTACAGCGACAATTAGAGTAAAAGTAAGCACAATCATAGATAAAGTAGAACTACTTTCACCAGGACAAAGCTTTGATAATATTGCTACACTTATAATAGACGGAGATGCAGCGAAGACCTATGATAGTAATCCAGCAGAAGTCCTTTTTATCAATAGATGTTATCAGGCTTATACAGATCTCATTGAATCAGTAGCCTTAGGAGAAGCAGCTCTTGCGAACATTTTGCAGCAAGAAGGGGCGAAGATACAGGCTAGCGTGAAGCTAGCAACGACCAGTGAAGAATTACTATGTATTAATCGATCTGTAGACTCGATGGTAAAATCAATGATCACATTAGAAGCCATATTGGTAAATAAATTAAGTATGGCAGATAGGTGTCAAAAAATAAGTAGAAAATGTAAAGCATAATAAAGGACTAATGGAAATCCTAGCGAATAACGAAGCATTGAAGACTTAGTTTCATAAAGTATTGCCAGAGGACATTCCTTTTGACTATACAGATCAAACTTTTGTGGGATTAATCAACGTAAGAGAAGAGGCCTAGCATATGCTAGCCTCTTTTCTTGCGGTTTGGACTTTAAGATGGTATGCAGAGGGTTAGTGCGATGAACTAGGGCCTGTATCCCATTTTGAAGCTATAACTGACTTATAAAGTTAAAGACACCTGGATCTATATGTAATCTAATTCAAGTTCCACAGCGGAAAAGCACAGCTTATTTTTTAAGCAAAATTGTTTAGTAAAACATTGAAAAATATAGATAAAAATATATTAAAATGATAATATAAAGGTGAAAATAATAATATAAAATAAAACTAGGGGGAATAGACAGCAATGGAAGGGTGGAAAATACAACATAATGTTTTTGAAGGTGAGATGCAGCTTAACAGCAAAGAGATTTGTATTCATAACAATATACAAATTGTAACACAGATTATACCTAAAGGTTATACAATTTATTTTAATAAGTCCAAGGATAATGTAGACTTTATGTATGTCCAAGAAGGGGTAATTGAGATTCAGGATAAGGAGCATAAACATATACTGAGGGCAGGGGACACCATAACTGGAATTGATGTTGAAAAGACGATAACAGGTCAGATAAGAGAAGATGTGAGAGTCTTGTGTATTACAACAGATAAGAGTAATTATGAAGAATCCGTAGATACTGTGGAGATACTGTATGCCAGACTAGAAGAGATCCAAAAAAAAGATGCCTATACCAAAGGGCATTGTACGAGAGTGTGTAAATATATTGAAAACATGGAACCTTATTTTAGAGATACAACGATAAATATATCACGTTTAATACTTGCTGCACAACTTCATGATATAGGGAAGTGCCTTGTACCTGATGAAATCTTACTAAAGCCAGGGCGCTTCGAACCACATGAGTTTGATGAGATGAAGAAACATACATGTCACACATATGATCTTTTAGATGAAAATCCTGATATACCAAAAGGGGTATGTAAAGCTGCGGCATGTCATCATGAGCGCTACGATGGGACAGGTTATCCCTATGGGCTAAAAGGTGAAGAGATTCCTATAGAGGCACGACTTATTGCAATAGTAGACACATTTGACGCAATGACTACTACAAGACCGTATCAAAAAGCCAGGACACCAGAAGTAGCCTTAGCAGAGATGGAGCAGTTCAAACATCAATTTGACCCAAGTCTTTTTGAACTATTTAAAAGATTGGTAGAGGAAAAAATCGTTCATCCAGATCAGATGCCAGAAGATTGTAAGGAATAATACATACTAGTAAATGCATAGTAAAAGGGTACCATAGGGAACAATGAATGTATCAGACGAATGTGACAAAAAAGAGGACATCATATGAAGACGACATATACATTAAGAGATACCTTGATTGCTGTACCCGAAGCATTGAAGACTTATTTTCATAAAGCATTGCCAGAGGATATTCCTTTTGACTATACAGATCAAACTTTTGCTGGATGGGATAGTAAGGGCGTGCCCATTGTGAGGCCGAAAGACTACAATAGTTATGATTATAGAGAAATATTGATGCCCATAGTAGGCTATACCTTGGTAACAAAGGATTTTTGTAAAGCTTTAGCTACTTTTATAGGGAATAAGAAGGTGCTAGAAGTCATGGCAGGCACAGGTTGCTTAACTTATGGGCTAAGGCAGTACGGTGTGACCATTCATGCGACAGATGACTTATCTGAGGGACTGTATGAGAAGTTCTGGATAGATGACTTGGAGCAGCTAGACTGTATCGAGAGCATCAAGAAATACGGTAAAGATATCGACTACATTCTGATCTCATGGGCGGCATATAAAGCACCGATTTTAACAGTGGTTCAGCTTCTGAAGTATATGAATCCACAAGCACAGATTATCTATATAGGTGAGACAAAAGGCGGCTGCACAGGCCATGATGCTCTATGGGATATGGTGGCACCAGTAGGAGACAATACTTTTTATCCAGCTGTATTTAAGTATAGATCATGGTATGGGCTACATGATAGGCCCTATTTATTAAAGGTTAGAGATTGAAAGACTTCAGAGAAGAGGCCTAGCACATGCTAGGCCTCTTTATCTAATCTTGAAGCTATAAGTGACTTAAGGTATAATAAAAAGTGTCGAAAGATTAACATTATAGACTTTGAATGTATTGAAGTGGATAAGATTCACACACAATACCATTTAACAGAAGATGAATTAGGAAATAAGTTAACAGATATATTGGAAATACATTTCTTAGAATTACCAAAGTTGGATAGGATAGAAAAATTAAAAGATGCACATGATCCAATAATCGAATGGTTACAATTTTTAGATGCAAAATCTGAAGAGGTGATGTAAATGCTAGCGGAGAAAAATCAAGGGATAGAAAAGGCATATAGTGTACTAAAAAAAGTAAGCCAAGATGAAGTCACACGTATGGCATATGAAGCGAGAGAAGCAGAAATTCGCGATCAATTGACTCGTGAAAAAGTAGCGAGAGAAGAAGGAATCGAGAAAGGGATAGAAAAAGGGATTGAACAAGGGATAGAAAAAGGAATAAAAAGAGGAATAGAAAAACGTAATTTAGAAGTTGCTAAAAATTTACTTTTAGCGGGTGTAGACATTGACATTATTAAATCAAGCACAGGGCTTGATGAAGTGACAATAAAAACATTGCAATAGTAACAGTAAGTAAAGAATGAATAGAAGAGGCCTAGTGCAAATTGCTAGGTCTCTTTAGTATTTTAATATATTCTAAAACAAGCACAAATAGGGTATAATAAAAAAAACGAAAGTAGGGTGATAAAATGCAAAGTGTAGAAGAAATTATATTAGAGACATTGCCACGTGAGCTAACCGAAGCTATTTATCTTTTTGGTAGCTACGGAACCCCTTACTTTGATGAAGCAACAAGTGATATTGATATTGGTTGGTATACCAATAATGAGATAGACTGGTTTGACCGTTTTGTAGACTTTGCCATAGATGAGTATAAATTTTTAGAGACTTTTAGAGAAGAGAGGGAGAGCCTTGTTTAATGTAGGGTTAGTATTAGAAGGTGGTGGCATGAGGGGCATGTTTACCGCAGGGGTATTAGACTTTTTCTTGGAGAAAGGGATTGATTTTAAAGAGGTAATCGGTGTATCAGCTGGGGCGTGCCATGGCTGTAGTTTTGTGTCTAAGCAGCACGGGAGAGCGAAGGCGGTAAGTGTAGACTACATAGGGGACAAGCGTTACTGTAGCTTGTATAGCCTTGTGAAGACAGGCGATTTATTTGGGGCAGATTTTCTATATGATGAGATTCCCAATAAGCTGAATGTATTTGACCACCAAACGTTTCTCGAGAACTCAACGAAGCTTTGGGCAGTGGTGACAAACGTCGTATCAGGTGAGGCAGAGTATATCGAACTTGAAGATATGCAGACCCACATTCAAGTGCTACGGGCATCAGCTTCTTTGCCACTGCTCTCACGTATCGTTCATTTCCAAGGGAAGGACTATCTGGATGGTGGTATAGCGGACTCCATCCCAGTGCGTAGGATGCAAGCTAACGGCTTGGCTAAAAATGTAGTCATCTTGACACAGCCTGTGGGCTACCGTAAGGAAAAAAACGGTGCGATGGGGCTTATTAAGCACAAGTATCGTAAGTATCCGAAGCTTATCCAACAGATAGCCAATCGTCATGAGCGTTACAATGAGACACTGGCATATATCGAAGAACAGGAAGCCTTAGGCAATGTATTCGTCATTAGGCCACAGGAAAAGCTCCTAGCAGGGCGTATCGAAAAGGATGTAGCCAGACTAGAAGCACTGTACCAAGTAGGTTATGAACATGGCAAGCAGTCCTATGAAACACTAATGAAGTTTCTCCAGCAATAAAAGAGGTCTAGTGTAATACTCTAGGCCTTGTAACGTATCTTGAAGCTATAACTGACTTAAGGTATAATAAAAAGTGTCGAAAGATTAATACTTCTAGTACAAGGGTATACTCATAAATAGCGACAACAACTAGGAGGAAATACATATGAACCAGAATTTTATCATGTCACCAAAGGTAGACTTTGCATTCAAATTACTTTTTGGAGACGAGAAGCATAAAGATTTACTTAAAGATTTATTAGCAACAATACTTCAGATTCCACAAGAGGAGTTTGAAGGAATTAAACTGTTAAATACAGAGTTATTACGTGAATTTAAGGAAGATAAAAAAGGCATCTTAGATGTAAGAGTTGGGCTGAAATCAGGTGCTCAGATAGATATCGAAATTCAAATACTACCAACACAATTTATGCCTGAGCGCACATTGTTTTACTGGGCTAAGTTATATACAAACCAGATTAAGTCAGGTGATACGTATGATAAACTTAAAAAATGTATTACGATTAATATTATCGATTTTGAATGTATCGACGTGGATAAAATTCATACACAATACCATCTAAGAGAAGATGAAGTAGGTAATAAATTGACAGATGCATTAGAAATACATTTTCTTGAGCTACCAAAGCTTAGTAAAATGGAAAAATTAAAAGATGCACATGATCCAATTATTGAGTGGCTACAATTTTTAGATGCCAAGTCTGAAGAGGTGATGGAAATGTTAGCAGAGAAAAATGAAGGAATAGGTAAAGCCTATCAAGTGCTTAAAAGAGTGAGTCAGGATGAAGTTGCACGTATGGCATATGAAGCGAGAGAAGCAGAGATTCGCGATCAATTGACTCGTGAAAAAACAGCGAGAGAAGAAGGCAGGGAAGAAGGTAGGGAAGAAGGTAGGGAAGAAGGCAGGGAAGAAGGGCGAGAAGAGGGCCGAGAAAAACGTAATTTAGAAATTGCGAAAAATCTACTTTTATCAGGTGTTAGCATTGATATTATTCAATCGAGTACAGGACTTGATGAAGCAACAATAAAAACATTACAAGCGCACTAGGTCTCTAATTTACCACTGCGCACATGCATCGTTCATCTGAACGACCAAGTGAACGACAACGAATCAGCAACAAATCAAGCATTTATGCTTCTCATCCTTAGAAGCATAGATGCTTTTTAAATGGTGCATACTACTTATGTTTAAGAGATGTAGGAGGTAGAAGTGGATGACAGCAGAAGGACAGAAGTTTGTACTGGATTATTTGACCACCTATTCTTTTTATGAGATAGATGACTTCAAAAAGATGCGGGAAGATGCAGATAAGATCCTTAATCATATCCAGGAGTATAGTCGCTACCAAGAAGGGGAGGATACCTTTACCAAAAGTAAGTTTGGCAATATCTCTCATGGGCATACCAAAAAGCAAGTAGAGGTAGTGATCCCAGAGGTGGGAGATACCGTATGGGTGGGTGGCGACAGGAGACATTTTGACCTGAAGTTTAAGATGGAGGAGAAAAGGCTAGAAGACCATGTGCGTATAGCCACACGTATCATCGAAGAAGGGCGGTCCATATCTTGCCTCATGTATATCGATTACAAGCAAGATGAAGCTTTTTTACAAGCGTTAAATGAACTTAAGGCAAGAACGACTACGGGAGATACAGTAAAAGAGGTCTAGCACATGTGCTAGACCTCTTTTGGTAGTATTATTTAGATGAGCGGGTGTTTGACTTACCGCTAAATTTACCAGCAGACTTGCCGTTAGGCTTACCAGAAGGTTTACCAGTAGGTTTGCCAGTGAATTTACCAGTAGATCTATCAGAGGATCTATCTGAAGAACGATCAGAAGGTTTACCGGTAGATTTACCAGTAGGTTTGCCAGTGAATTTACCAGAAGATCTATCAGAAGATCTATCAGAAGATCTATCTGAAGAACGATCAGAAGGTTTACCAGCAGGCTTACGATCAAAGTTACCCTTAGGTTTGAAAGTAGATTTGCCGAATTTCTTATCTGGGCCATCAGTAGGCTCTGACTTGGTCTTGAAGCTACTAGAAGGCTTAGTAGAGTAAGCTCTAGAATCTTTAGGTGCTTTAGAGCCTGCTTTCGCATCATCACTTTTGTTATATTTCTTACGAAGATGTGCCAGTTGTTTCTCTACCTCAGCACGTTTAAAGCGGCGGTCAATGACACGCACCATGATGCCTGTTTCTTTGAGGAAAGCATCGTAGAGACGCTTGCAATCATTGATTTCATCGGTCATATCTTTATCTTTAGAAGCCTTGCGATCGTCACGGTTTTTGATGAATTGACGTGCGGCTTCATCTGTTTCAAAAATACGATTGTTTGGGATAGTCTGGCCTTTTTCAGTCTTGCCGATACGTACCCAAGAATAATTTTCAAGTTTTTCACTTACTTCACATTTTAATATTTTTTCGCCTATTACACAGTACATAGCTATTCACTCCTTAATGGTATACCTTATTGTATAGGATAATGCCATAGAATACTAGGATTATTTTCATTTAAAGAGCCACATGGTATAATAAAATTTCAGGATAAGAACACTGCAAGGACAAAAGAAATAGGGGAGGCATCAAGTGATTAGTAAAATAAAGAAACTGATGAAAGTAGTGGGTATAGGCGTCATCATTGCAAGTATCATCTATGGTATGGTGGGTTATATGTTTTTAGATGTAACGAAAGGCTTCTTAGCCATCATCGGAGAAGATCCAGAAAGTAAAGATGATGCGGGCAATCTTATCATCGACCTCACGCCTTACGTGGATGTGGAGAAATAAAAGGGTAAGGTTGTAAAATAAATTTAAAAAAGGGAACCTCCTAGAATGATGCGACGTCTTAAGTAACGTATCAACCACAAAAAGTGGTATCTAGGAGGATTATTCAATGAAAAAATTTGCAGCAATTTTAATGATAGCAGTCGCTTCAACAGCAGCTTTAGTAGGATGTAGCGGTGGCGACAAACCACAAGTAGAAGCAGGCAGTGGAGACAATCAAGCAGTAGAGAAAGCACCTTTAGCAGACTTACTTAATGCAATGATAGAAGCAGGCGCAGTACGCATGCCAATGCCAGTAGATGAGACATTAGCACAAGAAGCATACCAAATCGATCTTGAGACAGTAGAAGAGTACGCAATCGCAGAGACAGGTATCTCTCCAGGTCCAGGACTTGTGGTGATGGCAAAAGCAAAAGAAGGTCAAGTGGATGCAGTAAAAGCAAACATGGAAGCACTTCTTGAAGCCAAAGTAGGCAACGCTTTCTACCCAGATGAGCAAGAAGCAGCAAAGAATGCTGAAGTTATGGTAGACGGTAATTATGTAGCACTTTTCATCATCAATGATGAAGTAAAAGAAGACATCATTAAACTCTTTGAAGAATAATAAAAAAACCATCAAGGGATAGCTACTATTCCTTGATGGTTTTTTTATTATCCCAGACTCTTAGCTAAGAGAAGTGTGGTCATAACGGTAGCATTTAGGTGTAGTACCTACAATTTCTTTAAAAAGCTTACTAAAGTACTTAGGGCTCTCATACCCCACCATCTCACTTATATCATAGATTTTGAAGTGGGTATCAGCAAGAAGAAGTTTTGCTTTTTCAATACGCACAGAGGTTAAATAGTCGATGAAGTTCTGGCCTGTTTTTTCTTTAAAGAGTTTACTAAAATAGATTGGATGGATAAAGAGAATATCCGACAAGGTATTTAAAGTCAGATTCTCAGCATAATGCTCCTGAATATAGTGCTGAGCAGTCTTGATGCTATCGGCAGTGTCAGCATTGACTTCTAGGAGAGAAGGCGTATAGCGGTCAATATAGGCATGTGTATACGCGATAATATCTTGTGTTTTTTCATGACACATCAGTTGACGAATCCAGTGATGTATAGCTTCTAGCGGCTGCTCCGAATGATGAACCTTTAAAAAATGATGGATAAGTAAATAAAATTCCATACAGAAAGAGTAGGTCAGATTCAAATTATCACTATGATGAGCAATATGCTGGATTTCCTCTGTGACAAGGGTCGCAAGAAGTGCCATATCTTTAAGTAAAAGGCTATTGAGCAAGCGGTCGCGAAGTTCTACAGTCATCACATCATCCCTGTAGAAGATATTCTCAATTTCTCTAAAGGGAATAATATGAGAATTTTTCTTAATAATCTTGTAATCCAAGGCCTTGCCAGCTTGGAAATAAGAAGTATGTAGGGTCTGAAGATGGGTGAAAGTCTTACTAAGGCCTATGGTAAGAGGAAGCTGTAGCTGAGACATACACCTTTCTAATTTAACAATAAGAGAATCCTCAGACATATGATAGGCTAGAAGCGTTGTCTCGGTAAGTGTACTATGAAAGCTTAGCGAACAAGATTCCTCAGCAAAAGTCTGGTCAAGCAATTGCTTTAATAAGACTTGAGCTTGACTTAGTTGCTCAGGAGCCATAGGTTCAAGGCGGAGCCGCGCTGTCTGGATACGAGAAGCTGTAAGGGGAATACCTAATGCGGTTGCTGTATGAGGATCTAGTAGCGTAGCTTCACGTATGAGGTTGTTAAGAAAAGTAGAGCGTTTCAAGGCAATAAGTGTTTCCGACTCCTCATGGCTGTCCAAATGATCTTGTAAGCTAGCTGCAAGACGATTAAATGTGGCATAAAGTGCATCAAAATTCACAGGCTTTGTTAGAAAGTCAAAAGTTCCATATTGAAGAGCACGTCTCGCATAATCAAACTCTTCATAGCCACTTAAAATAACTGTTTTTATATGAGGATAATCCAAGGCGATATGTGCAATAAGGTCAAGACCACTTTCGGATTCCATGCGAATATCAGTTAGTACCACATCTACTGAATGCTGTGACAGAAGCGCTAAGGCCTCTGTCATAGAATGAGCTGTCCCAACTACATGAAAGTTGAGGGCATGCCAATTAATATACTTAGATAAACCATTTAAAATAATATCTTCATCATCAACAATAATAAGCTTAAACATGAGAATCCTCCAGTCGACTCAAGGTGTAATAAAGAGGGATACGGATTTCTACGGTTGTGCCAATTCCATCTGCAGGGACGATACACAAACCATAGGCAGTACCAAAATAAAGTTGTAGGCGTTCACACACATTATATAAGCCGATACTAGTGTGTCCAGTATGTTCAGGGTTTGAGAAGTGAGCATTTAATACCTGTTGTTGGGTAGTAGACATCCCTTTACCATTATCTGAAAGCACCAATACTAAGAGCTCTTGTTTGGTATAAGCACTTAATGTAATAGTCTTATGAGCGGTATTGCCTTTAAAAGCATGTAAAATACAATTCTCTATAAGCGGTTGGAAAGTAAGCTTAGGTATACAGGCATTGAGCGCCACGGTATCAAGGGTGCTGTGGAAAGAAACTTTAGAAGGATACCGATAGTTGATAACTTGAAGGTAACTTTCGATGTGGCGGACTTCTTCGATAATAGGTACAAGTTCCGAATGCTTGGGAATACTTAGGCGAAGAAATGAAGAGAAAGATTCCACCATTTGACTTACCTTGCCATTTCCATCCTCTAAAGCAATGATCTCCCACCGAATAATATCCAAAGTGTTGTACAAAAAGTGGGGATTGATTTGCATTTGGAGTGCATTAAGCTCAGCTTCCTTCTTCTTGAAAGCAAGCTGCTTGGCATGAATCTCAGAAAGATATACTTGATGAATAAGGTTCTGAATCTCCTGCACCATTGTATTAAAGTGGGTACCTAAGATACCTATTTCGTCATCAGATGAGTCGGTAAAGGTTCCTTGAAAACCTTGGGTCGGAAGTTTATCAAGTAGACGTTTCAAGCGGTCCAGAGGTCGTGTAATACTTAAGGTTACAATATAAGCAATAATGATGGCAACCAACATAACAACACACATCGTGAGTAGTGTAAGATTTCTAATGTCTCGAGCATTTTTGATAAGGTTATCATAGTAAGCTAAGTTCAAGACATAGAAGTTACTATTGGCAAGCTTCTCAAAAGCAACGATACAAGTTCTATCTTCCATTTCAGTAAAGAAAACACCCTCTAAGTCATCACCTATTTCATCTAGGAGTGATGGTGTATCAGTAGGGATAGGACCTTGCAGCTTGGCATTAATAGAGGCAAGGGTACCGTTAGGACCTATCAATACAAGGTGACCACTTTTGTCGAGTAAAGAGCTATTGATATTTTTCACAATACCATTCATATAGACATTAAGTACAATGGCACCAATAGAGTCCTGTAAATAGTAGTTAGGAATGGACTGAATCAGAGTAAGTGAATCTACGATAGGGCGTACACGCTCATGCTGACGATAGAAGAGGTCGCTCTCAAAAGTGGTATCAAACCAGATAGGGTGGCCTTTGAAAGATTTAGCACCTATGTAATAAGGCGAGTCAATGAACTGTTCAAGTTTCTTGATGTAGCCGCCTTTTTTTTCGCCTGCTAGATTGATCTGAGTGAATTGATCTTTGGGTGTCACAATTTGTAAGTTGAAGATATTGGGATCATAATAAGCTGTATAGAGATACAAATGATTATTGATCTTGGCGGTAATATCTGCACGCTCAGTTTCATCAAGTGCAGGATTCAACGACTTAAAAACGAGGTCCATAAGACTTTCATCTAAATACAAATTATAAATAAGGTTCTCATAAGACTGCATTTGCTTGGTAATAGATTGTGTGACATTATGGGCTGTATAAGATAAAAGTACAGAAATATTATTTTCCACCTCTTTGGTGTACGTGTTATATGTAATGCTAGTAATAGCTAATGTAGGTAATGTAATAAGGGTAAGAAATGCAACAATGAGTCGCTTAAAAACAGATACGTTGCGGATCGAGCTAATAAGATGGCTCATAAGGGATGCAAACTTTATTTTGAATTTAACCATCTAGACCTCCAATTCGTAAAATAATACAAAGTATATTATAACATCTATAAATTTAAATAAAAAGGTACTTCTATAAATGTGACTTTATGGAAGTACCTTTTATCTATTTTAAAGGAATGAAGGGGGAGCTTACGTTATTTGTTTTCTAAGATTTCTTTATTAAAGGCATTAACCACTTCTTTTTGAGCAGCCTCTTGAGCAGCAGTGAACTCTGTAAGAGCATCAGCATTAGGATCTGCAAGAAGTTTCTGTACTACACGGTCAATATAGGTCCCAACAATATCTTTGCCGTAGAACTCAAGGCGACCACCACGTGCAGCTTCAATAACAGGTGTATACTCAGGATTCATAGAAGTAACATCAGAAATATCAAAGTCTACATATGGGTAAGTAATAGGGTTTACAGCACCCTTACTTTCGATGTTCTTAAGTCTCTTTTCAATAACTTCGCGAGATGTATAGTACTCGATGTACTTCCAAGCAGCATCTTTTTGAGCTTGTGAAGTTGTTGAATTAATGACATAGCATGCACCCATATCAGTTGTTACAGATTGACCGCCAGGACCAGCAGGAAGAACCGCAAGACCAACGTTATCTGGATCAGCACCAAGAGAAGTAGCCCAAGATACCCAGTCACCAGCGAATGGCATCATAGCAAGCTTGCCCTGAGCAAATTGTTGAATCATATCATCAAATGTAAGTGTAAGGTCAGTTTGCATTACTTTCTCACGTCTAAGTTGTTGGTAGTATTCAGCAGCTTTGATAACAGCAGGATCTGTGAAAGTAAGCTCTAATGTACCATCAGCATTTTTCTTTGTTAAGTCACCACCAGCTTGCCATACGTAGTATTGGAAGAACCATTCAGTCCACTGTGATGAAAGCACACCATAACCATATTGTTGGTTAGAAGGATTTGTAAGTTTCTGAGCAGCTACAAATGCTTCATCCCAAGTAGTTGGTGGTGTTGTAATACCAGCTTCTGCAAAAAGCTCTTTGTTATAACCTAGGTAGAATGTACTAGACATAATAGCAAGCCCATAAAGGTTATCGTCTTTTGAAAATTGCTCTACATAGGCAGGATTGTAATTATCTTTTTCATTCCAGTCATCAAAGTATGTATTAAGTGGTTCTAGAATGCCTGCATTCATGTATTTATCCATCATAGTAAAAGAAGTAGATACAAGATCAGGTGCATTACCTGCAGCTACAGCTTGGTAGAACTCATTACCTGGGTCACCTTCTTTGATAACTTTATTAATCTTGATACCAGGATTACGATTTAAGAACTCTTGCTCAATGCTTTCTTCTACATCATCTTGTTCTCTACTAGTCATCCAAAGTGTCAGAGTCACAGGTTCTTCTTTAGAAGTTGCTGTATCACCTGAATTCTCTTTAGATGGTGGAGTAGTAGTCGTACCACCTGTTGGATTACCAGCATTATTGCTAGTACAGCCTGTTAGAGACATACCAGCCATTAGACTTGCGAGTAAAAATGCAGTTGCTTTTTTAAACATATAATACCTCCTAGTGTTTGATATCTATAGTATAAAATTGACTAAAAAATTTAGAAACTACCTAAAATAAATAAAAAAGTGCCCAAAATTAAGGTCTTGGGTTTGTGACTTTAAAATAGTGTACTTTTTTATTCATAATATATCATTAAATAAGTACATAGTTAATTATATAATTTAACTAATAAAAGAGATAAGTATAAGGAGGAAAAACATGAAAATCAAACAAGAAACAACAGATGTCTCTTTAGTAAGAAAGAAAAAAGTAAGTATACTGAAAAGGGCAGACCTTTTGGCAGCAACAGCTTTTCTATTGCCAGGGATTATCTTTACGATATGGCTTAGATATTATCCTATTTTACAATCTTTTTATATGTCTTTATTTGATTATAATGCAGTAAGTCCACCAGGAAAGTTTGTTGGCTTCCAAAATTATATCAACATCTTCCAGTCGGGATTCTATTGGGAAGCATGGAAAAACACCTTTGTATTCTTATTATTACATATTGGACTGGTATTCTTCATACCACTTGTTCAGGCAATATTCCTTAATGAGCTTGTAAAAGGAAAGAAGTTCTTTTCTACAGTCTATCTAGTAACAGCACTTATCCCTATATCAATCAACGTTATTATATGGAAATGGATCTGGCATCCTGACTATGGCCTTGCCAATCAACTTCTACAGTTAGTAGGCGCAGAGCCACAACTATGGTTAAGTAATCCAGAGCTAACCAAGTTCGCCATTATCTTCCCAGGGGTTATCGGGGGTGGCGTAGGGGTGCTTCTATATCTAGCAGCGATACAAGGTGTACCTTCAGATATCTATGAAGCAAGTGAAATTGACGGATGTACAGGGTGGCATAAGATTGCGTATATCACTATGCCAAATATCAAATTTATCATTGTTATTCAATTAATCTTAGCAAGTATCTCAACGATGCAAATACTAGATTTACCTTATCAATATACCACAGGTGGGCCAAGTGGTGCATCTACATCTATGGGTATCTACATCTACGATATGGTCAACAAAGATTTGGCATATGGTAAGTCAACAGCAGCAGCATGTATACTTTTTATGGTCATTGGACTATTAACAATGATTCAAATGCGACTTGATAAGTCTGAAGCAGAGTAGGAGGAAAGCAATGAAAAAACTAAAAAGACCATCCAGTTTGACAATTACAGCCTATATTGTATCAGGTATTTTTGCAATGCTCATACTTTATCCTTTAATCTACATTATGAGCAACTCAATGAAAGATAATATTAAAATTTATGATGTGCCACCGAAGCTTTTACCAGATATGGCACAGAGTCTAACCATTGAAATGGATTACTCAGATTATAGTCATCTGACAGATGCAGAACTTCTAGATACGATTCAACAAGATCAGATCTTAGCAATGTTTTCTTCTATACACGAGCTCAAAAGAGATTCGATTTTTGAAATCAAGTTCGTAGGTACTATGAATGGGACTACTATCTTTGACTCAAGAGCACATCGTATGAAGCTAGAACTCGAGAAAGATACAGGGGTCTATGCCAATGCAAGCATGACCAAGAAAGTCCTTCTCTATGAAGATAGATACACACGTGCATCAGAAAAAATAGGTTATACATTCAATAAAGAAGGCATCACAAAAGTGAAAAGCTTAGGAGATGTGCCACAGGATGCCTTATACGAGAAGGTAGTAAGTAATCTAAGTGGAAAATATGAAGCCAATGGGGTGGTAAAAGCTACGAAGACGAAGAGCAATCCACTGCTCCTCATCGAAAGCTATATCTATTACTTCCAATTACCTTCATGGGTATATCCTAAAAATGAACTTATAGCAAAGTATAGTTTCCTTGTATTCGTTATGAATACCTTAATTGTCGTATCATGGGCTATCTTGACACAAGTTATACTAGGTGCCATTACAGCATTCCCACTTTCAAGAATGCTTGGGAAAAAAGCATCAGGCTTTTGGCTCTTATTCTTCTTAGGAAGCACCATGATTCCCTTTGTATCCGTCATGGTTCCGCAGTTCACGATGTTTAAACGCATGGGATTCTACGATAACTATTGGGCACTACTTTTACCACATTTATTACCTTATGGTTTCTTCGTGTATTTGTATAAAGGATTCTTTGACCGCATTCCAAACAGCCTATTCGAAGCAGCGCGTATTGATGGGGCGTCACACTTATACACTTTCACAAAGATTTGTATGCCATTATCAAAACCAATCATCTCCATTATCGCGCTACAGACATTCTTATCGAACTGGAGTGACTTCTTCTGGGCATGGATGGTAACAGAGCGTCAGAACTTATGGACACTCAATGTGGCACTTTATAACTTATCTCAAAATAAGAGTATCAAACAAAACTTCATTATGGGATTATCTGTATTAACTATTTTACCAGTACTATTCTTAACTATTAGCTTCTCTAAGCAGATTAAGGCAAGTATTGCATCATCAGGCATCAAAGGATAGAAAGGAAGAATTATATGAATATCGGTGTTATAGGATTTGGCTTAAGAGCAGAATATGTCCTCAAAAATTTTAATGATTATGAAATGGGTGTCAACCTTGTAAGTGTATGTGACCCACAAATAAAAGCAGCAAAAGAACGTATCCAAAGAACAGGGTTCCCAGTAGAAGGCATTATCTTCTATGAAGATGTAGCATCTATGATGCAAGGAACCCCTCTCGATGGGGTTGTCATTGCAACGCCATGTAAGAGCCATACAGATTTGGCTATTGAAGTGATGCAGTACAATGTGCCTATCTTTTTAGAGAAGCCAGTAGGCATCAGTATGGAGCAGATCAATAGACTAGAAGAAGCCAGTAAAACTTATCAGGCACAAGCAGTGGTGTCATTCCCACTACGACTAAGTCCTATCTGCAACTTAGCAAAGTCAATCATTGAGAGTGGTCAGCTAGGTCGTATCGAACATGTAGAAGCAGTCAACAACGTCAACTACGGAAGAGTATACTACCACAGTTGGTATCGTGATGAAAGCTTGACAGGAGGGCTCTTCTTACAGAAGAGCACCCATGACTTAGACTATATCAATTACCTATTAGGCATTAAGCCTACAATGATTGGGGCGATGGAATCCAAGCAAATCTTCAAAGGGGATAAAGAGCCAGGTACAGTATGTAGCCAGTGTGAGAGCTACAAGACATGTCCAGAAAGCACTTATGCCATCAAGCATCAGTATCATGATGATGTAGATGGAGAAGGGTGTGCTTTTGCCAAAGACACAGGCAACCACGATAGTGCAAGTATGATGATCCGCTATGAGACAGGTATGCACACCGTCTATACACAAAACTTCTTTGTAAGGAAGAAAGCAGGTAAAAGAGGGGCAAGACTTATAGGCTACAAAGGCACATTAGAGTTTGATTTTACTACGAGTGAACTGAAAGTATATGACCATACTTCAGGCTCCATAGCAGTACATCATGTAGATACAGCAGGCCTCAATCACTTTGGTGGGGATAAAGCTTTATGTGAGAACTTCATAGAAGTCATGGCAGGAGGCAAATCGAAAGCAACATTAGAAGATGGTATCATGAGTGCACGTATGTGTCTCTATGCCAAAGAATCAGCAGCAACCGATCAATTCTATACAATCAAATAAACCAATCATTTTAGAAAGTGACAAAAAGGAGAAAGTTATGTGGTACAAAAAAGATTATAGACGCGTTTTCATGGATATGCATTTAAATGATACATTAGAAGAAGAGTACTTATCACAACTAGATGTAGCATCTTTTGTGGACGCATTAAAAAATGCAAATGTTAATAATATCGTTGTAAAGGCAAAATCTCATGTAGGCTTACACTATTGGCCAAGTAAATATGGCAGAATGCATGCAGGACTTAAGAGACGTAATTTAGATTACGTAGGTGAGATGATCAAGGCATGTGAAGCCAATGGCATCAGTGTAGTGGTATACTTCTCACAAGTCTATGATAACTATGCTTATGATACATACCCAGCATGGCGCGTAGTAGATAAAGAAGGTAAGACATCTAGAGAGAATAAGACACGCTATGGATTCGTATGTCCGAATAATCATGCATACCGTGACTATACCAAAGAGATTTTACAAGAGCTCGTAGAGACCTATACCTTTGGAGGTATGTTCCTCGATATGCCATTCTGGACAAGTGTATGCTACTGTCCAGCTTGTAGAGAGCGCTATTGGAAAGAGACAGGGCGTGATATACCACGTACAGAAGATTGGAAAGATCCTGTATGGATAGACTTTGCAAAGCGTAGACAATTCTGGCTAGAAGAATACGTAGCAGCAAGTACAAAGGCTATCAAAGACATCAATCCAGCTATCAGTGTAGAACACAACTTCGCAGCAGTAGGGTGCGACTGGCTACCAGGCGATACAGAGCGCCTCTTAGAATCCTGTGATTATGCTGGAGGGGACTATTACGGTGGCTACCTAGAGCAGACATTCATGTGTAAGTACTACAACAATGTCACACCAAACAAGCCATTTGCATACATTACCTCTCGATGTGATCCAAACCTCTACGCACATACAGTAAGCCGCTGCGAAGAAGACCTTTTCATCCATGCGATGAATGCACTTGTGCACAATGGTGCATTCTCAGTATGTGATGCCATGAATCCAAATGGTACCATCAATACAGAAGTGTACCACGATGCGATCGGGCCAGTGTATAACCGCACACAAGACTATGAGCAGTACGTAAGTGGAGACATGATCGCAGATGTGGCGCTATGGTTCAATACCAATCTTAAAGCGAATCCTAACTTCATCCAGTCACCTTTTGCTGTAGCAGGCGTACTTCAAGAGTACAATGTACTTTACGATGTAGTAGGAAGCAAGAACCTAAAAGATTTACAAACCAAAGTGCTCATCATCAATGATGCCGTTGATGTAACAGATGAAGAAGTAGTAGCTATCACAGCTTATGTCAAAAGAGGCGGCAAAGTGATGCTTACCGGTAGACTAGGCAACAAGAAGCTGGAGCGCCTCTTAGGCGTAGAAGTACTGGGGGAAAGTGAGTATGGCTACACTTACCTCAATCCTACAGAAGCAGGCAAGCCACTCTTTGAGAGCTTCAATGCAAGTAGCCCATACCCAGTGGAGCAAAAAGCTTATGAATGCAAGCTAACAGAAGAAGCAGAGATACTCGCGACCCTTTCCTATCCTTATACAAAGCAAGGAGATGGGCAGTTCTCAGCTATCCACTCAAATCCACCAGGTATCCACACAGATATGCCAGCTGTCATCAAGAGACAAGTTGGTCAAGGGACAGTGATGTGGGTAGTGACACCACTAGAATTAACACATGCACACTACTGTAGAAAAGCAGTCTTTAGCCTAATCAATAGCCTAATCGAAGAAAGAACACTAGAAAGTAATGCACCAAGCTTCGTAGAGCTCACACACTGGAACAAAGATAATCATAAATATATAGGTGTAATCAATCAACAAACCATATCACCTGTATACCCTATTCATGGCATCACTATTGAACTGCCTAAAGTATACAACAATATTACGTTGAGGACAGGGGAACAAGACCAGATGGTCGTGAGTTATGAAGGCGGCAAAACAATCATTCAGCTCGATAAGCTTGATATCTTCCATCTGATAGAGCTGGAAGGCTAAGTAGAACAAAATAAGCATTGAAAATGCTAATGGTTCCCATGAAATACTTGCATCGTTAAAGATGAAAGGACAGGCAATAAGTATGGTATAATGTCATAAACTACTAGTATAAATCATTTCTTATTTATTCATAATAAACAAAAATGATTAGAGGAGGCAGTTGTATGGCAAGAGAAAAGAAAGCGTTAGTGTATAGTATGTATGGTGTAACTTGCATGGCACTTCTAGGATTCTTCTTCAGCATACCACTTCTTACAGCATGCGGAACAATGTGTAGCATCATTACTGGCGTCGGACTTATGCTAAACGAAAAATAAAGCATGATAGAACTACCCTAAAGGTTAGTAAAGAGCAGATAAAGCTCCTTACTAACCTTTTCTTTTTGTCATCCCTAAAGATAATAGGTATAAAAGTCCAAGAAGAGCAATAAGGTGTACTGTTATACAATTGAAAGTAAGGAGGGATGACATGAAAGTGAAGAAAGGGAAACTGAAATTAAAGGCA
The DNA here is from genome assembly GCA_051656485.1 of Cellulosilyticaceae bacterium. Taxonomy (GTDB): domain Bacteria; phylum Bacillota; class Clostridia; order Lachnospirales; family Cellulosilyticaceae; genus JBOFDK01. Next base: position 54,493 of record JBOGBZ010000102.1, read on the forward strand.
AAAATAATGGTGATGATGACAGTGCTCGTGGTGCTCACATGCTCCTGCATAGGCGTTGTCGCCATTGGAAATATTAATAAACTAGGGCAGTACTTTGAAGCGGAAATGAAAGCATCTATGCTCAGCAAGTATGATGAAGAAATCAAGCAGCAAGTAGAAATGCTAGACACTCAGCTGAAGGAACTGGGGGCACAGATCCAGTCAGGCACCATCAGTAAAGAAGCAGGTGAAAAGCTGGCAGCCAGCATCATACGAGAAGCAAGGTACGGAGAAGAAGGCTACTTCTGGGCAGACAAAGTGAATGGCGATAACGTCGTATCCTTAGGCGACCGCCAAGTAGAAGGCAAGAACCGCTTACATACAGCAGATGTCAACGGCTATCCGTTCATCACAGAAATGATACGCCTCGCCCAAAAAGAAGGTGGCGGTTATGTAGATTACTACATGGCAAGACCAGGCAGTAAAGAAGCCACACCGAAGCGGGCTTACGTCCAGCTCAATACTGGATTTGGATGGGTCATAGGCACAGGTAACTATACAGATGATATCGATGACCACGTCGCTTTAATCAAAAAACAAGTGGAAGATGACCTCATCAAAAGTAGCATGACCATGGGGCTTTGTAGCCTTGCCTTAATCGGCATCGGTATCGCTATGGCCTACGTCATCGCAAAAAATATCGTAGATCCTATAAGGCGGGCCACAGCTTACTTACAAGTCATCGAGACAGGGGACTTTACAGGGAATATCCCCATAAAGGATAGAGAAAGAGCAGATGAGATCGGTATGATCTTAAACGGCATTGGCACCATGCAGGAAAAACTCAAGGGACTGGCCACCAGTATCTACGAAGAATCCTACCGCATCGAAGCAGAAGTGGCTGGCGTGGTACAGACCATGGGGAGCTTAAGCGGTCATCTACAAGACGTGGCAGCGACCACTGAGCAGTTAGCAGCAGGCATGGAAGAAACGTCAGCATCCTCAGAAGAAATGTCAGCGACTACTCAAGAGATTGAAAAAGCAGTGGAATCCATCGCCAAGCGGTCCGAAGAAGGGGCTCTAACGGCCAATAATATCAGAAAAAAAGCCGCCACTACCAAAAAAGACGTCCAAGAAGCCGAGCGTAAAGCAAGCGTCATTATCACCGGAACCAAGGCAGAGCTCCAAAGAGCTATCGAAGCGGCAAAAGTCGTACAGAAAATTAGCATTCTATCAAAAGCCATCATGCAAATCACAGACCAGACAAACCTTCTGGCGCTAAACGCTGCCATCGAAGCGGCAAGAGCAGGCGATGCAGGGCGAGGCTTCTCCGTAGTAGCCGAAGAGATCAGGAAGCTAGCAGACCAGTCAAAGACCGCGGTCCTAGAAATCCAAGAAGTCATCACACAAGTAGGGGAAGCAGTAGGCAACTTATCGTCAAGTGCCAATCAGCTGATGGGCTTTGTGGCCAAAGACGTGGTAGAAGACTACCACAGGATGATGGAAGTGGCAGTGCGCTATGATGAAGATGCCATGTACGTGGATGAACTGGTCACTGAATTTAGTGCCACCTCCCAAGAACTTCTGGCTTCTATACAAAACATCATGCAGGCCATCGAAGGTGTAGCAGCAGCAGCCAATGAAGGGGCTATAGGGACCACAGATATCGCCAACCGTGTGACAGATGCCAATCATAAAGGCTTTGATGTGACCAAACAAGTAGAAAAGACAAAGGCAAGTACAGAACAGCTAAAGACACAAATTAGTAGTTTGAAAATATAGCAGGCGACAGATGGATAAAGCTTGGAAAGATGGCACATACTACATTTTAGCCAAAGTTATGAAAAGGAGAATAAAGAATGCCTAAATTAAGATGTAGTGTTAGAAACTGTTCACACAATGATGATGATTACTGTACTTTATCGTATATCGAAGTAGATGGTACACAAGCGACCAATGTAGAAGGTACTTGCTGTGCCAACTTCGATAGCACAGAGTATACTGCAAGTAATATGACCCATGAAATCTTCCCAGAAGTGGATGTGAAGTGCAGTGCAGCAGGTTGCTTATATAATAGAGATGCGCGATGTACAGCAAACGCCATCAATATGTCTGGGGCGACCACAGCAAGCTGTAGCCATGATACACAATGCGGTAGTTTTTGGTGCATTTAATTGCCAAATAAGTGACGGATTCTCCATAAGTCCTGCTATATAGTAAGTAGAGACTTTATACAAAGGAGGAAACGAAATGGAAGCAACCCTTATCGATGCAGCATTAACCCAGAGCATATGGGCTGGCCTTGCCCTAGCACTTATCTTCTACATCTTGAAAAAACAAGAAAAAAGAGATGAAGCGCAGGCACAGCGTGAAGAAAAGTACCAGACCATCATCCAAGAACTCTCGGAAAAGCTGGTCCTGATAGAAGCACTCCGTGAGGACATCCAAGACATCAAAAAAATGATTATTCCATAGTAAAAGGCGGCTTCCAAGTATCAAGGGAAGTCGCCTTTTACTATAAAAGTGAGAAGGCTCTTGTAAAAAATGAAGGGAAATGCCACCCTACATGTCTAAAATGAAAAGAGCGCAATATAATAGATAGTAGCAATACTCATTTAAAGGGGGATCATCATGGGAAAAGTTACACTAGAAATGATTCAAGCAGCTTATACATATGCAAAAGACGTAAGACGCAATGTCCTTAGTCCTTACGAAGCAGTTACACGGGTGATAGAAGAGATAGGGATGAACGAGGCATCCGCAGGCATCTTACTCGGAAGTATCCTTAAGATCTTAAATGGAGAACTTTATACATGGGGAATTAGTGCAGAAGCAGTAGATTACTTGCTCGCACACATTTTAGAAGACTTCGGGGAAGAAGAAGTCAGAAAAGCCATCACAGCCATCAGACAGCACGTACGCTACAAAAAGAATGGGAAGAAAGGCGCTTATGCAAAAGTAGAAAGTGTCGTTTACCAATTCGAAGTAAGCAATGGCTACAAAAAAGCCTAGTCAGTAAAAATAATCAAAAAAGTATAGTATACAATTAAATGCATATACTAATGCGGTAAAAAAAGATACAAAGGAGAAAAGGTAATGAAAAAAAGATTGGCAATACTTATAGGAATGATGATGATGATGATCATGTCCTGTCAACTGCTTGCATGTGGTACAGGTGGTGCAGAACCAAAAGATATCGTAGATATTGCAAGTGGGGATAAACGCTTTGAGACCTTAGTGACAGCACTTAAGGCAGCAGACTTAGTAGATGATCTCAAAGGTGAAGGGCCATTCACCGTATTTGCACCTACCAATGAAGCTTTCGCAAAATTACCAGCAGGTACATTAGAGACATTACTTAAGCCAGAAAATAAAAGTATGTTAGCAGATATCCTTACTTATCACGTTTATCCTGGGAAAGTACTGGCTGCAGATGCCATGAAGTTAGGTGGTAAAGAAATCAAGATGCTGAATGGCAAACCAGCAAAGATAGAAGTCAAAGGTAAAGACCTCTTCATTGATGGGGCCAAAGTTATCACTCAAGATATCGTCACAAAAAATGGTGTCATCCACGTAATAGATGCGGTGATGCTACCACCAGAGAGATAGCACATAAAAAAGTAGCCTCTAGTTGAACTAGAGGCTACTTTTCATCTTTGTAATCCACATCCACGATAGGCTTACCATCAGCAGTCGTTTTTGACCTTGCCTTCTTAGGCGTATGGGTATGTGAGAAATTGATGTGAATGCCAAGCTTATCACGCCACTTCTTAGGAAGGAGAAGGGCGATGAGTGCCACGATCACACCAATTACAGCTGCACCGATACCGATGACGATAGCAATACCTGCTGCACCGAGTGCCAAAGTGATGGCTACACCAGCAGCAGAAAGTGCAAGAAGAATGATAACGCCTACGATGAAGAGTACGGGAATGGCAATGAGTATACCGACTACGGCACCCCAAAAGCCTGTGAGTTTACGGTTCCCGATGACCACGTTGAAATTTGATTTTTTCATAGAGACCTCCCAACATAAAGATACTTTTAGTATACCATGGACTAGCTTTAAGAAAAACAATAAAAATACTGTCGAAAAGAAAATATGGAAAAAACTTACAAATACTTTTATAATAAGGCTATCATGTATCTCAGGAGGGATAAGCTATGGAATATAGCAAACTAAAAAAAATAATGAGCTTACTTATGATACTTACTTTATTTCTAACAGGGACAAACACTACTTATGCACTGGCACCAACCAGACAATATACAGAAACTTTCGCACCCATCGCCTTACCAGATGGGGGAAAAGCTACGATTCAGATCACCTTCGATCAGTTCATCGGCTTTCTAGAAATCGAACTTCCTATCGCCTACGCTGAAGAAGAGGGACTGGTCATTCGTAAAGAAAAGTGTACCATACCAGTCATTCGCCAAGACAAAGGTGATGACGATCCGATGACTACTGATAGCCATGAAGACGTCTTCTTTGATGTGCTTTATGAAGGGCCAGCGGAAGAACTCATGTACTATGCCATCCCAAGCTACTATTACTATGATAAAGACCTTGGTGGCTTTGTAGCAGACGGGCAGTACGGTGAAGCAAGCGATACGAATGATCGTGATGCCATCGCGTACTGGGGAAGCGGTCTTACAGATGCCTTTATGCAGTATACAGTAGGCGATAAAGACTACTTCTATGGTGGGTACCACTTTGTCCTTCTACTCACAGAAGCAGATGAAGCTTACTTTAAAAAGCATGGTTGTCTTTATGCAGGAGATGCCTACACCTGGCCAGGACTTCGTGAACTACTAGGTGAACCAGCAGCGAAGCCTGTACTTAAGCAAGCCATGACCACATCCACCACTAGTAAAATTCTTGTCAATGGCAAAGCAATAGAAGTAGAAAGCTACAACATCGAAGGTAGCAATTACTTTAAGCTAAGAGACTTGGCATGGCTCCTTAAAGATACGGAGAAAAACTTCGATATCGGATGGAGTGAAGCAGCAAAAGCCATCACCCTTATGCCAGAAACGCCTTATAGCATCGCAGATCACCAACTCCTGAAAGGCGATGGTGTGATGCGCCAAGCAGTGATGTCTGACGCCACCATTTATAGAGAAGACACACAAGTCTACTTGAAGGCTTATACGATAGAAGGCAGCAATTACTTTAAACTAAGAGATCTAGGAAGTGCACTAGGCTTCTCTATCGGATGGGATGAAGCACAGCAGCTGATCACCATCGATACTACCAAAGGTTATACATTTTAAAACACTAAAAAAGCTACTCACTAGGAGTAGCCTTTAGGAGACGCATATAACGACGCTTGGCGATGGGAAGTCCATTTGAAGACGTACCATACCACTCCTCGGCATGCAAAGTGAAGCCGAGGCGCTTAAGGATGCGCTCACTAGCAGGATTACGGGTCAGTACATCACCATAAATCGTAGCAGAAGGATGGCTCTTCTGCATGTGCGTTAAAAGCCAGTGTACACAATGGGTACCATAACCTTTGTGCCACACGGCTTTTTTAAATTGATAAAAAATACCGTATTCGTTACATTCGCTATCCAAAGAAGGACACCCTATAATCCCTATGACCTCACCCTTAAGACGCACTGCAAAGACATCAAAAGACCAGAGATAGACGATACGCTTACGAATCTCATCCAGCGAACAAGGCTCCTTAATGCTGGTATAACGAATCACATCCGGGTCACCCCAGATCGGTACCAGATCAGGAATGTGAGAATCATTCAAAACTTCATATTCAAACATAAGCATCAAAACACCCCCTTTTAACGTAATGATAAATGAAATGTATAAAATATTCAATAAAAACCTAAGTGGCACTGTACGGCATCGACATGGCCAGGCACTTTGACTTTGCGATACACCTCAGTCACCTTGCCTTCTTCATCAATGATAAAAGTACTACGCTCGATACCGAAGCACTTCTTGCCATACATATTTTTTTCTTTGAGGACATCATAAAGCTTACAGACAGTCTCTTCTTTGTCAGAAAGCAGGACAAAAGGCAGATCGAACTTGGCGATGAACTTTTCGTGAGCACCTAATGTATCACGGCTCACACCAAGAATGACTGTATTATTGTCACTAAAAGTCGTATGGGCATCACGGAACGCCTCAGCCTCTCTCGAACAACCTGGGGTGTTGTCACGAGGATAGAAGTATAAGATCACTTTCTTACCGCGATAGTGACTTAATGTATGTGTACTACCATCTGAACCTGGTAATGTAAAATCAGGTGCTATGCTACCTACTTGAATGTTATTTTCCATGGGTGAAACCTCCTGTACTTTTTGTCTAGTGTATTATATAATAATTATTATCATATAAAATAGCTTATTTGTAAAGGAGACTTTATGCAATTTATCGTATCACCAGCAAAAACGTTCAAGGCAATAGGCCCTGAGGCGCTAAGTCCTTATGAAGCGTTACACTTTGACGAAGAGACTAGAAAGCTTGTGGATCATGTGAAAAACTATACAGAAGAACAGCTAGGCCAATGGATGAAGATGTCTATGGCACTTGCCAAAGTGAATCGTGAGCGCTACCAGAACTTTTATGATACAAGCCCAAAAGCGTATGAAGCACTGACACTTCTAGATGGCGAAGCATACCGCGGACTAGAGGGAGAGACACTAGAGGAAGC
>JBOGBZ010000103.1:0-6693 GCA_051656485.1 Cellulosilyticaceae bacterium
GTGCTACATAAGGAAGTATTTCTATATAAGCATTGTCTTTTACATAAGGTTTTAAACACTCTGGCATAAAGGATTCGATCTCTGAACATATTAAGCCTAATTCTTTGGTTGCATAACGTACCATACGGGCATTTTCTGCAGGATTTAACGTACATGTACTGTATACCAATACACCCCCTGGCTTAAGGTACATAACTGCATTTTTTATAAGTTCTTTTTGCAAAGCCACAATTTCTCTTAAGTCTTCTTCGGTCTTACTGTAACGGATGTCTGGTTTACGCTTGATAATACCTAGTCCCGAACATGGTGCATCTAAAAGCACACGGTCAAAGCTTTCTTTCCAGTTCGCTTGGCAAACCGTTCCATCTTTTAAGACTGGTTGTACGCACCCTAATCCTAAACGTGCTGCGTTTTTGGCGATGATGTCTATTTTATGCTCATGGACATCTGTAGCAATAACCGTTCCTTCATTTTGCATAAGGGTACCGAGATGGGTGGCTTTACCCCCCGGTGCACTGCACATATCCAGCACACGTTCGCCTGGCTTTGGTGCCACCACATGGCCTACGAGCATAGCACTTTCATCTTGTACAGTCCATTCGCCTCTGTTAAAGCTTGGACTCTTACCAATGTTGCCTTTTACTTGGACGATATAAGCTTCTGGTACGATCCCTTTCTCAAGCACTTGTATGCCTTCTTCTTCAAGATGCTTCAAAAAGTCTTCTTCAGATACCACTAAAGGATTGTGACGAATACACACCCTTGCTCTTTCATTCAGTGCCTCTGCTATTTTTTTTGTTTCATCCATGCCGTAAGCTTTCACCCACTTCGAAACGATCCACTCTGGTAGCGAATAAACCACACTTACATGTGCAATAGGGTCTTTCACCGCATCTGGGTAAGTGATGGCATCTTTGTTTCTAGCGATATTACGTAAGACACCGTTCACAAACCCTGCTAAATTACTCATCTTACGCTGATGAATAATCTTTACTGCTTCATTAATGACTGCTGAATCTGGAATCTTATCTAAAAACATCAGTTGATAAACACTCATACGCATAATGCTTCTCACCAGTGGCTTCATCTTCTTCACAGGTGTCTTCGAAAATTGATTGATGATATAGTCTAAGGTGATACGATACTTAGTCGTCCCATAAACGACTTCATTGGCAAATGCCTTATCTTTATCTTCTACTTTTTCTAATGCTTCTTTTAATGCAAGTTGGATATAACTTGCATCTTTCTCCATTTCAGTTAGTAACGTAGCTATTTGTTCACGTACATTTTTCATAAAAATTCCTCACTTTTTCTATATAAAAAGGCGCCAAGGGGCGCCTCTTTAATCTCTGTCTTGATTACCATATATAAGAATCAGGCGAAGTAGCATTAAAATAGATGTTGCTGCTGCAGCGACATAAGTAAATGCTGCTGCATTTAATACTTCTCTAGCACCTTTAAGCTCTTCTGGTGATAAAATACCGCTGCTTGAAAGGGCTGCAATGGCACGATTGGATGCATTAATCTCTACTGGAAGCGTTACTAATGAGAAAAGCGTCGTAATCGAGAATAATACAAGCCCCACGGTTACCATTCCCGTAAAAGGCGTAATAAATCCTAAAATAACCATTGGCATTGAAAGCTGACTTGCGATATTGGTTACAGGATACAGACGATGTCTGAAACGTAAAAAAGAATAGCCTGTGGCATCTTGAATAGCATGCCCCACTTCATGGGCCGCTACACTAATCGCCGAAATCGTATTTTGATCATAGACAGTTTGCGATAAAGAGACTTCTTTTTGTAATGGATTGTAATGGTCCGTCATCGATCCTCTAATAGGACGAATGGTCACTTGATTTAAGTCATTCATCATCAAAATACGTCTTGCTGTTTCTTCTCCTGTATACCCTGATACACTACGTACACGTGCATACTTTTTAAAAGCACCTTGTACTTTCATACTTGCAACAACCGGTATAATTGCAATAAGTAAAAATAAACCCATATAAGATGTGTTCATATAAAATGGCATGTGATTCTCTCCTTTTTTTTGCTATCTCCCTAGCAAACAAGAAGCCTCAATGGTATTTCCCTTTATATACTCTGAGACTGCCATACGTTTTTTGTTAGGGGCTTGAATCTCCCTAATAAGTATTATCCCATCTCCTGTTTGTACACGAATGCCTTCTTTATCTACTGATAAAATCGTTCCTGGTTGGCATCCTTCATTTTCTTTTACGACTTCACAAACCCATACTTTGAAAAGTTGCCCTTCATAGAAAGTATAAGCAGCTGGCCATGGATTAACCCCTCTTACAAGGCAGTCAATGACTTGTGCGTTCTTTGTCCAGTCGATTTCCCCAAGTGTTTTTTGAATAGGTGGTGCATAAGTAGCTGCTTCATTGTCTTGCTTTTCTCTACCGATGCCGCCTTGTTCAATAAGTGGTAATGCTTCTTTTAAAGCATCCGCACCCACATCTTTCATTTTGTTGTGTAATGTCTCATAAGTGTCTGTACTTTCAATGGCCATTTCACGTTTTAGTAGCATATCGCCTGTGTCCATACCTTTATCCATGTACATAATGGTAACGCCTGTTACCGCTTCGCCATTAATAACACTCCACTGAATAGGTGCTGCCCCACGATAATGTGGTAACAACGATCCGTGGATATTGATACAGCCTAAAGCTGGTATCTCTAAGATACTCTCAGGTAGGATTTGTCCATAAGCGACTACAACCATCACATCTGGCTTTAGCGCCTTTAGTTCTTCACAAAAAGCTTCATTCCCTTTCACACGCTCTGGTTGGAGTACTGGAATGTCATGCTTAAGTGCAAGTTCTTTAATCGGTGACATGGTTTCTTTGTTACCGCGACCTTTTGGTCTATCTGGCTGTGTCACCACTGCCAATAACTGATGACCTTCATCAATTAACATTTGTAATGTAGGTACTGCAAAATCGGGTGTTCCCATAAATACTATGTTCATAACTTACCACGCTCCTTACTGCTGATCACCAATATCTACGATGTCGCCTTCCACTAAGTCGATGAAAAGTTTGCCTTCTAAGTGGTCATTCTCATGAAGCATCGCACGTGCCATTAATTCTTCACCTGTGATTTCAAACCATTCGCCTAAGCGGTTTTGTGCACGCATTGTCACAGTGTATGGACGTCTCACATGGCCGTATTTTTTAGGTACGCTTAAGCAACCTTCTTCACCGAATTGCTCGCCATCTACTGCTACCACTTCTGGATTGATAAATTCAATAACACCTTCGCCAATATCAATAACGAAAATGCGCTTTAAAAGACCAATTTGTGGAGCAGCAAGCCCTACGCCTTCTGCCTCATACATTGTATCTCTCATATCATCTAATAACTCTGCTAATTGTGCATCAAATTTATCCACTTTTTTAGATGCTTTTCTTAGTATTGCTTCGCCTTCTGTTCTAATTGTTCTTATAGCCATTTGAATCCTCCTCGATTTATACCATATTCAAGGGATCGATATCCCAGTTTAATTTTATTGTATCAACTTTTTCGCGTTTAATAAACTTATTCATGCAGTATTTACCAAACAAAAGTATTTTTTCTCTCTCTTCGCCTATGATAAGGATCTTCCATCTATAGTCATCTGCCACTTTACTAATAAGGGCCGTTGTAGGACCTAATATACGGAAAAGACCTTTTTTATTGTAGTATTGATAATAATGGGCCAACATATGTGCTTTTTGTGCTACCTCTTGCTCATTTTTTCCTGTAATCAACACGTGGAACAAATGGCTATAAGGCGGATAGCCCATCACACTTCTTTCTTTAAGGCCTTCTTCATAGAACTCTTCTTGCTTAAATAACTTAACAGCTTCTAAAACAGGATTTTCTGTATTGTACGTCTGTATATACACCGTTCCAGGTATATCACCTCTTCCAGCACGCCCCAATGCTTGGGTAAGGAGCTGGAAAGTACGCTCTTCACTTCTGAAGTCCTGCATATACAAGGAAGTATCCGCTGATAAAATGCCCACTAAAGCAACATTTGGAAAATCATGGCCCTTGGCAATCATCTGGGTACCTACAAGTACATTAAAGCGGCGTTCTTTAAAAGCCTCTAGTACTTTGCTGTGCCCTTCTTTACCACTGGTGGTATCAAAATCCATACGCCCTATGCCGTATTCACCAAAGTACGTATTTAAGTATGCCTCTACCTTTTCTGTCCCATTGCCAAAGAAGCGTATATGCTTACTTTCACAACTTGGACAACTAGTCGGCACTTCTTGATAACTGCCACAGTGATGACACTCTAGCTTACCGGTCTGCATATGGTAGGTCATAGCGATGTCACAGTGCTTACACTTTACCACATAGCCACAATTTCTGCAGTTAATAAACGTGGAGTGACCACGTCTATTAATGAGCAGCATCACTTGATGCCCTTCTTCTAAAGTCTGTGCGATGGCATCATGGAGTGCCATACTCACCACTTGCATATTGCCATTTTTTAATTCTTGTCGCATATCCACCAGATGTACCTCTGGTAAAGTAGCTCCCGTTGCACGGGTTTTAAGCTGTATAAGCTTATAAGTGCCACTGATGGCTTTTTCATAACTTTCGAAGCTTGGGGTTGCAGAGGCAAGTAACAACGTGCCACCTGTCTGCTCCATACGCATCTTGGCTACATCTGTGGCATGGTACTTTGGCATCGTCTCTGACTTATAAGTAGTCTCATGCTCTTCATCAATGACAATAAGACTCAGGTTAGGCATCGGCATAAACACCGCACTTCGTGGCCCAATGACCACCCCTACCTCACCTTTTTTTACTTTGATAAAAAGCTGCTGCCTTTGCTTAGGTGTCATCCGACTATGGGTAAGTGCCACCCGGTTACCAAAGCGTTCTTTGAAGCGCACTACCGTTTGTGGCGTCAGCGCAATCTCTGGCACAAGTACAATGGCGGTTTCTCCTCGCTCAAGTACTTTTTTGATGGCATATAAAAAGACTTCCGTCTTTCCACTTCCTGTCACCCCTTGAAGTAAGATGCCTTCGCCCTTGCTACTTTCAATAGATTGCTCAATCGCATGGTAAGCTTGTTGTTGCTCATTGGTAAGCACTTTAAAAGCTTCCTCATGGATAGCATCTGGCCTAAAGGCACATACCTCTTCAGTCTTGATAACGATACCTTTTTTACATAAGGTTTGCAGACTGGACATACTCATGTCCAATTCATTTTTCATACGATTATGTGCGATTCGTACTTCTTTTTCTAGGCGTTCGATAAGTTGTAACTGCTTTTCTAGACTTTTTTTACCGATGCACTGTACTTTGTAGGATTGTACTGCTTCAGTACTGGCTGCGAGTTCATAAAACACCTGCTTTTCTTGGTGTTCTACTAAAGGTGCTTCTGTAAGCCCTGGTGGCAAAATCGTATCGATAGCCATCGCATAAGTCGTACCGTAAGCCTCTACTAAGTAGCGGACGATGGCTAGCTGCTCATCACTTAAGCATCTGGGCTCATCTACTTGGTCAAGTATAGCCTTGATACGATACTTACTTTCGGGCTTCACATCTGTAAGTCCCATCACATAGCCAATCTGATATTTGTTCCCAGCACCAAAAGGCACTTTCACACGCATACCTACTGTAAGCACCTCCTGTAAATGAGGCGGCACACTGTAAGTAAAAAACTTATCTATTTCAGGAACTTTTGCAAAGCCTATAATCACTTGTGCATATCTTTCCATAGATCGCCTCTATTCTTTAGAATAATATAAAGATAAACAAGTGAAATTCACTTGTTTATCCTTCTAGATGACGCTCTTTGATTTTAATTTTACCACTGTAAAGCTCATCTACAGCAATAGAAGTTGGTTTTTTTGATTTTAACTTTTCGTTAAGTTCGCTTGCTTCTTTAATACGAATTGGATCGATTGGCATATCAAGCGCCTTTTCTTGTTGTTTGCTTACACTTTCTTCATTGACGATGTCAATAATTTGGCGTGCTCTTCTAGCAGTTGCGATAACGATTGAGTAACGGCTTGTTACGACTGTTTCCTCAGCATCATTGTTTAATTTTCTCATAAGTTGTGTATAAGATGGTTGTAACATATGATTGGCCTCCTTTTATTGTTCAAGCATTTCTTGAATGTAGTTTTTATATCTATAACTCTTTGATTTTTCGGCGTTGACGATGTGTTTGATCTGTTCAACAGCTAAATCTAAATCATCATTGATAACAATATAGTCATACTCTTTAAAAAGTTTAAGTTCATCTGTGGCACGCATAAGACGCTTTTCAATAACCTCTGGTGTTTCTGTATTACGTCCAATAAGACGGCTACGTAACTCTGCCATCGTTGGTGGCATAATAAATACAAAAATCGCATCAGGATACACGCTCTTTACTTGTAACGCACCTTGAACTTCAATCTCTAGAATAACTTCTTTTCCTGTAAGGATTGTCGCATCGACAAAATCTTTCGGTGTACCATAATAATTATCACAAAAACAAGCATACTCTAAAAGCTCTGCTTTTGCAATCATACTTTCAAATTCTTCCTTAGATTTAAAGAAGTAATGGGTACCATGTACTTCTCCTTCACGTGGATTTCTCGTTGTTGCAGAAATAGATACCACAAATTGTTCGTCTTTTAAAAGCTCCTTAACGATTGTTCCTTTACCTGAACCAGATGG
>JBOGBZ010000104.1:0-59891 GCA_051656485.1 Cellulosilyticaceae bacterium
CAAAATAATTGTTATAATAAAAAATAGAGTAAGTTTGAACTTTAGTTCTTTTTCTAAGGAGATGAAGCTTTGAAGAATCGAAAACTTAAGAAGATGATCAAGGAGGTCAAGAAGCGTATGAGTAAGAAAAATAAGTCTAATAAAGGTTTATGGATTGGAATTGCTATCGGTGTGATTGCAGCGCTTGTTGGGGTTGTGCTATGGATTAAATCAAGAAATGATGAGTATATCGAAGAATACTATGAGTATTTTGATGATGACTTAGAAGATGAATTAGAGGATGATCTCTATGGGGAAAACGACGAAGTAGAGTATGTCGCTATTAAAGACTTTGATGAAGAAGCTGAAGAAGCTGAAAAAGAAGAACCAGCAAACTAATAAAAATGACAAAAGGGGTTCCTGAGAGTGTAAAGGGACTCTTTTTTTAGTCACTATAAAGGAGTAGGACAAAGTGAAAGTAATCATTGCAGAAAAACCTTCTGTAGCCAAGAATATAGCAGATGCGCTCCATATAAAAACCCGTAAAGATGGCTACTTCGACGGACAGGATTACCTCATTACATGGGCATTCGGGCACTTGCTAGAGCTTTACGATGCTAAGGATTATGATGAGAAGATGGGGCTGTGGCGAATGGAGTATTTTCCATTTGTTCCAGAAGGATTTAAATATAAGGTGAAATTAGATGCGACCCGTAAAAAGACGGATGCAGGGGCGAAGAAGCAGCTGAAATGCATCAAAGATTTAATCGCAAAAACAGAAGTAGACGGCGTCATCTCAGCCACAGACTACGACCGCGAAGGGCAAATTATCGGGGATACGATTTTACAGTACTTGAAAGTGAAAAAGCCTATCTATCGTATGCTTCTTAATGAATGGACTGAAGATGAAGTTAAGAAAGGCCTAGAAAGTCTCGTGAGTAATGAGACCATGAAACCTTTGCAAGATGCAGGGATTAGTAGACAGCATGCGGATTGGCTCATAGGTATTAATCTCACGTCAGTGGCAACGCTTAAATATAAAGCGCAAAAAGGTGAAGTCTTTAATATAGGGCGTGTTTTACTCCCTACCTTGAAGATGATTTATGATAGGGATAAGGAGATAGCAGCCTTTAATCCAGAGCCTTACTATAAACTTACAGGGCACTTCAACTTTAGTGGGGGCATCTTTGATGGTACTTATACATTAGATAAGAAAGATAAATTTGAAAACCAAGAGGCCTTAGAGAAGATAAGAGTCCAATCAGAAGGGGCTACGGCATTACTTGCAGATAAAGAAACCATAGAGAAGAATGAGTATCCGCAGCCACTCTTTAACTTATCAGCCCTGCAAGGGTATATCACAAGTAAGTATAGTAATTTTACAGCAGATAAAGTACTTAAAGTAGCACAAAGTCTCTATGAAAGTAAATACATTACGTATCCAAGAACAGCGAGTTCAGTATTGGATGAAAGTTTGGTCGGCAAGACGAAGAAGGTACTAGAAACAGTCAAAAAAGGCCTGCCTTACGAAGCAGATGTACAATTCAAAGTAACGCCACGTGTGTTTAATAGTAAAAAAGTAGAAAGCCATAGTGCCATCATGCCAACTTACGTTATTCCAAAGACGCTAGGGCATGATGAACAGGTGGTCTATCAAGCAATCAAGAACCGTTTTGTCATGCAGTTTATGCCAGCGGCACAGGTTGAAGAGACTACCCTTACAGCTACTATTGAAGGTGTAGAAGGTGCTTTCATTGCTAAAGGAAAAGTACAGAAAGTACTAGGGTGGAAGAAAGTAGAAAACGACCAAGGTAAGGATACAATCCTACCAGATATTCCAAAGCTTGCAGAAGGTATATGTGAAACGTTAGACGTTACCAGTCACGCTACCACACCACCAAAGCCTTATACAGAAAAGACCTTACTTCGCGCCATGGAAACTTGTGGCAAGCAGTTTAAGGAAGATAAAGAAGATAATGATAAGGAAGAACAAGGTGAGAATGAGTTGATGGATGCCATCTTAAGTGGTTTTAGCATTGGTACGCCAGCAACACGAGCTGAAACGCTAAAGAAACTCTGCTACACAGGTTATGTGATGCGTCAAAAGAAAAATATGCGCTGTACAGACAAAGGGCGACAACTCATCGAAGCACTACCAATTAAGGAACTAATGGACTTAGAATACACAGGTAGACTTGAAAAGACTTTGTCAGACATGGAGAAAGGCGAAGTGGCTAAATCAGAGTTCTTAAACCATATCATCCAGTTTGTAGTTGGTGGGGTACAAAACATTAAGACACAACGCCAAGCACCTATCGTCGTGCAAAAGGATGTACCGATGGTACCAGGAACTGGTGCTAGACAGCCCTCTAAGCAGGCGACGAAGCAAGGCGCTGCGAAAAGTGCTGGTGGTGCAAGAGAAGTACTCGGTAAGTGTCCTCTATGTGGTGCAGATGTGGTAGAAGGTAGTAAAGGGTATGGTTGTATGGGCTTTAAGAGTGGGTGTACTTATGTGATATGGAAAGACGCAGACGCTTTAAAGAAGTACGGCAAGAAACCTACAAAGACCATGGTAAAAGGTATCCTTAAAAAAGGTGAAGCCGTGGTAAAAAGCCTCAAAACACCGAAAGGTACGGTGTTTGATGCGAAGGTAAGTTATGCTTATGAACCAACCACAAAAGAGGGTAAATGGGACTTTAAACCAGTATAAAATACGGTTAAAAAAATAACGAAAAATTATAGATAACATCAACTGGAAAAATCTTGACACTTCTACTAGGCAATAGTATGATTAACTTGTATTTGATTATTCAAATTACACAATACAAAGATAATTTATGGAGGTATGACAAATGGCATATTTAATTAATGATGATTGCATTAGCTGTGGAGCTTGCGAAGGCGAATGTCCAGTAAGCTGTATTTCTGAGGGAGATGGCAAATACGTAATCGACGCTAGCGCTTGTATCGAATGTGGTGCTTGTGCAGATGTATGTCCAGTAGCTGCTCCAAACCCAGAAGCATAAGAATAAAACATAAAAAAAGTGCGAGTCCTAAGGACTCGCACTTTTTATTTTGCCGCTTTTTTATGCCAGAAGAGCATCGCACCTGCAAGGAGTAATGCGCAAAGACCTGCGTATACCCAGAAAAGAGCATTGCCCATGCTACCAGCTAAAATCATAAGGGAACCGAAGATTGCAAGGATTGGATTTAGTTTACTTCTCCAAAGGCCTTTGATTTCGCCTGATTTCCCAAGTTGGAATACTTTAATATAAAGTACAATGTAAAGTAAATAGTTAATGGTAATACTAATCTCAGAGATATCTGAGTTTGGAAGGATACCTGTTTTTTGTGTGAAGTAATGCACAACCATCCAGAATCCACAAAGTAAAAAAGCAATAAGTGCAGATGGGATAGATACGCCTAGGCCTTCGTTCATCACGCTTACTTTCTTAGAATGTGGGAACATACCACGAATAGCTAATGAGTAAGGTAAGCGAATAAGTCCTAATGTAAGGCCGTTTACAGTTCCCATAACAGAAATAATAACGAATATAAGAATAAGCTTACCACCAAAGCTACCAAAGAGTTGATTCGCAGCTACATAAACGTGATCATTACCTAGCGCCATAACTTGGTCTGGACCGATATAAATACTGATACCTACAAAGTAAAGAATGTAGATGATAAGGATAAATATAGGAGCAGCAATAAGTGCTAATGGCAGATTCTTCTTTGGATTTTTGATTTCATGTCCAATAGAAGTAGAGACAATCCAACCATCAAAAGAAAAGGCAATAGGTGCAAGTGCTGTAATCCAAGCAGCAGATTCCATTTTTGAAATGTGAGTCATATCGATATGACCTGGATCACCATAAAGGATACCTAGTGCAGCGATGATGAATAATGGTATAAGCTTAATAATTGTTGAAGCATTTTGGAAATAACCACCTAGTTTTGTAGATAAAACATTACATATAAAAAGAACAGTCATAATACCAAAACCAATTAAAATCTCAATCCCTAAAGTACTTTGAATGCCAAAGAGTAGGGCAGTATAAACCCCTACAACCCAAGCAACTACTGCAATAAGTGTAGGATAGTAAAGAAATGTGTGGAACCATCCAAAGGCACAAGCGATATGTTTGTTGCATGTGTCTTCGGCATATGTAATGATGCCGCCTGGTTTGTCGTTACGTGATGCAAGCTCTGCAATTGTCAAACTACCAAAAATAATACTGATAGCTGCAAGACAGAATACGAGCACACCAAGGGAGATACTTCCGCCAGTTGCAACTAAGATATCATCACTTTTAAAGAAGATTCCAGATCCGATAACGATACCTACGATCATTGCAATAGCTGTAAATAAGCCGTATTGTTTTTTTTCCATAGTCTACCTCTTTCTTGTCTCATATTAGGTCGTGTATTTAAGCTATACCCCTAAGAGTATTTATAAATATTAGTAGTATAGCATAGGCTTATCCAGAAAGAAAATAAATTTTTTTCGAAAAATATATCTAAAAATGGATAGAAAATGTTTCAAATATAGTCAGAAGTTACATCTTGAGTATTTGTGTATACATGTGATACAATATACACTTGTGACAATACTATGTCATATACACAGAAATGAGGTATCCATTTATGAGTCATGAAAAAATTATTAATATAGCAGTTATTGCCCACGTTGATGCAGGAAAATCTACATTAGTAGATGCGTTCTTAACTCAAAACGGCGTATTTAGAGAAAATCAAGAAGTTGTAGATTGTGTAATGGATAGCAACTCTTTAGAGAGAGAGCGTGGTATTACAATCTATTCAAAAAACTGTTCTATCAGATATAAAAATTACAAAATTAATATAGTAGATACACCAGGACATAGTGACTTCTCATCAGAGGTAGAGCGTGTAATCCGTACAGTTGATACAGTTATCTTACTTGTAGACTCTATTGAAGGGCCTATGCCACAAACACGTTTCGTACTTCACAAGTCACTTGAGCTTGGTCTTAAGCCAATCCTTGTTATCAACAAGATTGACAAACCAAACCACCGTGCAGAAGAAGTAGTAGACATGACATTTGACTTATTCGTAGACTTAAATGCGAACGATGAGCAATTAGACTTCCCAATCCTTTACGGAATTGGTAAGCAAGGTATCATGCAATACGAACTTGATCAACCATCAGAAGACATCGTACCATTATTAGAGACTATCATCGAGCAAGTAGGGGAATACCCAAATCAAGATGATGAGTCACTTCAAATGCAAATTAGTGCATTATCATACGATGATTACATTGGTCGTCTTGGTATTGGTCGTATTTACAAAGGTAAAGTTAAAGAAGGTCAAACAGTTCAGATTTCAAGCAACGAAGGTACACTTCGTACAGGCCGTGTCGTTAAACTTATGGCTTACGAAGGCTTACGCCAAGTTCAAAAAGAAGAAATGGGTAGCGGTGATATCGCTGTAATTGCTGGTATCAGTGACATTTCTATCGGAGAAACAATTGGTGAAATAGGTAAGGTAGATGCAATGCCTCCTATCACAATTGAAGACCCAACACTTGCTATGAACTTCCTTGTTAACGATTCACCATTTGCAGGTCAAAGTGGTAAATTCGTAACAACACGTCATATCAAAGACCGTTTAGAAAAAGAATTAGAGATCAACGTAGGTCTTAAAGTAGAACCAATGGAAACAACAGATGGTTACCGCGTTGCAGGACGTGGAGAACTTCACTTATCAATCCTTATCGAAAACATGAGACGTGAAGGGTATGAGCTTGGGGTTTCAAAACCAGAAGTTATCATGCACAGAGATGAAAATGGCAAACTTGTAGAGCCAGTTGAGCGTGTAATCATTACTTTACCAGAAGAATATGCAGGTACAGTAATCAGCAAGCTTAATATGAGAAAAGCATCAATGGAAAGTATGGAGCCAGAAAATGGTTACATGCGTATCGAGTATTTATGTCCAACACGTGCACTTCTAGGATTTAGAAGTGAATTAATCACAGATTCACGTGGTGAAGCGACAATGGTACGTCGTATCGAAGGATACACAGACTATGTAGGTGAATTACCAAGAAGAGGTAATGGTGCACTTATTGCTCAAGAGTTTGGTACAACAATGGGTTATGCCTTAAATAACTTAGAAGATCGTGGTACATTATTCGTAAAACCAGCGACAGAAGTCTATGAAGGTATGGTTATCGGGATGAACGCACGTCGTGAAGACATGACAGTTAACCCATGTAAAAATAAGAAACTTACAAATACACGTTCTTCAGGAGCGGATGATGCAGTACGTCTTTCACCTCCAAAAATCTTCACATTAGAAGAAGCGTTAGAGTTTATTGAAGATGATGAATTAGTAGAAGTAACACCAGCAGCGATTCGTCTTCGTAAAAAATATTTAAAAGAAGCTGATCGTAAAAGAGCTAATAAATAAATCAAAATGAGAAGAGATACACGCGATGTGTATCTCTTTTTTAATGTAAAGTTGTAAATTTTCTAATAAGTGTATATAATGTAAAGGACTATCTGTACCAAATATTGAAGTCAAGGGGGAATAGTATGGAATGTAAACAATGTGGAGCAAGCCTCAAGGAAGGTGCCAAGTTTTGTGCTAAGTGTGGGGAAAAAGTAGAAGAGTTGGTAGTAGAGGCTACAGAAGCAAGTGTAGAAATGACGACAGAAGCGAAGCCCACAGAAGAACAGACCGCAGAAGAGAAAATCACAGAAGAACAGGCTACGGAAGATGAGATCGTAAATGAAGTAGCGACAGAGGGTGAAAATAGAGACGAACAAACGGAAGAAAGTATTCCGTCGAATCAGTGTATGTACTGTAAGAAGGAACTGAAGCCAGGTGCTAAGTTTTGTCCATACTGTGGACAGCAACAAACAGAGGAAGTCATCAACCAAACACCCGTAGCTGTAGAGCCAACAGTAGAAAAGGAAGACATGCCAGTAGAAGACAAGTCAGTTGCAGAAAAGCCAGTAGAAGAACAGTTAGCTGAAGAAAAGGCAGTAGAAGAACAAGTAGCTGAAGTAAAACCAGTAGAAGAAAAGTCAGTAGAAGAAAAGCCAGTTCAAGAAGATGTACCAAAGAAAAATAAAAAGAAATTACTGCTAGGGGCTATAGGTGTAGTAGGCGTTGTTGCTTGTATAGGAATAGGTGCAAGTTTACTGCAAGGGCTAGGTGGTGGCACTGATGCAATAGCACTAGGTATGTATACCAATGAAGATGAAGAAGTATTTATAACCAATGGCAGTGGCAAGTTTATAGAAGTTGGCGATATGACAGATATCAGACAATTTAAATACAGCCAAGACGGTAAGAATACGTACATATCAATGGACGATGCTTTGTATCGTATAGATGGGAAAAAAGTTGTAGAGTTAGCGGATGACGTAGAAAGCTATGCGATTTCTAGTGATGGCAAAGTGGTAATCTACCTACAAGAAAATAGTAATGGAGATTATACACTGATGTATCAGATGAAGGGCAAAAAGGCAGTAGAAGTCTGTGAAGAGGCTGGCTATAACGCCTATATAAGTCCTAAGGGTAAATATATGGTCTACAGAGATCAAGAAGAAGAACAAACCGTACTTTATACACAAAGTGGTGAGAAGAAGACAATCAAAGATATGTATACACCTCTAGGTGTAAATGATGAAGGTAGTGTGATAGGGTATTCCATGGATGAAGATGCTTTTTATCTCGTGAAGGGTGACGAGCAGATTGAACTTGGCGAAGGAAATACAAGACTATTTGCATCAGGAGACTTAAAGACCATCTATATGGAAGAAGAAGGTGCGCTTCGATGCTATCAAAATGGAAAAATTCATAAAGTAATGGATAAAGTACGCGATGTGAGCCCAATCAAACGAACGGAAAAAGAAGTCGTCTTAGCTTTCGGCAAAGATCAGGATACTTATGTGACATTACAAGGGGAGGCAGCAGCTAAGTTAGGCAAAAATGTAAGTTACTACACTATAAAGACAGCCAAGAAGTCAAATACTTTCTACTTTGAGAACAATGGCAAGTTGTATATAAAGGCATTTAACAACAAAGGAAAAGAAACCACAGATGAGAAGATTGAGACAGATATGTTTGACGTAGCCTATTCACCTGATGGTAAGTACTATACGTATAACAAGGATGGGCAGATCTTTAGTGGATCTGAGAGCAAGAAACCAAAGATGGTAAGTGAATCAGGTAGTGAATCTTACGTTACAAATAATGGCGATGTAAGATTCATCGGCTCATTTGATACACTTTTCTATGCAAAGGGTGGGAAAAATCCAAAAGAAGTAGCTGAGGATGTTTATGCCATTGCAGGAGTAGCAGGAAATAAAACGTATGTCGTAGATTCAGAAGATAATTTCTATGAACAACAAGGTACAGGTAAATTAAAACTTATTGCTGAAGATGTAGAGGAAGCTTCTATCCTAGGTACAACCCGAGTAGCAGAGGATTTCTATAATTATAACTTTAGTCAAATAGGTTATTAATTAAATAAAAACAAATTAACAGGGGGAAAAAATGAACGATTTATTTAACAAAATCAAAAAAAATATTGATAAGAGCATGACCACAGTAAGTGTAAAATCAAGTACAGCACTAGAGATCAATAAGCTTAAAGCTGCTATCAAAACATTTAGCACATCCATCGAACAACGCAAAGGCGAACTTGGTGGATTGGTGTATAACATGTATCTAGAAGGTGCTTATGATGAAAGTAAATTCGCTGAAATAGGCGAAACCATCAAAGGACTAGAAGCACAAATCAAAGAAAAAGAAGCAGAGATTGAAAAAGTAAAAGAAGAAGAAAATCAAATTCTCACAAAAGAAAGTGGCAAATTAGTATGTGAATGTGGCGCTGCGATAGAGGATGAAATGCTCTTCTGTGTAGAATGCGGAAAGAAAGTACGCTAAAGATAACTGAAAGAAAAGGGGATTAATAATGGGAACAAATAAAAAAATGGGGATTATTATCGGCATCATTATGGGGGTTATGCTACTCGTAATAGGGGTGCCACTCTTTGCAGGGGATGCAATTATGGTACAGTTTATGCCACAGGCATACTTGACAAAGGCATTTGCGAAGACTGGAGAAAAGATAGCTAAAGAAAGTGAGCTTAAAAACAAAGCGTTACAAATGGTAGACTTTAATGCAGAAAAGGCGCTTGAATCAGCGTACACAATAGGTCTCAAAAAAGTAAATGGAATGCCTATAAGTGAGGTGGCAACAGGTCTAGACAAGATGGCACTCACGATAGAAGGAAAAAATAACGAAACCCAAAGTCTTCTAGGTATAGGGTTACAAGATGGTAGCGAGAAAGTCGTTGCCCTTGAAATATATCAAGATGAAAAAGAAGTAGGGATTAGCCTACCACCACTTATGAATGAATTCCTGATGGCAAAGACTGAGAACTTCAGTGAGAACTTTAATGCATCAGAACTTAGCAGAATCTTAGAAGTCACTATTCCAGATATGAATCTTGAAAACACTTGGAATATCCAAGAAGTTATGAAGTCAGAGGACTTTGAAAAAAATATCGTACAAATGAGCAAAGATCTTGTAGAAGGTGTAAAAGTAAGCTATTTAGGAAGTGCTGAAGTTGAAGGTCAGAAATGTAAACTTGTATCCTTTAACGTTGAAGAAAAGGCTATCAAAAGTTTTCTTAACACTTACTACCAATTTATCTTAGAAGATTGTGGCTATGAAGCGTACCAAAAGCAAGTGATGCAACTTCAATACGCTGGGTATTACACAGATGAAGAAATCAATCAAATGTGGAATGAAGTAAAAGCAGAAATAAAAACTGTCTTTGATACAATGACCTTTGAAGACGGCATCACATGTGAGTATGCGATCAATAGTAAAGAACAAATCGTAAAGATGTTAGTAACCACAGATGTAGGCTATGAAGGCGAAGTGCTCACCGTTGAAGCAGACTTAAGCTTTAAAGGTGAGAAGTATATCACAGATGATATCCAGTTTACAATGAGTTTCTCTGATGGAACAGATACTTTTGAGTGTAAAGTAGAAGCGACAAGCAATATGGCAGAAAAGACACCAGAGAAAAATCAAGAAATCGTTGTAAGCTTTGGTGAAAAAGGTAGTGCTGATATGCTAGAAATCACCTTTAAGCACACGCAAAATGAAGATGATCAAACCATCAAAGGTAAATTAAGTTTAGGATTTGCTGACGAAGAGGAGCTAAAGCTTACGTATAAAGGCAAGCTCAGCTACGATGCTAAGCAAAAATTACTAGAAATAGACCTTAGTACAGTGGAAGGAAGCTTTAAAGACTACTACGGGGAATACAGCGCAGAACTTTATGTAAAAGGTAAACTTCAAAGTGTGGAACAGGCAGACTTAAAACCACAGAATAGTAAGGATCTACTAGCTATGACGGAAAATGACTTGATGGGAATTGTGATGAATATGATGCTCAAGGCGCAAGACTTAATGAGTCGTTATGAAAGCTATATGTATTAAAACGACAAAAAAACACATACTTGTATACAAAAATTAGTTATCTATACAAAGATATAAATTCTACTTGTAAGTTCATAATAAACGTATTATAATAACCTTAAAGAATCGAACGTTCGGTTTTTTAAAACAAATAATGTTAGAAACTCATATAAGTTTAGCAATAAGGGCTAATGTTTCTACCGACTACCGTAAACAGTCTGGGCTATGGGTAACGATAACACACGTTAAGGTTATTGAATATTCGTTTGTTTATAGAAAATACGATTATTTATACACTTATTAAGGTTACGTTACTCCCTGTCTCATAGACAGGGAGTTTTTTGTTTTAGAAGACCGAACATTAAATACATATAAATCATAATGATATGGAGGAGTAGGAGATGTTTAAAAAAGCGTTTAAATTAGTATGTACAGGTATGTTAGCAGCAGCACTTATGCTGACAGGATGTAGTGGGGGAGCAACATCAAACGAAAATACACCAGGTACAGCACAAGACAAAGTACAAAGTGACGTAAAAGTAGGTTTCATTTACTCAAGTCCTGTAGCAGATGGTGGCTGGGTACAGTCTCATAATGAAGGAAGACTTTACTTAGAAGAACAATTAGGTGTAGCTACTGTTTACAAAGAATCAGTACCAGAAACACAAGAAGTAGAAAAAGTAGCACGTGACATGATCGACCAAGGATGTAATATTATCTTTGCAGGTTCATTTGGTTACATGGATTACATAGAGAAACTTTCAAAAGACTTCCCAGAAGTAACATTCTTCCATTGTTCAGGATTTAAGACAACAGACAATATGTCTAACTACTTTGGACGTATCGAAGATGCAAGATACCTTTCAGGCATGGTAGCAGGTCTTCAAACAAAAACAAACAAATTAGGTTATGTAGCAGCGATGCCAATTCCAGAAGTTATTCGTGGTATTAATGCATTTACATTAGGTGCACAAGCAGTCAATCCAGATGTAACAGTAAAAGTATCATGGACAAATACATGGTATGACCCAGCAAAAGAAAAAGAAGCTGGTAATGCACTTATTGATGCTGGATGTGACGTACTTGCACAACACCAAAATGCAGCTGGTGCACAGCAAGCGGCAGAAGAAAAAGGTGTATGGTCTATCGGATATCATGCAGATATGAGTGGTGTAGCACCAAATGCGAACCTTACAAGTGCTGTATGGAACTGGGGTCCTTATTATGTAGAAGCTGTACAATCAGTAATGGATGGTACGTATAAGTCAGGCGCATACTGGGAAGGTATCTCAAAAGGTATTGTAGATATTTCTCCACTTACAAAGAATGCACCACAAGAAGCAGAAGCTGTAGTAGCGGCTAAGAAACAAGAAATGGTAGAAGGTACATTCAACGTATTCCAAGGACCAATTAAAGATCAAGCTGGTGAAGTAAAAGTACCAGAAGGTGAAATCTTAAGTGATGAAGCACAACTTGGTTGTGATTGGTTTGTAGCAGGCGTAGAAGCGGATCTTTAAGAATAATAAAAAATAAATAGGTGGCGTTAACATGAAACAATCAGTAGTGGTAAAATTAGACAACATAACAAAAACCTTTGGAACAGTAATTGCTAATGAGAAAGTGGATTTAACCTTAAAAAAAGGAGAGATTCATGCACTACTAGGAGAAAATGGCGCAGGTAAGAGTACACTTATGAACATGCTATCAGGAATTTATGCCCCTGATAGTGGGTTCATTTTTGTGCGTTCTAAGAAAGTTCATTTTTCATCTCCTAAAAGTGCAATTGCAGAAGGAATCGGCATGGTGCATCAGCATTTCAAATTAGTCGAGTCATTTACAGCAAAGGAAAACATCATAGCGGGTAGTGGTAAAGTCTTTACATATGGCAAAGAAGAGCGTGAACGTATTCAGAAACTTTGTGAAAAGTACGGCTTAACCATTAATCTTGATAAAAAAGTAAAAGACATGTCTGTAAGTGAAAAGCAGATGCTAGAGATTGTAAAGGTGCTTTATAGAGGCTGTGATATTTTAATCTTAGATGAACCTACAGCTGTACTTACACCTCAAGAAGTAGAGAAACTTTTTGATATCGTAAGGTTGATGAAGGCTGATGGTTGTACTATTGTTATTATCACTCATAAACTACATGAGGTCATGGCGCTTTGTGACCAAGTAACGGTACTTTTAAAAGGAAGAGTCGCAAAGACTTTAGCCATAGAGGAGACAAATCCCGAACACTTAACGGAGTTAATGGTAGGACACAGTGAGAAGTTAAGTATCACACGCCCAGAACCACAGAATGCAAAGGTTGTGTATGAAGCACAGAACTTAACCATCAAAAACAAAGAAGGCGTGAAACTTTTAGATGATGTATCTGTAAGTTTAAGAAGTGGTGAAATACTCGGTGTAGCAGGCGTAGCGGGAAGTGGACAAAAAGAACTATGCGAAGCCTTAGTAGGACTTAAAAAACTTAAGCAAGGTAAGCTTATCTTTGAAGGTGAAGACTTGACGGGTTATAGTCCAAGAGCCATCTTTAATAAAGGGATAGGTATGAGCTTTGTACCAGAAGACCGATTAGGTATGGGGCTTGTAGGTGAGATGGGTGTGGTAGATAATCTACTGCTTAAAGAATACCATACACAAAAAGGCTTTTTCTTAGATAGAAAGCATATCAAAAAGAAGGCTAGTGAACTTGTGGAGAAGCTGAGCATTAAGACACCAAGTATTTTCCATCCAGTAAAGATGCTATCAGGCGGAAATATCCAAAAAGTATTACTCGGTAGAGAGATAGAAGCAGCACCAAAAGTACTGATCACAGCTTATGCAGTACGTGGTTTAGACGTGGGTGCGACTCACCAAATTTATGAGCTTATCAATGAGCAAAAGCAAAAAGATGTAGCCGTACTTTTTGTAGGGGAAGACTTAGATGTATTGATGCAACTTTGTGATCGCATTATGGTTATGTGTAATGGTAAAGTTACTGGCGTGGTAGATGCACACGAAGTGACAAAAGAACAAATCGGTATGATGATGGGTGGTCATACAGAAGAGACAGCTAAGGAGGGACGACATGCAAGTTAAAGTATCAAAAGCTGGAATGGTATCTGTAAAGAAGAAAGTGCTTATAACAGGTAGTGCCATTGTGATAGCAATGATTGTGACCAGTTTATTTATAGCAGCAATGGGGCATAACCCTTTTAGCGTGTATACATCGATGTTAGAAGGATGCTTCGGAACAGCACATCGTATGAGACAAACAGTCATTACGACAGTACCACTTGTTATTACAGCAGTAGGAATTGCAGTAGCTTTCAAAATGAAATTCTGGAATATCGGTGCAGAAGGTCAAATACTTATGGGCGCTTTTATGGCGACAGGAGCAGCACTGTACCTTAAGGATTTACCAGCAGTGGCGCTTATTCCTATTATGATTATATTAGGTATTATAGGTGGGGGACTATGGGCACTTATCCCAGCAGTTCTCAAAGCTAAGTTTAATACCAATGAAACCATTGTCACATTGATGATGAACTACATTGCTTTAAAATGGGTAGTGTACTTACAGTATGGACCATGGAAAGATCCGAATGCCATGGGATTCCCAAAGATTGCAAGCTTTACTGACAATGCCATCATGCCTAAAGTTTTTGGTGTACATATCGGATGGATCATGGCCATCGTTCTTGTGGTAGCGATACATTATTTAATGAATCATACAAAGATTGGGTATGAAATCCAAGTACTAGGTGAAAGTGAGAATACAGCCAGATACGCAGGGATGAATATCAAGAAAATCATGCTTATAGCTATGGTGTTAAGTGGTGGTATCTGTGGACTTACAGGGATGGTGCAAGCGTCAGCAGTTAATAACACATTGACGATGGATCTGACAGCAGGCGTAGGTTATACAGCGATTATTATTGCGTGGCTTTCTAACTTAAAGACACCTTGGATTGTGGTTGTATCGGTGTTGTTTGCTATTCTTACGCAAGGAGCAAGCTACATTCAGACAGCTTATCAAATACCACAGGCAGCAGCTGAAATCATACAAGGTATCGTACTTTTCAGTGTACTTGGTAGTCAGTTCTTTATTAATTACCGCGTGAATATAGAAAAAGAAGAAAAAGTGGTCGTAGAGGAGGGTATATAAACAATGGGTATTGAATCCTTTTTATCAGCAGCAGTTATAGCAGGAACACCTCTTTTATTTGCAACCCTTGGTGGGATGATGAATGAAAAAGTAGGCCACATCAACTTAGGAGTAGAGGGTATGATGCTTATGGGAGCTGTCATGGGCTTTAGTGTAGGGCTCCGTACGCAGAATCCTTATCTAGCATTACTTGCAGCCATGGGAGCTGGGGCTTTAGCAGCACTTATTTATGGTGTGCTTACAGTTACATTACGTGCGAACCAAGTTGTTACGGGTCTTACCCTTACTATTTTTGGTACAGGGTTTGCGAATTTTGTAGGCCAAGGCTTAGTAGGTCAGATCGTACCAACCCCAGTAAAAGAGTTTCTAGCACCAGTGGCCATTCCAGTTTTAAGTAAAATACCAGTTATCGGGCAGCCATTCTTTAATCAAAGTATCTTTGTGTATATGGGATATGGCATTGCCGTACTTTTACTCATTTATTACAAAGGGACAAAAGCAGGCTTAAATACACGTATGGTCGGTGAGAATCCAAGTGCAGCAGATGCAGCAGGCATTCCTGTTATGAGCTATAAGTACTTTAATATTATGGCTGGTGGGATGTTATGTGGCTTATCAGGTGCCTTTTTATCTCTTGTATACGTGCCAGTGTGGCAACAAAACATTACAGCAGGTCGTGGATGGATTGCTGTAGCCCTTATTATTTTTATAGGATGGCATCCAACAAAAGCCATATTTGGTGCAATTTTATTTGGTGCATTAGATATTTTAGGTTTACGTCTTCAAGCAGCAGGTATTCAGATCAATCAGTATTTTGTAGATATGTTACCTTATGTTGTAACCATTCTTTTCTTAGTCGTGGGATCTATCCGCTCAGGTGGACAAAATCCAGGGCCAAAGGCGCTTGGTACATCGTACTTTAGAGAAGAAAGATAAAAGTGATGAGTAGTCATAGGATTTAGACTATGATATAATGTGTGAAAAAGAAAGAGTGTCAGAGAGCTGACACTTTTTTTTTAGGGCGTAAAAAGGAGGCAGATATGGTTATTCTGATGATTATGGCAGTAGGGATTTTAGTAGGATTAAAATGTTTTCCTGAAAAGTGGAGCAAGTACAACCATTATGTTCAGCTAGTAAGCATTGTATTACTTATTTTTTGTATGGGTGTATCCTTAGGAAGCAATCCGACTTTTATGGAGCAGCTGGTGAGTATGGGATTTAAAGGCGTGGTGTTTGCTGTAGTGCCCATATTAGGCTCCATAGGTTGCGTGTATGTGCTAAGCGAAAAATTTATGAAGAATAAAGAGGACTAGAGATGGTTAGAGCGATTATTATAAGCCTCATAGTAGGGGTTTTATACGGGCAGATTTTTACGGGGACAGAAAGTATCGCCTTTTTTGGGAGTACATCAGAAATTGCCCTTGTGGTGCTTATGTTTTCAGTGGGTATTAGTGTAGGAATGAATAAGCAAGTGTTTGAAAAAATGAAAGCCTATCATATAAAAATTTTTATTATACCAATCGGTATTATTATAGGATCTGTCATAGGAGGAATAGTATGTGGTATGCTACTAGGCATGCCTTTAAATGAAAGCGTGGCCATAACATCAGGACTTGGCTGGTATAGTTTATCGGGTGTTCTGCTGACGGACTTAGCAGGGGCAGAAGTAGGAAGTATTGCTTTTCTAGCTAATCTTTTCCGTGAGATTATATCCTTTATCATCACTCCGTTTATAGCAGTACATTGTAATCACTATACAGCCATTGCACCAGCAGCAGCTACAAGTGAGGATACTACTTTACCTATTTTAATGAAGTATACAAGTGAAGAAGTAGTCATGATGGCGGTCATTAATGGCGTGATTTGTTCAGCTATGGTGCCAATACTTATTCAGACTTTTTATCAACTATTATAAAGTTCATCGCAAATCATTAAAGCCTGCTAAGGATGTCTTAGCAGGCTTGTTTTTTAAGCTCTTTTTTTCAAATTTTTAGGAGAGTCTTTCTTCTTAGATGAATGAAAATCCTCTTCCAGATAACCTTTTTTTTGAAAATGCTTTTTTTGAAGCGAAATGACTTGTTTTTCTAAAAAATCATCATAGTCATCATCTGGGGTAAAAACGATATTTTTGGTTTTGTTGCCTACAGCGTACTGCATTATTTCACTCCTTCAATGGTTATAGCATATTTTATAATAAAAATATATAAAAATCCATACCTTTTTGGAAAATATTTAAGCGTATAAATCGAAGGTTTCAGAGCACAATAAAAGAGAGATTATCAGTGAAGGAGTGAAAGCTATGGCAAATAAAAAAACAATGGAAAGCATCAATCAAGCACGCGTGGATGCTACACGTGATGCGAAAAATGCAAACAATGGCTTTAAGTCAGGAATGAGTTCTGGAACCAATGGAGCTGGCGATAGCTACAGAAGAAATAAATAAGATTTAGTCAAGCTAGAGGTACGCGTACAACCTCTAGCTTTTTTGATGAAGAAGAAATTAAATCCCGAAGAAGGCTTGTCCCCGAAGGCTGAAATTGATATGATAAGAGAAATGGAGAAGGATGAAAGGTGGAGGGAAACATCATGCTACAGCCAACAATAGATATTGATGAAGTCGTAGAGAACTGGGATATACAATTAGAAGATGAGGATGTCATCGCTCATAAACATATCAAAAATACATATATCGAAGAAGTTCATAGCAGTTATATTCAATTTAAAGAGTGTATACTAGAAAATGTGGTGTTTGTAGATGTACATTGTAAACATATAGAGTTTAGTCACGTGATTTTTAAAAACTGTAATTTATCTAATGTAAATTTAGAAGAGGCCATCTTTCATTGTGTACGCTTTGAAGGATGTAAGTTAGTGGGAAGTTATGTGCCAGAAAGCACTATGCAGTACGTTGCATTTGATACGTGTATGAATAGGTATTTAAACCTAGGATTTAACACCCTAAAGGAAGTGACTTTTAAAGCCTGTGATCTGACAGAAAGTCATTTTGGTACGTGCAAACATAAGAAATTAGTATTTCAGGAATGTCAGATGGAAAGGGTGGATTTCGGGGGGACTAGTCTTGGTGGGGTAGACTTATCGAGCAATGATATACGAGGGATGAAAGTAGAGCTTAATCAGCTGCGTAAGGCAAAAGTCAATGCTATGCAGGCGATAGAACTTGCAAAATTAATAGGTATAGAAATCGTAGAAGAAGAATAACTTTATCGTAATGATAAGGTTATTCTTTTTTTGCCGATATATAATATACAACAACTGGAAAAGAGGAGGCAGCTATGGAAAGAAAAATAAGAAAACCCATACCTACAAGTTGTATGATAAGTTGTGGATTGATCATACTAGGCGGGATTTTGATTGGCAATGA
Organism: Cellulosilyticaceae bacterium; assembly: GCA_051656485.1. GTDB lineage: Bacteria > Bacillota > Clostridia > Lachnospirales > Cellulosilyticaceae > JBOFDK01. Next base: position 18,007 of record JBOGBZ010000104.1, read on the forward strand.
GGAGATGACATCAGGGGTACTTAGTTTGGTGCTTGCAGGCATGCTTCTTGGCATAAATGGTATCTTGCTGCCCACATCCACTTTATTTATGAAAAAGAAGTTATCTAAAAAAGAAGTGAATCGCTATCGCAATTTTGCTAAGTTTTATCTCAAAGATAGACGTCTTCTCTATAGTAAGGAAACTTTTGAAAAGGCGATTGATGTCAATTGGTATGACGTCGTAACCATGTGTTTACTACTAGGTATTAAAGAAGCGTATGAACCTTATGAAAGGCAAGCGTTTGTGGTGCAGGCCCTTAGAAATGGTCATGCGAGGATTTATGAGATGCTTCTAAGAGGGGGCATGGGTGGTCGTTTTATAGTGGAAGATACAGGGGAGCATCTGGTATTTGAGACACTTAAACAAAGTGATGTTAAGTACTTAAGTTTTTTACTAGCGCGTCAGATATCTCCAGATATTATGAACCAAGAGGGGGATTATCCTATCTTTCGTGCAGTTAAAGAAGATGCTGTGGATCATGTGAAAGTACTGCTTCAGTATAAGTGTTCTTTGGAAGTGACAAATAAAGAAAAGCTCACACCGTTATTTTATGCTTTAAAAGAAGGAAAAGTAACGTGCTGTGAGTTAATCGCCGAAGCAATGGAAAAAGAGGATGAGCCACATGAGATAACTGTGAAAAAGTTAAAAGAACCTCTCTTAGTCAATGACCCTGTAGTAGAAGATGAAAGTAAACTACTTCTTCACTTGATTGCTTCTAGAGATAAGACGACTTTAGAACTTTTAAAGCGCTACTTTATGAATCCTAAGCAGTTTTACATGAAGGCAGAGACAGACGTAGCACTTTATGCAAGGCTAAGTGCCATAGAAGCGGTGATGGAAAAGAAAGAAATGACATCTAGCAAAGTAGAGCATATGTATACAGAAGAAGCCTGTAAAAAAGAACTCTATGGCAAGGTGTTAAAGACATATCGTTTTACAAAGACAGGGGACTTTGTACTAGAGAGCCTGTATGAGAAGCCGCGATGTATTGATAGTTATAAGGAAGCGTGTGAGGCTTGCAAAGGTGAAGGAAGTGTGCCATGTACTACGTGTAAGGGTACAGGGGTAGAAGTCTGTGAAAAGTGCAAGGGCACAGGAGAAATTGTGTGTGAAAAATGCAAGGGTACATTAAAGGCATCTTGTGAAACGGTGAAAAAGTATATCGAGTGCCAAAACTGCAAGGATGGTTTATTTATCTGTGTGAAATGCGATAAAGAAGGTGTGCAACCATGTCCTACCTGTGGAGGGCATGGAACGACGAAGTGTAAATGTCCACCAGATAAAAAGAAGAAATGCCCACATTGTGATAGAGGGTACATTCCGTTGAAAAGCGGCATGTATAAAAAATGTGCACACTGTCATGATGGAGAGATCTGTATGATTTGTCACAATACAGGTTGGGTAGATGAAAAGTTCAAGAAGCAAGGCTTTGAGTGTAAAACTTGTAAAGGTGAGAAAAAGATACCTTGTCAGATTTGTCACGGGAAAAAGAAGGTAAAGTGCAGCAAGAGGTTTGAGATTGACTGTGATTGTGAGACAGGTAAACAAGTGTGCCCTGAATGTGAAGGAAGTACCAAGGTAGTGTGTAAAGTATGCCAAGGAACCAAAAGGCAAAAGTGTACCGAGTGTACGGATGGTTACAAGTATACCAATGTGTATGTAGACTTTAAAGCAAAACAATCTATGGTCAAAGAAGTCATGCTTCATAAAGGAGAAAAAGATGACTTCTTGAAGGGTATGCTTCATCAAATGGGTGGGTATATGACGAGTAATAGTTCATATATCAAAGAACTATACACATTATTCCAGATAGATATGAGACCAGAAGATGTGGTGATCAGGAATCATAGCTTGAATGATCAGATACATCAGCTTATTCGTGAAAAAACTAAAAAAGGTATTCTAGATGTCTTAGAGATAGTACCCCTAGCGTACACCGTTGTCCGATTCAAAGAAAAAGAGGGAGACACTTATGAATGTATCTTAGTGGGCGAGAAGTTTTACAAGACTCTAACGAAATAGACGAAAAATAAATAAAATAATAGAAAAAAACAAAAATAAGGTGTATGATAAAGATAAGTCCGCTACTAGGCAATGTGCGTAGTAGCGGAAAACACATAAACTAGACCCTTTTGTAAGGTGGACCGAGCAATGGGCGAAGGACGATAGCATCTAGGTAAAGACATAAAAATTGGCGTATTCTGCCCTTCTGCTTATTGAGTAGGAGGGCTTTTTTGTATGGAAAATGAGAGGAGAAAAGTCGTGGAAGAAATGGCACAAGAACAAACAAGAGTAGGTGTGGTAGGTATAGTAGTAGAAGACTTAAGTCGTGCGAAAGATGTGAATGAGGTACTTCATATGTTTTCAGATGTTATTGTAGGGCGTATGGGTATTCCTTATAAAGAAAAAGGCATCTCGGTGATTTCATTGATTGTAGATGGAACCATTGACCGTATCAGTGCCATGACAGGAAAGTTAGGGAGAGTACCAGGTATCACGGTAAAATCAGCAGTGACTAAGAGGTAAAGGAGACGCCTATGGACGATAGAGCAGTACAAAGTGCATTGGAAGAAAGTCTAGAAGGATTTGAACCTTTAAGACGTGAAGCGCAGGCAGTATGTGAGAAAACTTTTGGGAATGAAGTATATGTAAGAGGGCTGATAGAGTTCTCCAATTATTGTCGATGTAGCTGTAAATATTGTGGGTTAAGGGTGGAAAATAGTGAACTTAAGCGGTATAGATTAGAAAAAGAAGCTATCCTAGCCATTATGGAAGAGGGGTATCAAGAAGGGTATCGTTCCTTTGTACTTCAATCGGGAGAAGATCCTTATTATACAGCAGAAGATTTAGGGGAACTTGTACGAGCTGCCAAAAAAGAAAGAGATGTAGCTATCACATTAAGTATTGGTGAGAGACCGCGGGAGACTTATAGGTATCTGAAGGCTTGTGGTGCAGACCGTTTCTTGCTTAAGCATGAATGTGCAGATAGTGTAATCTATGATGAACTACATCCCCATAGCTCTTTTGAAGAAAGGCTACGCTGCTTGGTAGACCTTAAAGAACTGGGGTATCAAACAGGCAGTGGGTTTATGATAGGCTTACCGAAGCAAAGCACTAAGACACTGGCTAAAGACTTGAAGCTGATAGAAAAATTGCAAGTACATATGGCAGGTATAGGACCTTTTATTCCTAATGAGATGACGCCTATGGGGATGTGTGAGAAGGGAAGTTGTGAGATAACGTTGAAGGCAGTAGCGATCGCACGATTGTTGTTACCAGAGGCGATGCTACCTGTCACCACTTCTTTAGGGGTAATAGATGGGGGGATGAGAGAGCGATGCTTAAACTACGGTGCAAATGTAGTAATGCAAAAATTACAGCCAACGGCATTACGTAAGCTGTATGCACTTTATCCAAAGGAAATCATAGATGGCAAGAGTATGGGAGAAGAGAAAAGAGCGTTGGAAGCATGGTTGAAAAGCGTGGGGAAAAAAGCAGTATTTGGTAGAGGAGACCATCCAACGTATCAAAAATAAAAGAGAGGGGTTTGGATATGTTTAACGAAAAAGTAGATTGGTATCATGTAGCAGATGAGTGGTTTGGTGAGGATTATATTAGAAAGGTACTTGAAGAAGGTGCCGAAAAAGCAAAAGATAAAGCGTATGTAGAATCACTTTTAGAAAAGGCAGGACAGTGCATCGGGCTTTCACACCAAGAAGCAGTGGTACTACTTCAAGTAGAGAAAGCGGAGTTAGAAGCACAGATGCAAGGCGTTGCGAGACGCATCAAGGAGAAAATCTATGGTAAACGGGTCGTTTTATTCGCACCACTGTATGTGAGTGACTACTGTGTCAATAACTGTGAGTACTGTGGCTATAAGCATAGTAATACAGACCATAAGAGACGTAAGTTAACGATGGATGAAGTGAAAGAAGAGGTCATTGCACTTGAGCAAATGGGCCATAAGCGTATCGCACTGGAATTAGGAGAAGACCCAGTGAGCACACCGATTGACTATGTACTTGAATGTATCAAGACGATTTATGGGATACAGTTTGAAAGTGGTGTGATTAGACGTGTTAACGTTAATATTGCAGCGACGACTATCGAAGAATATAAGTTGCTAAAAGAGGCGGAGATAGGGACGTATATACTGTTCCAAGAGACGTATCATAAGCCTACGTATGAGCGTGTCCATCCTACAGGACCTAAGCATAATTACAGTTACCATACATCAGCTTTTCACCGAGCGATGCTAGGGGGTATTGAAGATGTGGGAGCAGGTGTTCTTTATGGCTTGTATGATTACAAGTATGAAACCATTGCCATGCTTATGCATGCAGAACGTTTAGAAAAAGATATGGGAGTAGGGCCACATACTATGTCTGTACCACGTCTTAGACCAGCGGAAAATGTGACCATAGAAAAGTATCCTCATCTTGTATCAGATGAAGACTTCAAGCGCATCGTCATGGTACTTCGTCTAGCGGTACCTTATACAGGTCTTATTATTTCCACAAGAGAAGATGATAAGATGCGTAGTGAACTTCTGGACTTAGGTATTTCTCAAATGAGTGCAGGATCTTCGACTGCAGTAGGTGGCTACAAAGTGTATGAGACAGAGCCACAATTTGAATTAGGGGATCATCGTACGCCTATAGAAATCATCAAAAGCTTGATGAAGAGTGGGTACATACCAAGTTACTGTACAGCGTGCTACAGAGAAGGGCGTACAGGAGAGCGCTTTATGCGACTGGCGAAAGCGGGGCAGATTGGTAATATCTGTACACCGAATGCACTTTTAACCCTTAAAGAATACTTGATGGATTATGGTGATGATGAAGCACGGGAGATGGGTGAAACTATGATAAGAGAAGCTTTAGAAAACATAGAGCATGAGAAGGTACGTCAGGTTGTAGGTGAGTATTTAGAACAAATGGATGCGGGAGCGAGAGATTTTAGACTATAGGGGGCAGAGCTATGCAACAAGTGGCAAAAGGGAATCAATTACACATAGGATTGTTTGGCAAACGGAATGCAGGGAAATCAACTTTGATGAATGTACTTTTAAGGCAAGAGATGTCCATCGTATCACCAGTAGCAGGGACGACGACAGATCTTGTACACAAAAGTATTGAGTTTCATCCACTAGGGCCAGTAGTATTTGTGGATACGCCTGGTATTGATGATGAAGGGGAGCTGGGAACTTTACGGGTAGAAAAGACGAAAAAAGCATTGAAAGAAGTGGATCTGGTGCTTTGGGTATGCAACGAGGTCATAACACCTCAAGAAAAAGAAATGCTAGAAGAAATAAAGAAAAGCAATGTACCAGTGGTTTTGGTACATAACACACGGACTTTGGCTTGGAAGGTACAGGGGGATAAACTTGTCGTTAATGCCAAGGAGCAGATAGGGATCGAAGACTTAAGAGATGCTATCGTCAAGGTGCTACAGACCAAGGAAGAACACCTTTGTATAGGGGATATGGTGACAGAGGGGCAGGTGGTGCTACTGGTAGCACCTCAAGATATACAGGCACCGAAGGGGCGATTGATCCTACCACAGGTACAAGTCATGCGAGAACTTCTGGATGCAAAAGCCATCCCCATGATGACAACACTTCATACATTGGAGAGAACCCTTAAGTGTTTGTGTGAAGCCCCCCACCTTGTGGTCACCGATTCACAGGTGTTTAAAGAAGTGCGAGAGATGGTACCAGCAGAAGTACCGCTTACGTCTTTTTCTATCCTTATGGCAAGACAAAAAGGTGACCTAGACGTCTATCGCAAAGGTGCGAAGGCTATCTATAAACTGCAACCAAACGATCACATCCTTATAGCGGAGAGTTGTACCCATAATCCACTCCATGAGGATATCGCTAGAGAAAAGATACCCCAAGCCCTTCAGAAAAAATGCGGAATGCCTTTGCAGTTTCACTGGACCACAGGAACCACGTTTCCAAATGACTTAAGTAAGTATGCGCTGGTGATTCAGTGTGGTGGGTGCATGCATACACCAGCACAGATTGGTGCAAGGATACAAAAAGCTAAAAGTTATGAAGTGCCTATGACTAACTTTGGGGTGCTCCTAGCAGAGCTTAGTGGGACGTTAGATGCGATTACTTTTGGAGATGCAAATTGTTAGGTATTTGTAAGATTAACAATATAGTAGTGGGGGCACATTTCTGCTATACTTAGGTATAAAAAAGGGGGGATTTGATGAAGGAAATCAAGAAAACGCTGCTCATGACGCTACTATTAGGAATGGTATGTTTTTTCACTGTGGATGTTCAAGGGTTAGAAAATTTACCTTTAGAGGGGCTAACGAGAGAGCAAGCAGCCGTGAAGATTGTGGAAGTTTTACAGCTTACAGCAGTGGCTAAAAGTTATGATACCACACCCTCAACTTTCGTAGATGTGTCGACTAATAAAGGATATATCACACTGGTACAGCAGTTAGGGATTATGAGTGGTGTAGGCGGCAGTAAATTTCAACCAAAGGGGATGATCACCAAAGATGTGAGTGGGGTTTTGAATCAACGCTTACAAGGGGTACTGAGTAAAAAACCAAAGTGGAGTCATGGCTTTTATGCCATTCAATCAACGGGACAGATGGAACTTATGAAGCAGCTGGAGGCAGTAAGTTTTGGATGGGCACAGGCAGCATATGATGGCGCGAAATCTCAAGTCATGCTAAGTACCGCTGATTCAAGTAATGACTTTAAAGTGCCAAAGGGGTTTGAAATACCCATTGATTATGCAAAAGCCAATGGACTCGAGACATACCTTATGGTGTATTATGAAGATAAAAATGGAGAAGCACTTAAGTTTCTAAGCAATCCTGTGATGCGAAAAAAATTAGTAGATGAGATTACTAAGGCATGTAATGGCTTAACAAAAGATGGTGTCACACGAGGATTTGATGGGATAACCATTGACTTTGAGAACTTCATAAGTCAAGACTTACGAGAGCCTTTCAATGTGTTCTTAAAAGAACTGCAAGGCGCCTTAAGTCAAAACAACAAAAAACTTAATGTAGCCATCCAACCGAACCGCAACTTTAAAGGCTATGATTATAAGGCTATAGGAGAAGTGGCGGACAAAGTCATCTTGATGGCCCATGATTATGAACCTAGAAAACTCACAGAAGCCGAAAAAAATATGGGGACAGTGTATACGCCTATTACCCCTATTAAAGAAGTGTATCGAGATTTAGTAGCGTGTCTAGATCCTGTAACAGGCGTGCAAAACAAAGAAAAGGTAGTACTGCAAATTTCCTTCGGAAGTGCTCAGTGGCAAGTGAAGAATGGTAAAGTCATTCATGATTATCCGTATAGACCAAGCTATGATAAGATCAACCAAAGGGTGCAGATGCCAGGGACTAAAGTGGTGTATGATGCAGTAGCTGGGAATACATATGCTACTTATACCGAAAATGGCGTGACCCATACGATTTGGTATGAGGATGCAAGAAGTACAGCAGTAAAGACACAACTGATACAACTTTTAGATATAGGTGGTGTATCTTACTGGAGATTAGGAACAATTCCTAATTTTGTGCTGAAATAATTCGGATATTTATGAAATAATAAGAATTGAAAATAAATACGTCCGTGATATAATGAGTGTATCACTAAAACCAGTTGGCAGAGTAGGGATAAATGCGTTAAGTGCTAGGTGAACGGGAAGTTGTCACTTAGACGAAAAACATGAAGTTTGCGGTATTTATCTCGCATTCCGCTGCCCGCATAAGTGCTTCCATAAAAAAGGAGGTACAACATGAAAATTAATACAAAACAACTCGTATTTATGGCTTTTCTTATTGCTCTCAAGGTGGTACTTACACGCTTTTTAGGTATCCACATCGGAGAGTTTATACGTATTAGTTTTTCTTTTATAGCAACGGCCATTATGGCAGTTTATTTTGGCCCACTTCTTACAGGAGTTGGCTGTGGTATTGCAGACGCATTAGGGGCAATACTTTTCCCAAGAGGTGCATACTTCTTTGGGTTTACACTAAGTGCAATGATTATCGGTTTGATTTACGGTATATTTCTATACAAAAAGCACTTTAGTTGGTGGCGGATTATAGTGATTAAAGTTCTTGTTTTAGTTCTTATTACAGCAGGTCTCAATTCTATGTGGCTTGCAATGCTATCAGGAAAGGGGTATATGCCTCTTATGATTGCAAGGGTAACAGAAGGTCTTATTATGTTACCGATTGAAGTGATGATGTTGGGAATGGTACAAAAGTACTTGATTCCACAACTCAAAAAGAACGTAGCAGTTTAAAGATTTAAAGCATTAAACGCTGCTTAACTGGGTGTAGTGAATAACGAAAATAAGGGTCTATTGCACAGCGTGCAATAGACCCTTATTTTTGTCTAGAATGATTGAATACTACAAAGTTTTCTGTACATCAAGGCAGTGATGCAGTTGATCAATACAATAATACCAAAGGTAATAAGTGAAGGATTCACTTGTGGCAAGGCGAAGAAAAGAATCAGAGGAAGGATGCTAAAGACCGCACCACCTAGCATGCCTACCATTGCAGAAGTACTTTGTTTAACGATTTGTGTATCTGATTCCCATTCGTACCTAGGGAACTTGGTATTAATCCACATGCCCCATACGCCACTGAAGAAAGCGTAAGAAAGTGTGACGATAAAAGTGAGTAAACCTTGGAGTGGATCAGGCTTTAATGTAAGAACCAGTAGGGTGCTGCAAATAAGACTTGTGGGTACAAGTAAGGTAAGGGTCACTAAAATCTTGCTATCAAAGAGGGTCTTTGGCGTAATAGGAGAAGACTTAACGATCCAAAGGTGCTTACCTTCTAAGGAAAGTGCTACGCAGCTGGTACAAGAAAGGGCACATACGGTACACACTGCAAAGGGGAGAAGTGACGCAAGTAAATCCTTGGAGAATCCCATGCTCTCAGCTACAGTGTCGATCCCTACGAATGGCAGACTTATACATGCAAGAATGGCCATAATGATACCTGCTCCCATATTGAAAATATAAATATAAGAATTCAAAAAGCGTTTCAACTCTTTCTTGTAAAGCGCCTTTAGTGGAGAAGTAGAAGAAAGGGCAGTTTCTTTGAAGGCACGAGCAGTATAATGGGTGCTAAGTGCGGTGTTGATCGCTTTGTACTGGGTCGCTAAAAGCTTGATAAAAAGATAGTACCAACCAATAGAGATACCAGCAAATATAAGAAAATCAGAAAGCCCTGACTGAATAACTGCACCACTAAAGAAAATGGTCAAAGGATAAACTTGCTTAACCATATCCCCCATAAAAGCACTTAAATCTGTAATCTCTGCGAGAGAGACTGTATCAGGATTAAACGCAAAGGGAATAATCATGATACCTCCAAAAAGGAGAAAAGATAAAAGAATAGAGAGCATATTACTGTGCTTGAAACGAGATGCTATCCAAACAATAAGTGCACCGACCATAGCACCGAGAGTAGTTGGAACAAGTGGTGCAAGGAGTGCGCCACCTACCCAAAAGATACAAGAAACGAGGTTGAAGTCCACAAACATAAAGTAAGCCACAGTCATTGGGAGCATCATCAATACACTCAAAAAAACATTGGTGATATACAATGTGAGAAATCTACTGGCAATAACTGTGCTTGTTTTTACAGGCAAGGACATAAGGATGTCATAGTCTTTAAAGCCAAAGAGTACGCCATTGGTTTTAAGGAGTGTAAGAAAGAGCGTAAGTATACTAGCAATGGTAAGGCCGTACGCAGGGACGAGAGAAGTGAGTCCCATTTGGCATAAGCCGTACCCTATTCCGAACGTATAAACTGTAAAAACGAAAGGGAGGAGAATTAAAGGTATTAAGACAAGCAGATGATTCCGACGTTTTCTAGGGTCTTTCTCTAGTTTGATGGCAGTAAGACGAAGATTATTGATAAGCTGAATTTTGGTGAGGGTAAGGCAGTTACTTCTCATTTTCCACGACCTCCATAAATACTTGCTCTAAAGAGTGCTCCTTGATAAGGGGTGCCGTCTCACCAGAAGCTACCAGTTCACCGCCGTTGATAATAGCAATTTTTGTACAAAGCTTTTCGGCTACATCCAGAACGTGAGTAGAGAAGAAGATGGCGCTACCCTTTTGGCAAAGTTCCTTCATGATGTTCTTTAGGCAAAGCGCAGCCTTTGGATCGAGTCCCACAAAAGGTTCATCTAAAATCAAAAGTTTAGGGTTATGAGCAATTGCAGCGATAATAGCAAGCTTTTGCTTCATACCATGAGAATACGAAGAGATTAGGTCGCCTAAACGGTCGGTAATTTCAAACTGAGCGGCGTATTTATAAATACGTGTTTCACGGTCTTCTTTAGACACGCCAAATAAATCGCAGATAAAGTTTAAGTACTGAATACCAGTTAAATGGTCATATAAATCAGGATTATCAGGAATATAGGCAGTAAGTTGCTTACAAAGTAGTGGCTCTGATTTAACAGAATGACCGTCGATGAGGATATCCCCTTCTTCAAAGTCAAGAATGCCAACGATGGCTTTTATAGTGGTGCTTTTGCCAGCACCGTTATGACCGATGAAGCCATAAATATCACCAGCAGTAATCGTAAGTGTAAGGTCGTTTACAGCTTTTTTGCCACCTTTATAGCTCTTAGAAAAATTTTTTATTTGTAACATACGTATAATCCCCCTCAAAAGTAATGATAAGCCCAGTATAAAATAGTTAGAAAATAAAGTCAATAGATAATTAGAAAAGTATCTAAATAAATAATGGCAGGTAAAATGCATCATAAAACTTGAATACAAATAGGTATCCTTATAAGATAGGGGGAGAGTTAGTGAATATAAAAGATAGGACGTGAACTGATGAAAAAAGAAATACACCAACAAATAGTACCAAGTTATTATGAAGACTTCCGATGTATAGGTGGCGCATGTGAAGATACATGCTGTGCAGGGTGGCAGCTCCCTATCGACGAGGAAACCTATAAACGCTATAAAAAAGTCAAGCATCCAGATATGAAAAGACGTTTAAATAAAGAGTTGGTAGAAAAGAAAGGCAGTGCCGACCCCGAATATGCAGCGAAGATTAAGCTGAAAAACAATAGTTGTGCTTTTCTGGCTAAGGATGGTCTGTGTGATGTGTATAAACAGTTAGGCGAAGATTATATGAGCCATTCATGTAAGTGTTACCCAAGAACGATGAACGAAGTGGGGGGAAGAATCGAGTATTCTATGACCACATCTTGCCCAGAAGTTACAAGAAAAGTACTACTAGCTACAGAAGGCATCACTTTTAGAGAAGTAGAAAAAATGCCTTTACTAACAGGTGTGAATGGAAAAGTAGCAGTGAATACCCAGAATCCAAAGAGCTGGAGAGATTACTTGTTCCTCATGAGAGATTGGATTATTGCATGCTTACAACAAAGAGCGTTACCACTAGAAGAAAGATTGGCCGTGATTCAATATGGTGTAGAAGAGATGGAAAGCCTTCTGGTGAAAGGTAAAGAAAAAGAATTGCCTAAGTTAGTGGAGAAGCTTCAGAAAAGTGTAAGTAAGAAGGAAAATAGCGCCAATGCTCAGGAAATGCAGGACTTAGCACACCTTGTAAAAAAAGTTATGGAAGAAAAGAAAGTACGTATTGCAGCGTATAAAGAAATACTGGAACAAGTGTTACAAAGCCTGAGCGTAGAAGACAAGGCAAGCTTTGCAAAAGCCTATGAAAAAGGTGTGAGCGATTACTATCAGCCTTTCTTAGAAAAAGAAAGTTATATGCTAGAGAATTACTTCGTGAATTATGTGTATGAGCGTTGTATGCCACTAGATGGGAAGAGCCCAAAAGAAAGCTTCAAACGTATGATGCTTTATTATCACCTTATCAAATTACATCTCATAGGTGTGGCATTAAGTGAAGGTGAATTAAATGCAAAAAATGTGGTTAAAGTAGTACAAAGTTTTACAAAAGTTTATGACCACGGCGAACGTTACATTGAAAAGATTATAGAAAATAGATGATTATATAAAAATAAAATGCAGTAATAAAGAAGCGATGTAACCCACCAAAAGATGGGGATACATCGCTTTTTAGATTAAGCGTTTACGATTTCACCACCATTGACATGGATGGTCTGCCCAGTGATGTAGGAAGCTGCGTCGCTAGCTAAGAATACATAAGCACCGGCACACTCCACCGGCTGACCGGCACGGCCAAGAGGTGTGTTGCTACCGAATGATGCTACTTTTGTGGCATCGAAGCAGGAAGGAATAAGAGGTGTCCATATAGGACCGGGTGCCACGGCGTTTACACGAATGCCAGATTTGTTTTTAGCAAGCTGCATAGCGAGGGAGCGAGTGAAGGCTACGAGGGCACCTTTGGTCATGGAATAATCAATAAGGGTATCATGTCCATGGAATGCCACTACAGAAGTTGTATTGATAATAGAAGCGCCAGCTTTAAGGTGGGGAAGGGCAGCTTTGGTTAGGTGAAAGGCACCGTAGACATTGGTCTTAAAAGTCTTATCGAACTGGGCATCGGAAAGGGTGGAGAAATCCTTGGACTCGTATTGGACTGCGGCGTTATTCACCAGTAAATCAAGCTTAGTAAAATGATAAAGTGTCTTTGAGACCACCTTTTCACAGTTTTCTTTAAGTGTTAGATCCGTTTCGATAAGTACACACTCACGCCCATAATTTTCAATACATTCCTTGGTGATATGAGCATCACGCGTTTCATTGCAGTAAGGAATGACGATGTGAGCACCTTGCTTAGCAAAGGCGATGGCAACAGCACGGCCGATACCGCTGTCACCGCCGGTAATGATGGCTACTTTATCTTGAAGTAAAGAGCCTTTTTGCAGATAAGTGTCGTCATCATAAAGAGGTGGTGGTGTCATTTCGTATTCAAAACCTGGATGGTGTGTCTGATGTTGAGGTGGAAATTGGGTTGGGAAAATCATAGTTGTCTCCTTTTGTATGAACTTAAATAAGGTATAGTATATGTGAATAAACAAAAATTATAAAAAACCATTCACAAGGAAAAAACTAGTAAGTCTAAAAAGGCGTATGAAAAAAGTAAGACTGTATATACTAAGACCATACAGAAAGTGTCAACTCGGAAAGAGAAGACGTGATCTGTATCATAGGATTAGGAGATGATACCCTTGGAGACAGCATGCATTTAGCCGACTGAGTAAGAGATGTTATCACAACCTAATAAACGTTGTCTTCTTAAAACGTTGTTTACTCTATTTTAAGATGCGAATGGAAGGTCGTCCGAGTAACTTTTTTCTTAGAAAACTATTACTTTCATAGTAGGGAGCCCTACACGTATATGAAAAGAAGTAAAAAGATCAAGAAGAAAATGAAAGATTTGAAAAGCACATTTTAAAATAAAACATCATTTTAGTAAGATGACACACAGAAGAGGGTAGCTTAGCTACTCTCTTTTTGAATTTTTATTATTTTGACACGATTGAAAGAGGAGGATATAATAAAAGCATAATAAAAGGAAGACTACATAAAGGAGTGAAGATATGCAAGTTAATCAAAGTAAGTACTTACAGCAAGTAAAACCCATCGCAAAGAAGTTGTTAGAAGCACTAATGGAGAAGTATGCCTATGCATCAGTGCTAGCAACGGACTCCAAAGGTAAGACCTATAGTGTATCACGTGTGGGGATGAACATTGTACCAAGTGAAATGACCAGTGAAAGAGGCTTTGTGGTAAAAGTGTACGATGGTAAGGGGTATGGTGAATACGCTTTTACACAGTTAACAGAAGAAGTGATTCCATCTATAGTAGAGACTATTGAAAAAAGCCTTGTACCGATGAAAAATCAGTTAGCAGATAGTGTGCAGCTGAATGAATATGGAAGTATTGATGAAGATGCCACTGAGTTTTCAAAGACAAGTGAGTTTGAGAAAGACCCTAGAGAAATGGGAGATGAAGCGATCATTAGCTTCCTTAGAAAAATCCATGAAGAAGGCTTACAGTGTGATGAAAAAGTCATTGACTGCCGTGTAGGGTATGACTATGTGCAGATTAATAAACTTTTCTTATCGCCTAAAAAAGAGATGGAGCAAAGCTTGATGAACTCAGTAGGTATGATGAGTGTCATTGCAGCTGATGAAGGGAATAATCAGTATTCTTATAAGACATTCTCTCGCTTAGGTGGTGCAGAGTTATTAGAAGAAATGAATGGAAAAGTGCAAGGAGTTGCACGAGTAGCTGTAGAATTATTAAAAGCGGAAACCATCACACCAGGTGAGTACGACGTTATTTGTAGTCCAGATGTGACAGGGATGATTGTACATGAAGCATTTGGGCATGGCGTAGAGATGGATATGTTTGTGAAGAAGCGTGCTTTAGCCGAAGCTTATGTAGGAAAATACGTGGCTTCACCGCTTGTGACGATGCATGATGGTGCTTTAGCTGCAGAAGATACAGGGACCTACTACTTTGATGATGAAGGCGTACTTGGTACAGATACGATTGTTATCGAAAAAGGCATCTTAAAGCAAGGCATTAGTGATAGTCATTCAGCTATGAACTTAGGCACTGTACCTACAGGTAATGGTAGAAGAGAAAACTTCGAAAGAAAAGCCTACACACGTATGACCAATACCTACTTTGAAAAAGGTGAAAGTACGATGGAGGAGATGATCGCTACTATTGAATATGGTTTCTTATTAGAAGAGGCGATGAGTGGCATGGAAGACCCTAAAAACTGGGGGATTCAGTGTATGGTAAATAGTGCTCGTGAAATTAAAGATGGTAAACTAACAGGTCGCATCTTTAGCCCAATCGTATTGACAGGGTATGTGCCAGACCTTTTAAAATCCATCAGTATGGTAGGAAATGACTTGGAACTTTCAGGTTCAGGTTACTGTGGTAAAGGCTACAAAGAATGGGTAAAAGTATCTTCAGGTGGGCCAAGTGTTAAGGCACGTGTGAGATTAGGTTAAGGGGGGAATGACGATGATTACACAAATTAAAGAAGTATTAGGAATATTAGGAATCGACACGTATTTAATTGAGTGCAAAAAACAAGAATCTGTGGAACTCTTTTTTGTAAAAAGAGCATTAGATATGACACGCAAAAAAGATGTACAAAAATACGGTGTCACTGTTTATAGAGATTTTGAAAAAGACGGCAAGAAAATGCGTGGTTATAGTAGTATCAAAGTCTATGAAAGTATGACCAAGGAAGAAATCGAAGAAGTATTAAAAGATGCGTACTATGCAGCGTCTTTTGTGGAGAATCCATACTATCCATTACCAAGTGGTAGCAAGGAAGAAAAGGTTCAAGGCACAGGTGACTTAAGCAAGTACACCTTAGAGGAAAGTGCAAAGTGTCTCGTAAAAGCCTTGTATGCTTATTCGGAGGAAAGTACTTGTTTTCTGAATTCAGCAGAGCTTTTCATCTATAAGACTGAGAATCATATCTTAAATAGTGAAGGCATTGATGTATGCTACGAACAGTTCAAAGTTTCAGGGGAAATGGTAGCGCAGTGTACAGAGTCACAAGATGTAGAGACTTACAAAAGCTTTAGTTATGATGCCCTCGTACCAGAGGTTCTGACAAAGCTAGTCGAAGATACGTTAGAGCTTACCAAAGCAAGAAGTCAAGCGGTCACAGGACCTAAGCAAGGAAGTTATCCTGTCATTTTAGCAGGAGAGTATATTGGTACCTTGTTATCGTACTACTTAGACAGAGCAGGGACTAATATGATTTATCCAAAGTACTCAAACTTTAAGGTAGGGGATCAGATTCAAGGTAAAGACCTGAAAGGTGATACTTTAAATATTAAGGTAAAAGCAGAAGTGCCTTATAGCAATGAAGGGATTCCTATGATGGATCGTGCATTTGTGGATAAAGGGCAGTTGCAAGTGGTACATGGGCCAAGCCGTTTTGCACATTACTTAGAGGTAGAGCCTACAGGGTATTATAGTAGCATCGTAGTACCTGAAGGCGAAGTAGCATTAGAAGACCTTAAGCAAGGAGAATGCTTATATATCGTTAATTTCTCTGATTTCCAAATGGATGCTTTCACAGGAAACTTTGGAGGAGAGATTCGTTTGGCATTCTATAGTGACGGTGAAACAGTCGTACCTGTGACAGGCGGTTCTTTATCAGGAAGCATTCAGTCTATCCAAGAGAACTTAAGTTTTGCAAAAGAAGTATATGTAGGAGAACACTATACAGGACCGAAGGCGGTACGTTTCGAAGGTGCAACGATTGCTGGATGTTAAAATGAAATGCCAAGATAGGGAATATCTTGGCATTTTTCATAGGCGAAATCATGTAATTTAGAGAGGAATATGATAAAATAGGGGAAAAGTACGGGATAAAAGCAGAACGGAGTGAGTAGATGAATGAACAATTACAAGCAATGATTCGAGAAAGTAAGCGCATCGTCTTCTTCGGAGGAGCAGGTGTGAGTACAGAAAGCGGTATACCTGATTTTAGAAGTGAAAAAGGTATTTATGAAACAGTTAAAAATTATGGGTGTCCACCCGAGCAGATTTTAAGTCATACTTTCTTTAAGAAGCATCCTGACACTTTTTATGATTTTTATAAAAAGATAATGATTTATGAAGAGGCTAGTCCTAATCGTGCCCATAAAGCATTGGCAAAATTAGAGAAAGAAGGCAAACTTTTAGGAATCGTAACACAAAATATAGATGGACTGCATCAACTAGCAGGCAATGAGAAAGTCTATGAATTACATGGAAGTGTACATCGTAACCGTTGTATGAAATGCGGTGAGAAGCACAGTCTTCAACATGTGATGGCAAGTGAAGGGGTACCTAAGTGTGTGAAGTGTGGTCATACTGTGAAGCCAGAGGTCGTGCTTTATGAAGAGCCGTTAGATGATGAAACGATGCAAGGTGCGCTCGAAGTGATCCAAGAGGCAGATATGCTCATTGTAGGTGGAACTTCACTTGCGGTGTATCCAGCAGCAGGATTTTTGCAATACTATACAGGAGATAAGCTGGTGCTTATCAATAAAAGTGAGACGCCTTATGACCGAAAAGCAGATTTGGTCATACATGAAAGTATAGGTGACGTGTTAGGATACTTATTAGAAGAAGAGGCATAAGGAGACTATATGAAATTTATATCATGGAATGTCAACGGCTTAAGAGCTGTTGTGAAGAAGAATTTTTATGAGTTTTTCAAAGAAGTAGATGCGGATGTTTTTTGTCTTCAAGAGACAAAACTGCAAGAAGGGCAGATAGAAATGGACTTGCCTGGGTATTATCAGTACTTTAACTATGCAGAAAAGAAAGGCTACTCAGGGACAGCTATTTTTACAAAAAAAGAGCCACTTAGTGTGAAGCTTGGCCTTGGTATACCTGAATTCGATACAGAAGGTCGTGTCATTACACTGGAATACGAAGGGTACTATATGGTGACAGTTTATACACCAAATGCCCAAAATGAATTGGCACGTCTTGAATTTAGAATGGCGTGGGATGACGCGTTTAGGACTTACTTAAATGAGCTAGACAGCATCAAGCCAGTGGTGATATGTGGTGACTTAAATGTAGCTCATGAAGAAATAGACCTTAAAAATCCTAAGCCTAATAGAGGTTCAGCAGGCTTCTCAGATGAAGAGCGAGAAAAGTTCGGTATGCTTTTAGCAAGTGGACTTACGGATACGTATCGTCATATGAATCCAGAGAAGACAGGAGCCTACACGTGGTGGTCCTATCGTTTTAATGCCAGAAAAAACAATGCAGGGTGGCGCATCGATTATTTCTGTGTATCCAATAGGCTCGTAGAAAAGCTTCAGGATGCAATGATATATAGTGAGGTAGAAGGCTCAGACCATTGTCCAGTAGGTATTGAACTGAAGTTTGAGTAGGCATAAAGAAAGCCGAACATATCGGATAGCTAGCACATAGACTATAGGAGGAATATAAAAAAGGAGTGTAGTCTATGTCAGCGTATACGAAAGTAGCAAACAACAAAAGGTTTGGGAATTTTAATTACAAAGATCTTGAGAAAGGTCGTATCGAAGTAGACCCACAGTGGATAGCCCAAAATATGACCCAATTAGAGGTGCCACAAGCTCTAAGACCTAAGTTCCCAGCGTCCATTCATGTACACAAATTAAGTGTAGAGAGCTGGAAAAAAGTCTTTGATGGTTTCGTGAAACAACCAGAATTGTTAAAACTCATTGGGACTTTTGATGGTGTCTATGTAGCGAGACATATCAGATGGGACGCAAGTAGAGGGATTAGCAACCATTCGTGGGGAACAGCTATAGACCTTAATGCTTCTAAATTCCCGATGGGAAGAGCGGTAGAGACACCTGGGAACACTGAAAATGCCATTCTCTTTGAAAAAATCTTCAAGCCAGCAGGTTTTAGCTGGGGGAATAGCTACAAAGATCCAATGCACTTTGAATTACTTTAGGACTGGGAAAGCTCTTACGTTTACGTGGTAAACGTAAGAGCTTTTTGATTGGTGTTGACAACATAAATAGGGGGTATATACTAAAAGTAAGATAAATACTAGAGAATGCAGGAGGCTTATATAGATGAAGATACTCGTATTAGGAGGGACACGATTTTTTGGTAAGCGTGCAGTAGAAGAGATGTTAGTAAAGGGGTATGATGTGACTATTGCCACAAGAGGTCTGGCACAAGATGATTTTGGACAGAAGGTTAGAAGAATCATCGTGGATCGTACCAGTGCAGAAGATTTAAAACAGAAACTAGAAGGACAAGCGTATGATGTGGTATTTGATAATATTTGTTTTACCTCTACAGATGTAAAAAATCTGATGGATGCTATGGAAGGGCGCATAGGAAGATACATCGTAACCTCTTCATTAGCGGTTTATGAAAGCGGACTAGGTCAGGGAGAGGAAGCTTTTGATCCGAATGGCTATCCTATCTATTATCCACAAAAGGGAGAAGTGGGCTATGCAGAAGGTAAGCGCCTTGTAGAAGCGGCGTGCTATCAAGTGTATAAGCATATACCAACCGTTGCAGTAAGATTTCCAGTTGTTATAGGGGCACATGACTATACTAGACGCTTACATTTTTATAGTGAGCATATAAAAGAAGGAAAAGCTTTTGCAGCGATAGGTTGGGATGAGCCTATGAGTTTTATCACAGAAGATGAGGCGGCACATTTTTTAGTAGCACTTGTAACATCAGTATTTGAAGGACCTATCAATGCAGCTAGCGAAGGTGAAATAACAGTACAGCACATCATCACAATGATAGAAGAAGCAGTAGGAAAAAAAGCATACATAGACAATGAATGTGAAGATAAGGGATCTTACAGTAGTTTTGGAAATATAAGTCTAGATATAACCCAAGGAAAGAAACTCTATAAGTATTTCGTGGATGCAGAGAAGGCTTTTCAGGAAGTCATCAGCCAAATCTTATAAAGTTATAAAAAAATATTAGACAGAAGTCTATATATATCTTAAGGTGTTGTTATACTTCGATATTATGGTAATATAAGGATAGTACATAGGATAAGTAAGTGATCGGAGGCACAAAATGAAATATATTGATTTAACATTACAAGTAGGTAAAACCAATAAAATATATAAATGGGCAGAAATACAATTAAAAAAAGAAATGGTCATGGGGCATGTAGGCACCCATATAGATGTCTATGATAAAAAACGCATTCCGCTAGAGTATATGCAACGTAGAGGTGTAGTATTTGATGTAAGTCACATTAAAGATAGAGAAATCACAAGTGATGATGTGGACTTAGATTACATTAAAAAAGGAGACTTCATCCTTTTTAGAACGGGAGCTATCGAGAAGTATCCTTATGGAAGTGGTCTGTATTTTTCAGGAAGTCCAGTACTTTCATGGGAGCTTATACATGCACTCATTGATGAGCGTATAAGTTTTATAGGCATGGATGCACCCGATCTTCGTAAGGGACCAGAGCATATAGAAGCAGATAAACTGTGTGAGAAGAATGGTATATACGTTGTAGAGAACCTGACAAATCTTAACCAAATCAATCCAGAAGAAGTGTGTAAGGTACTCACTATGTGGCATGAAGATACAGAAGCGACAGGCCTTAGATGCCGTGTAGTAGCGACGCAACCTTAAAGAGAAAAATAGGTACATGAAGTGCCTATTTTTTTATGGAATTGATGAAAAAACATATAAAATATGCTAAACTACATAATGAGAGAAAATGAACACATGGGAGTAGACGAATGAAAATATTATTTGTAACAGCAGATTGGATGAAATACTACGTAGGTGAAGGCGATGAGGAGAAAGTAGTGCCTCTTTGTGGCTATAACTATCAATATATGAATGGCCAGTATTATGGCTATGCAGAATGTCTTGAAGGATTCGACATCACGGCATTTGAAGGCGCATCCGCACAAGATACAGAAGTGAATGATGTACTTGTTGTATGGCTTGCAAAAAACAGAGATGGTGATAAATGCGTCATCGGATGGTATAAAAATGCGACAGTATACAGAGAGACAAAGAAAGAACTTACATTAGATAGTGAACGTTATGAGATGATTTATCGTATCACGGCACCAGCTAAAGATGCATTACTTCTACCAGTAGAAGAGCGTCGTTATGCAGTGAATCATATAGAAGCAGATGTATACGTCGAGCAAGGTGGACTTGTAGGTGGACAAGTCATGACTTATATCCACCAATATCAAGGCGACCATATGAATCTTGTGTTAACCAAAGAAGAGATTCATAAGGCGATGACTATTAACCTAAACTATGAGCAGTATTTTTATAAAGCAGATGAGTTTTTAGCGAGAGATTCTTATGCGAAAGCGATGAAGTGCTTCAATAAAGCTATTCAAGAAGAGCCAATGGAGACTTTAGGTTATGAGTGTAAAGGAAGTGTTTTATTAAGTCTTAAAATGTATGATGAAGCGATAGAAGCTTATGAAGCAGTCGTTGAACGTGATGAGGATAATGACTTAGCGTATTATTGCTTAGGTTTACTACACGGTCTGAAAAAACAATACGACAAAGCACTCACCTATTTTGATAAGTATCTAGTAAGACGCCCAGGAGATACCAATGCATTGGCAGAGAGAGGGCTTATATACATCGAACTTGGTGAAAGAGAAAGAGGGCTTCGAGAAGTAGAGCATGCATTAAAAGAAGACACTTCTAACGAAATGATTCAAAAAATGAAAAAGATTTTAAACTAATGAAAAGCAGGAGCAACCTTTAACGAAAGGTTACTCCTGCTTTTTTTGTATCTGTGCAGAAGGGATGATGAGGCACCTGGTGGAACGATTGCCGCTTAAATCCATAGCACGTAGATAGATTTTCTCACAATCATTAGGAACAGTAAAAGTGATGGTATCCTCAGAGGGTTCTAGATAAAAAGGATAGTAATTCACATCGTTAAAAGAATAAGAGAGGGAAAGAGGAGAGGGAAGCGTTTCGTAATCACGGTAAACGATATTTACTACATAACTGTAAGGAATCATCAAATCATCTAGTGTAACAGAAAGATTGTAGATATCATCCGTCTCTTTAAAATGTATGGACTTAAAGAATGGAGCGGTGTTATCAATCATTAAAATCACATCTTCTAAGGTTGTATGGAGTGAACCGGTGGAAGTCGTGCAAATGATTTCGTAGAGACCATCAGGAAGTAAGGTGCCATCTAAGGCATAGCCATTCCAACCAAGTTCATTGATACCGGAAGGGAGTGACTTAGCAGAAAAGAGCTCATAGCGTTCATTACTTTCTAGACTTATAGCTTCCAAAGAGGCAGTACAGTCTACACTGGTCTCTAATAAAAAAGAAAACTGTGGCGTGAGAGAAAAAGAGACCACGTCGTGGGAAAGTGTAAGGCCACGGGCTAATGGAAAGTCAGCTCCAGGAATCTCTAGAAGAAAAGGGATGTTCTGTATGGAGTCCGGGCCGGTGATGTAGAGTCTGCCTCCGTAGTGATCAGGTGTCACTAAGTCGTTTAAGGCTACTTGAAAGGGGATAGACTTTTCTTCTAAGGGGGCTAAGGTGATACGAGTAGGAAAACTTACGGTGTAGGATGCATCGGGCTGTTCTTTTTCGAAAGTAAGTGCGTAGGTCGATGGTTTAGATGACGTATTACGCAAGGTAAGAGAAGTCGAAAAAGAAGGTGGTGCTTCGTCAGGTGATAGTACAGAAAAACAAAGTTGATAAGGCAGACAAAGCATAGAGGCTTTTGATGAAGCTTCTAAGTTAACGATACCAGAACCCTGAAGGGTGACGCTATAAGGCTTGCCTTCCGGTGTATTTAAAGGGGAGGCGTAGGTCATGAGGGCGCTTAAAAGCCAATCACTAGAAAGATCAGGCCTTTGCTGAGAGAGGTTGCCTAGTATACCACTTACGTATGCAGCAGACATACTGGTGCCAGAAGCCTTGATATAGAAATCTTGTGTAGCGGGGGCGCTACTTAAGATTTCTACTCCTGGGGCTATGATGTCGGGCTTGATACGTAATGTACCGAAGGCAGGGCCTTTAGAACTACGGGCGTATAAGTGACCTGAGGCATCATCATAGGCGCCGACGGAGACAACTAAAGGAGAAGTGGCTAAATCGGATACGGACCAGTCCTTAGGGCCACTATTACCTACGGATTTGACAAAAAGGATATCATTGGCTCTCGCGTAAGAGATAGCTTTTAAAATAGAAGCATCTGTAAGGTTGTAATGAAGTTTTCCAGAAAAATTAATGATTTTGGCGCCGTCTTGAATAGCGCGGTAAATGGCCTTGGAGATATTTTGGTGATAAGTTGGCGCATAAGGGGTATCTACTACATAATAAAGAATCTCAGCATCGGGATAAGTACCCAGGGTATGCTGAGTGCCACAAATAATACCTGTAATATGTGTACCGTGAAAAGTAGTAGGTGAGGCATTAAAAGGAATAGGTTGGTTGGTCACAAAGTCATAGCCACCTACAATATGATCTTTCAAGTCAGGATGCTGTAAATAAGCAGAAGTATCTAGAATGGCGATTTTGACAGGTGAGGATGGAAGTGCTGAAGTTTTATGTATACCAACAGGGAAAAACAATAAAAAAAGACAAACTATAATATAAGGAAGAAATTTTTTCATCATAAACTCCTAATGACTAAAATGATAACAATAGTATATGTCTTTTTTTGTGTATCATACCTATTTTGAAAGTGGAACATAGGTCTACATGCAAGAAGTTGAAGATAAGAAAAATGGAAATGTGTGACTTATGTAAATCTGAGAGAGTGGTGAAGAAAAACTTTTGAAAATCTAAAAGAATCAAATGTAAAAATAAATCAAATAAAAAAATTAAATTTAGTTAAATATATTGACACTAGTTAAATGCATTGATAAAATACATATAAATTAATTCACAGAATCACGAATTGTCAGATAAATGAAAGTTCATAAAAGGATAAGTTCCAAATTGAAGAAAACAAGATGAGTTTTGGTAAGTTTATTGTATTCTCGTCCTTTTGTGGGATGAGGTTTTTTTGTCTAAAAAAATCATTTTAAGGAGGTTCAAGATGAAATTATCGGATGTATTAGTACGATGTTTAATGGAAGAAGATATTGACACACTATTTGGCTACCCAGGTGCAGCAGTCCTCTCACTCTATGAATCTCTTCGAGCATCCAGTATTCATCATGTATTGGTAAGGCAAGAGCAAGCTGCCGTACATGCTGCCAGTGGGTACGCAAGGACGACTGGAAAAGTTGGGGTATGCCTCGCAACTTCAGGGCCTGGAGCTACCAATCTTGTGACGGGTATTGCTACGGCGTATATGGATTCCATACCTATTGTTATTTTTACAGGGCAAGTAAAGTCGAACCTTATAGGGAGAGATGTTTTCCAAGAAGTAGATATAACGGGTGCTACTGAGCCTTTTGTCAAACATAGCTACCTGCTTCAAAATCCAAAGGATTTTCCACGTATTGTAAAAGAAGCATTTTACATTGCACGAACAGGCAGACCGGGGCCTGTCCTTATTGACATACCGATGGACTACCAAGATGAACAGATTGAATTTAACTATCCTAAAGAAGTAAAGATACGCGGCTATAAGCCAACTATAAAAGGACATATCGGACAAATAAAAAGAGCGAGTAAGCTCTTACAACAAAGCAAAAAGCCACTTATATGTGTAGGTGGAGGGGTTTTATTATCTGATGCAAAAGAGGAACTTCAAGCATTAGTAGAAAGTTCACAAGTACCAGTAGTACATACACTTATGGGTGTAGGTGCGATGGATACAGCATCTCCGTATAATTTCGGGATGATAGGTAGTCATGGATTTAGTCAAGCAAACTGGGCACTTAAACAGGCAGATACCATTCTTTTTATCGGTGCACGTATAGCAGATCGAGCAGTGGCGAATGTAGGTATCTTAGATGAGGATGCTAATATCATTCATATAGATATCGATCCAGCAGAAATCGGAAAGATTACATCAGCGACAATCCCAGTGGTAGGGGATGCAAAGGAAATTCTTAAAGTACTTGGTGGAATGATTAAGACTATTGACACAAAAGCGTGGCGTGAAGCAATCGCATCTCATATACAACCACCAAAGTTTGTGGCATATGAGAATTGTGTCAATCCAAAAGAAGTGATGCGTACGTTATCTAGATTACTACCAGAGGATGCCATTATCACAGCAGACGTAGGGCAGAATCAGTTCTGGACCATGAGACATATGGAAGTTAAGGGGACTAGACAAATACTGTGTTCAGGTGGATTAGGAACGATGGGATACTCTATACCAGCATGTATAGGGGCAGCAGTGGGCAATAAGAAGCGAAAAGTAGTAGGCGTATGTGGAGACGGAAGTTTCCAGATGAGTTTATTTGAACTTGGAACGCTAATGCAAGAAAAAGTAGCCCCAATTATTATTTTATTTAATAATAGTGGACTTGGGATGGTAAGAGAAATTCAACGCAGATTTGAGACGAAAGAGTACGGCGTATCGCTTGCTGGTAATCCGAACTTTACGATGATTGCCAATGCTTATGGTATGGAAGCAAGAACGGTGTATCGTCAAGAAGAAGTGGAAACGGTCATACAAGAAGCATTAGATGCACAAAAACCGTATCTTATCGAATGTCTCGTAAGTGATAAAGAAAGTACTTTGTAAGGGGGAGAAATATGGAGAAACATGTAATATCTGCGCTGGTAGAAAACCACTCAGGTGTACTGAGCCGTATATCCGGACTTTTTAGTAGACGTGGTTACAATATCGATAGTTTATCAGTAGGGGAGACCGAAGATCCGAATATTTCACGTATGACCATCGTAACCCAGGCCGATAGACAAATGCAGGAACAAATCAAGAAGCAGCTCAACAAGCTAGTAGATGTCATCAAAATCGTAGAGTTAGATGAAGAAAGCGCAGTATACCGTGAATTAGCACTTATTAAAGTGGCAGCAGATAAAGCGGCACGAGCAGAAATTATAGAGATTGCAAATATTTTCCGTGCCCACATTGTAGATGTATCAAGCAAGGCGCTTATTGTAGAAGCGACGGGAGATCAGGGGAAAATTAGTGCTTTAAGTAGTATGCTGGAGCCTTATGGTATCAAGGAAATCATCCGTACAGGTCTTACAGCACTACAAAGAGGCGACAAGGAACTCAAAAACTAGGACATTTTGTCTTAAGTATATATTATTTATTCAATTCATTAGTTCAAATACAAGGAGGAATAGAAAATGGCAACATTATTTTACGCAGAAGATTGTAATTTAGATTTATTAAAAGGTAAGAAAGTAGCAATTATTGGATATGGTAGCCAAGGTCATGCACATGCCCTTAACTTACATGAATCAGGTGTAGAAGTTATCGTAGGTCTTTACAATGGAAGTCCATCTTGGGCAAAAGCTGAAAAAGCTGGCCTTCAAGTAATGACTGCAGAAGATGCAGCAGCAGCGGCTGATATGATCATGATTCTTGTAAATGATGAAAAACAAGCGAAACTTTATGCTGAAAGCATTGCACCAAGCCTTACAGCTGGTAAAACACTTGCATTCGCACATGGTTTCAATATTCACTACGGACAAATCGTACCACCAAGTGATGTAAACGTTGTAATGATTGCACCAAAAGGACCAGGACACACAGTAAGAAGTCAATACGAAGAAGGTAAAGGTGTACCATGTCTTATCGCTGTATACCAAGATGCTACGGGTAATGCTAAAGACATCGCATTAGCATACGCAGCTGGTGTTGGTGGTGCACGAGCAGGTATCCTTGAGACAACTTTCAAAGAAGAAACAGAAACAGACCTTTTCGGTGAGCAAGCAGTACTTTGTGGTGGTGTGACAGCTCTTATGAAAGCTGGTTTTGAAACATTAGTTGAAGCTGGTTACCAACCAGAAAGTGCATACTTCGAGTGTGTACATGAAATGAAACTTATCGTAGACCTTATCAACCAAGGTGGATTTGAGTACATGAGATACTCTATCTCTGACACAGCTGAATACGGTGACTACACAGTAGGACCACGTATCATCACTGAAGAAACAAAGAAAGAAATGAAAAAAGTACTTACAGAAATCCAAAATGGTACATTTGCTAAAAACTGGATTTTAGAAAACCAAGCAAATCGTCCTTACTTCCGTTCAATCAGACGCATCGAATCTGAACACCAAGTAGAGACAGTAGGAAAAGAATTAAGAAAAATGATGAGCTGGATTAAAGAATAATTAAAATAAAGAAGGAGGGCTTTATATATGGCCAAAACAATCAAGATCTTTGATACCACCCTTAGAGACGGCGAACAATCACCAGGATGTAGTATGAACCTGAGTGAGAAACTGGAGATGGCAAGACAACTGGAGCGCCTGGGTGTAGACGTTATGGAAGCAGGTTTTGCTATCGCATCACCTGGTGACTTCCAGTCTGTAAAGCAAATTGCAAAGACCATCAAGCATGCTAGCGTAGCGAGCCTAGCTAGAGCCCTCACAAAAGATATCGATGCAGCGGCAGAAAGCTTAAAGGGAGCAGCCTTCCCTCGTATTCATACTTTCATTGCCACATCAGATATACATATGCAGTATAAATTGAAAAAGACGCCAGAACAAGTGCTTGAAAATGCTGTGGAAATGGTGCGTTATGCAAAGAAATTCTGCCAAGATATCGAATTCTCAGCAGAAGATGCATCCAGAAGCAATCCTGCTTTCTTGTACCAAATCTTCGAGGCAGTCATCCAAGCGGGTGCTACTGTTATCAATGTACCGGATACTGTGGGGTATACCACACCAGAAGAATTCTACAAACTTATCGCAGGTATACGTGAGAACGTTCCTAGCATTGATAAAGTAGACATCTCGGTGCATTGCCATAACGACTTAGGGCTTGCGGTGTCAAATTCCCTTGCGGCAGCAAGAGCGGGTGCGACACAAATCGAGTGTACAGTCAATGGTATAGGTGAGCGTGCAGGAAATGCAGCCCTTGAAGAAATTGTGATGAATATCCTTACACGTCGTGATATCTACGACTTGGAGTGCCGTCTAAGTACGAAGGAAATTTACAAGACAAGTAAGCTTTTAAGCAGTATCACAGGGGTAAAGGTACAGCCTAATAAAGCTATTGTCGGGGAGAATGCTTTTGCCCATGAATCAGGTATTCACCAGCATGGGATGCTTGCTCATAAGAATACGTATGAGATTATGACACCAGAGTCCATCGGTCTCACAGAGAATAAGATGGTGCTTGGTAAGCATTCAGGGCGTCATGCCTTTGTAGACCGCATTGAGTCTATGGGGTATCAGTTAGAGGAAGAAGCAGTCAATAAAGCATTCGAGGAATTCAAGAAGCTTGCAGATAAGAAGAAAGTGGTAACTGATAGAGATGTGGAGGCCCTTGTACTTCGTAAGTCTGTGGAGATTCCAGAGACTTATAAGCTTGAGCGATTCGTTATTAATTCAGGAAATACCATCACATCCACATCTTCTGTAAGACTGCTTTGTAAGACAGGTGCAGTGCTAGAAGAAGTGATGGGGTCATATGATGGGCCGATTGATGCATCCTTTAAAGCTATTGATAAGTTGGTAGGAAAGAAATTCAAGCTTCACGACTTTGTTATTAATTCGGTGACAGACGGTGCAGATGCACAAGGTACTGTAAATCTTAAGATTAAGTTCAAAAATAAGCTTTACAACGGCCATGGCGTAAGTATGGACATTGTAGAAGCCAGTATTTTAGCTTACTTATCTGCAATCAATAGCATGCTTTATGATTTAGAAAACAACAAATAAAGGTAAGTAGATAGAGGGTTTAAGATTACCGCGGTAGTCTTATTCCCTATACCTATTTATACAGGGTATGACAAAACTAAGAGATAGAGGGAGGAATAGCATATGGGAATGACCATGACACAAAAAATATTAGCAGCTCATGCAGGGCTTAAGGAAGTGGTGGCAGGCCAACTGATTGAGGCTGATTTAGATATGGTACTAGGTAACGACATTACGACCCCAGTAGCCATTACAGAGTTTAATAAGGTTGGGATTACAGAAGTGTTTGATAAAGCGAAAGTAGCAATCGTACCAGACCACTTCACACCGAACAAAGATATAAAAGCAGCAGAACAATGCAAGTGTGTGAGACAGTTTGCTTATGATAAGCAAGTAGAGAATTACTTTGAAGTAGGCGAAATGGGGATTGAGCATGCCCTCCTTCCTGAAAAAGGTTTGGTCGTACCAGGGGATGTGGTGATAGGCGCAGACTCACATACTTGTACGTATGGAGCGTTAGGTGCTTTTTCTACAGGGATTGGTAGTACAGATATGGCAGCGGGAATGGCTACAGGGAAGGCTTGGTTTAAGGTGCCTAGCGCTATTCAGTTTGTCCTTACAGGGAAACCAACCAAGTATGTAACTGGAAAAGACATTATCCTTCACATTATAGGAATGATCGGTGTAGATGGTGCACTTTATCAGTCTATGGAATTCGTAGGTGACGGCATTGCACATCTTTCTATGGACTCACGTTTTGCGATGGCAAATATGGCCATAGAAGCAGGGGCGAAAAACGGTATCTTCCCAGTAGACGAGAAGACTTTAGCATTTGTAAAAGACCATAGTACAAAGCCTTACACAGTCTACGCGGCAGATGAAGATGCAGTGTATGACCAAGTGATTGAGATTGATTTAAGTGCGGTAAGACCAACAGTGTCTTTCCCACACCTTCCAGATAATACACGTACTATTGATGAAGTAGGGTCAGTAAAGATTGACCAAGTGGTTATCGGTTCATGTACCAATGGCCGTATGGAAGACTTACGTATGGCAAGAGATATCTTAAAAGGCAAAAAAATTGCCAAAGGGATACGTGCTATTGTATTTCCAGGTACACAGAAGATTTATCTTGATGCTATAAGAGAAGGCATTGTAGAAGACCTTGTAGAAGCAGGCTGTGTCTTTAGCACACCTACATGTGGACCTTGTCTTGGTGGACATATGGGAATCCTTGCAGCAGGTGAGCGTGCAGTAGCTACCACAAATAGAAACTTTGTAGGCCGTATGGGACATGTGGAGTCAGAGGTTTACCTTGCAAGTCCAGCAGTAGCGGCAGCATCAGCACTTACAGGCTATATATCAAATCCAGAGGACTGTGAATAGGAGGAATGACAATGAAAGCAAATGGAACAGTATTTCGTTATGGGGATAATGTGGATACAGATGTTATTATTCCAGCACGTTATTTAAATACTTCAGACCCTAAGGAACTTGCTAAGTTTTGTATGGAAGACATCGATCCTAACTTCGTGAGAGAAGTAAAAGAAGGGGATATCATTGTAGCGGATAAGAACTTTGGGTGTGGTTCTTCAAGAGAGCATGCACCGATTGCTATTAAAGCAAGTGGCGTATCTTGTGTCATTGCCAAGTCTTTCGCACGTATCTTCTATCGTAATGCCATTAACATAGGTCTTCCTATTTTAGAGTGTGAAGAAGCGGTAGAGGGCATCCAAAAAGGGCAGCAAGTAGAAGTGGACTTTAGCACAGGTGTCATTACGAATGTAACGACTGGGGAGTCTTACACAGCACAGCCTTTCCCAGAGTTTATGCAGCGCATTATGGCTGCTAATGGCCTTATTAATTATATAAAAGAAAATAGATAGAAGGTGAAGTGAGATGAAAGCAACAATCGTTACATTACCAGGAGATGGTATTGGGCCAGAGATTATGGCACAGGCAGTGAAAACACTGGATGCTATAGCAGAGAAATACAATCATACGTTTACATATGATGAAAAGCTTATAGGCGGTATCGCCATCGATGAAGCAGGGTGTTCATTACCACAAGAAACAATCGATGCATGTAAAGCAGCAGATGCAGTAATGCTTGGGGCTGTAGGTGGACCAGTAGGGGATCATAGATGGAATAAGATGCCTAATGGGGATCGTCCAGAAAAAGGGATACTAGGCATTCGTGAAGCCTTAAATCTTTTTGCGAACCTCAGACCAGCGGTGCTTTATAAGCAACTTAAAGATGCTAGTCCACTAAAAGAAGAAGTCATTGGAGATAGCTTGGATTTGCTCATTGTGAGAGAGCTTGTAAGTGGCATTTACTTTGGGCATAAAGAACGTGTGGTATGTGATAATCCTAAAGAAACTTATGCCATCGACACAGAGTATTACAATGTAGAACAGATCGAGCGTATCGTAAGAGTGGGATTCGATGCAGCGATGAAACGTAGTAAAAAAGCGGTCATTGTAGATAAAGCTAATGTACTTGAATCATCAAGGTTATGGAGAGAAGTGGTAGCGGAGGTAGCGAAAGACTATCCAGAGATTACATACTCTCATATGTATGTGGATAATGCAGCGATGCAACTGGTGGTTAATCCAAAGCAGTTTGATGTGATGATTACCAGCAATATGTTTGGAGACATTCTTTCGGATGAAGCGAGTATGCTTACAGGCTCTATCGGAATGCTTGCATCAGCAAGTCTTGGAGAAGGTAGCTTAGGTCTTTATGAACCAAGTCATGGTAGCGCACCAGATATTGCAGGGCAAGACAAGGCAAATCCTATTGCGACCATTCTTTCGGCAGCGATGATGCTTCGTTATTCATTAGGCTTAGAGGAAGAAGCAAAGTGTATCGAACAAGCGGTGGA
The DNA here is from genome assembly GCA_051656485.1 of Cellulosilyticaceae bacterium. Lineage (GTDB taxonomy): Bacteria > Bacillota > Clostridia > Lachnospirales > Cellulosilyticaceae > JBOFDK01. Next base: position 49,146 of record JBOGBZ010000104.1, read on the forward strand.
TCAAGTGTTAGATAAAGGGTATCGCACAGGCGATATTGCATCAGAAAATACAACATTAGTGGGAACCAAAGAGATGGGCGATTTGGTAGCTAGCCACATTTAAAGGATAAGGAAAAGGGAGGTCTATGAGATGAGTGATAAAGTAATTTATTTAGATGGAGCGTTTGTACCAGAAAGTGAGGCAAAAATATCTGTATTTGACCACGGGGTACTTTACGGAGATGGTGTTTTTGAAGGGATTCGTGCTTATAATGGACGTATCTTCAAGTGCGAAGAACATATCGATAGACTTTTTGCAGCAGCTAAATCCATTATGTTAGAGATTCCACTTACAAAAGAAGAGATGACAGAAGCACTTCTTGAAACATGTAGAAGAAATGAGATTAAGGATGGGTACATTCGTCTTGTGGTGACAAGAGGTAAAGGAGACTTAGGTTTAAATCCAGTGAACTGTCCAAAAGCGACAGTATTTTGTATAGCAGGTAGCATTTCACTTTATCCAGAAGAAATGTACACAAAAGGGATGCCTATCGTAACGGCAGCACAAAGAAGAAATAAAGCGACGATAGTAGATCCACAAGTGAAGTCACTGAACTACCTTAACAACATTTTGGCTAAAATCGAAGCCAATCGTGCAGGGGTACCAGAAGCCTTAATGCTTAACCACGATGGCATCGTAGCAGAGTGTACAGGAGACAACATTTTCATTGTGAAAAAGAATGTAATCTATACACCACCTATTCATATCGGTATTTTAGATGGTATCACAAGAAATTCAGTAATCGACCTAGCAAGAGAACTAGGCTATGAAGTGGTAGAAAAAGAATTCACACTGTTCAATGTTTACAATGCAGATGAATGTTTCTTGACTGGAACAGCAGCTGAAGCTATTCCAGTAACAAGTGTCGACCAAAGAATCATTGGTGATGGGGTAGCGGGAGAAGTGACGACCAAGCTACTTAAAGCATTCAAAGAGTATGCAAACAGTAACGGAACAGATATCTACTAGTACAAGGAGGGCTTAGTTATGAGAAGTGATTGTGTAAAAAAAGGTGCCGCACGTGCACCACATCGTTCATTGTTTAAAGGCATGGGCTATATAGATGAAGAAATTAATGCCCCTCTTATTGGGGTTGTGACAGCTAAAAGTGAGATTGTACCAGGGCATATGCATCTTGATAAAATCACTGAGGCAGTTAAGGCGGGGATTCGTATGGCAGGTGGTACACCTATTGAAATTCCAGCCATTGGTGTGTGCGATGGTATCGCTATGGGTCATGCGGGCATGAAGTATTCACTTGTGACAAGGGAACTTATAGCAGACTCTATCGAATGTATGACGATGGCTCATGCATTTGATGGGCTTGTCCTTGTACCAAACTGCGATAAGATTGTACCAGGTATGCTTATGGGTGCTGCACGTATGAACTTACCAACAGTAGCTGTAAGTGGTGGGCCGATGCTTGCGGGAAATGTAGGAGGAAAGAAAGTAAGCTTATCGCTTATATTTGAAGCGGTAGGGGCGTACCAAGCAGGAAAAATATCTGAAGATGAGCTTCTGGGGTTTGAAGAGCATACTTGCCCAGGCTGTGGTTCTTGCTCAGGGATGTTTACTGCCAACAGTATGAACTGTATGAGTGAAGTACTAGGCATCGCACTTCCAGGCAATGGAAGTATACCAGCAGTATTTGCAGAGCGTATACGTCTAGCAAAACAAGCAGGTTTAGCGATTATGAAAATGATAGAAAAAGATATTAAAATCCGTGATGTCTTAACGGATGAAGCTTTTGAAAATGCCCTTACAGTAGATATGGCACTAGGTTGTAGTACAAACACAATGCTCCATTTACCAGCTATTGCCCATGAAGCAGGTGTAAGCATCAATCTCGATATGGCAAATGCCATTAGTAATCGCACACCAAACCTTTGTAAGCTGGCACCAGCAGGTCCACATCATATGGAAGACTTGTACTTTGCAGGTGGTGTAGCAGCTGTTATGAAGGAATTAACAAAGAAAGACCTCTTACATACAGACTTAATCACAGTTACTGGGGGAAAAGTTGGGGATAACTTAAGTTTGGTTGTGAATAAAAATAATGAAGTTATCCGTGATATTGATCATCCATACAGTCAAACAGGCGGTATCGCTGTGTTAAGAGGGAATCTAGCACCTGATTCTTGCGTTGTAAAACGTTCAGCAGTAGCGAAGGAAATGCTACAACATACAGGTCCAGCAAAGGTATTCAATAGCGAAGAAGAAGCATCAGAAGCTATCACTGCTGGGAAGATTCAAAAAGGTGACGTGGTAGTGATTCGCTATGAAGGTCCAAAAGGCGGACCAGGTATGCGAGAGATGCTTTCACCGACAGCCGTACTTGCAGGTATGGGACTAGATAAAGAAGTAGCACTTATTACAGATGGACGTTTCTCTGGGGCAACAAGAGGCGCATCCATCGGGCACGTATCACCAGAGGCAGCAGAAGGTGGCCTTATTGCCTTTGTACAAGATGGCGATCAGATTAGTATTGATATGCATGCTTGTACCATCACACTACAAGTTGACGACGCGGAAATAGCTAGACGAAAATCAAATTGGGTAAAACCAGAACCAAAAGTGACGCATGGCTACTTAGCACGTTATGCACAACTTGTAACGTCAGCAAGTACTGGTGCTATCTTTAAAGGATAGGGAGGGAATTATGAAGCTTACTGGTTCACAAATATTAATGGAATGTTTTAAGGAACAAGGCGTGGATACTTTATTTGGCTATCCAGGGGGAGCTGTTCTTAATATCTATGATGCACTTTATAAAGAAAGTGACACCATTAAACATATATTAACGTCTCATGAGCAAGGTGCAGCCCATGCGGCAGATGGGTATGCAAGAGCTACAGGAAAAGTGGGCGTATGTATTGCAACTTCAGGACCTGGAGCCACCAATCTAGTGACAGGTATTGCGACAGCCTATATGGACTCTGTGCCGATGGTGGCGATTACAGGAAATGTAGGAAGACCGCTTCTTGGAAAAGATAGTTTTCAAGAGGTGGATATTACAGGGGTGACAATGCCTATTACCAAGCATAATTACATTGTAAAAGATATTACGAAGCTAGCAGAGACTATCCGCGAAGCTTTTTATATCGCACAATCAGGCAGACCAGGGCCGGTGCTTGTAGATATACCAAAAGATATTACGGCAGCTACCTGTGAGTATATTTATGAGACACCACGTGAGATTCATCCACAAGTATGTACAATCAAGCAAAAAGATATTGATAGAGCAGTAAGTATGATTCTAGAAAGTGAAAAGCCATTTATCTATAGTGGTGGAGGCATTATTAGTAGTGAGGCAGCCACAGAGTTGATGGAGTTTGCGGAGCTTATTCAAGCACCGGTATCCACATCACTTATGGGGATTGGGGGCTTCCCTGAAAACCATCGACTTTCTACTGGACTTATCGGCATGCATGGTAGTAAGGCGTCAAATATGGCAGCGACAGAATGTGATTTACTCATTGCTATAGGCGCTAGATTTAGTGATCGTGTAACCAGTAGTATTGCAGGGTTTGCACCTAATGCCAAGATTCTGCATATAGATGTGGATCCAGCTGAGATAGGAAAAAACGTAGGGGTTTATAATAGCGTGATAGGTGATGCAAAAGAAATTCTAAAACAGTGCATCCAAATGATGGAACAGCAAGACCACACAAGCTGGCTACAACAAGTAAGAGTATGGAATGAAGAATTCGGCTTTGATTACCAAAGAGATGAAACGTTGCGTCCACAATTTATTATGGAGAATATCTATAAGCAAACAAAAGGTGAAGCTATCATTACAACAGAAGTTGGGCAGCACCAAATGTGGGCAGCACAGTTTTATAAGTATACACAGCCTAGAACCTACATTTCGTCAGGCGGACTTGGGACCATGGGATTTGGCACAGGTGCAAGTATAGGTGCTCAGCTTGGGCAACCACAAAAACAGGTGGTGCATATAGCAGGAGATGGTTCATTTAGAATGAATTGCAATGAGCTTGCTACCATTGAACATTATGGGGTGCCGGTTATTATCGTCGTGCTTAATAATAGTGTGCTAGGGATGGTTAGACAGTGGCAAACGATGTTTTATGAATGTAGATATTCACAGACAACTCTTGACCGTGGTCCGGATTTTGTGAAGTTAGCAGAAGCGTACGGTGTACGCGGCTATAACGTAGAATCACAAGAAGATTTTGAGAAAGCTTTAAGTGAAGCGTTAGAGGTAAAGAGACCTGCACTTATCAATTGTTTTGTGGGTATGGATGAAAAAGTATTGCCGATGGTCGCGCCAGGTGCACCTATTAATGATTTGATTATTGAATAAAGTATGTGAAAGGAGTGTGATGAACGCTCCTTTTTTATGTGCCAAAAAAACAACAAAATTGTATACACAATATACAAAAATATTTCAAATTCAATCAAATGGCGAGCGAGAAATTGAAAACCGCTTTTAGGTTTGGTAAAATAAGGCTATAGAAAAAAGAAAGAAGGGGTAGTTATGGCAAAATCAAAGTTTGATGAGTTTATGAATCTTTATGACAAAGAAACAGGGGGGAAATACAGTTACTATTATAGACAAATATGGGATGCATGTAAGCATGCTAATGATTGTTATGAAGCAAAGTACAAAAAATCTATATGGGAACAAAAGAAATATAAAGAAGAGTGGCTAGGCTTCTTTATGAAAGGTATGAAAAAAGATGAGCAGTTGGTAGAGGTTCAGAAAAATGTAGAAGGTCACTTGCAAAGTTGGGTAGTTGGATTATAAATACAATAAATTTGGTATTTCATGTATACAATGGCTAAGATTGTAACAAGCTAAAAAGTGTGCTATATTGTATGAAAATGTTTGAAATTTCAACTAATCTTACGTAAGGCTGGAGGTGGCTTAGCATGAAAAGAGATGAGAAACATTTCTGTGGATGCTTATTAGGTGGAGCTATAGGGGATGCGTTTGGAGCTCCTGTTAAGTTTATGAAGTATGATAAGATTATTTCAACCTATGGAGAAAATGGGCTGGATCATTTTGTCATCCAAACAGAAGGGGATAAAGCCATTATAACTGATGATACACAACTCACATTATTTACAGCAGAAGGGTTGCTGCGCAGTATTTCGAGGAGTCATGAAAAACATATCGAACGTACAAAGAAGGATACTGCAATAGTTGTTTTTAGAGCTTATCTAAGATGGCTTTATACACAAGGACTTCGAACACCTAATTGGTCTAAAGAGTCTTACGATGGTTGGCTTGTAAAAGTAAAGGGATTATACGGGTATAGAGAACCAGGTGTTACTTGTCTGACAGCATTAGGCAAGGGAATCATGGGAACCACTCATAAACCCATTAATAATAGTAAAAGATGCGGTACAGTTATACGCATCGCACCAGTAGGTTTGATAGAAGATGAAGAAACTGTATTTGATGTAGGGTGTATGGTAGGTGCCATTACACATGGAAATCCTACGGCTTACTTAGCATCAGGCACATTAGCAACGCTGATTTACTTTATTACAGAAGGTAGTTCCATAGAAGAGGCAGCACATAAAGCAATGGAAAAGTTAAAGATGTATGATGGTCATGAAGAAACCATGGAATCTATGCAGTTAGCATTGCAAATGAGTAAAGATGGCGAGCCTACATTAGAAAAATTACAGGCCTTTGGCGACGGCTTTATGGCAAATGAAGCTGTAGGCATGGCACTCTACACAGCACTTGTGCATAGCAATGATTTTAAAAAAGCCATTCAATTTGCCATCAATCAAAGTGGTAATAGCAATAGTGCAGCAGCGATTACTGGCAATATACTAGGCGCGTACTTAGGAAGAGATGGTATAGATGAAGAGCTTATTGAACAATTAGAGATGGCCAAAGAAATCAATCAAATGGGTAAAGACTTGTATACACGATTAGAAGAGACAGAAGAGTGGTATAAACGTTATCCAGGATGGTAAAAAAATAGAGTCCAAGGTATATGGACTCTATTTTTTTTGCTTCATAAGTTCTTTGAGGTCTAAGGCGCGCTCTTTAAGTTGGCCATGGGATGATTGAACCACATCGCCTAGATAACTTCTGGCTGTATCAAAATCCTCGAAGCGATACGCTAATGCAGCAAGAATGTAGGCAGTTGTATTCGCTTCTAAGTTAAAGATAGGGAAGTGCTCTGTCTGGAGTGCTTTGCTAAGAGCATCTGATGCTTTATGGAGATAACTAAGTTCGTTGGTCTCGTCATTTAAATCGCGGTAGAGCCATGCGATATGAAGGGCGATATAGCCAAGTTCTCCAGATTTAGCTTTTTTGATAATAGCACAAGCAAGCACTAGTTGATGCTTAATGATGGCGTCCTTGAGAGAAGTATAAGGTGTGAACTCTCTTTTTTTATAGTTAGCGGCAAACTGGGTTTTAATCCATTCAGCTTGAGTTGGTAATAAGCGATCAAAATTTTTGCTTAAAGCACTGTATCCGCAATGTGGACACACGATAGCGTCATATAAAAGAGGGTTGACTGCAGAATAACGGGTATAAAGATCTAAGTCAGAGGAAATAGCTTGGTTAATATTCACTTTGATAGCTTTAGAAGTAAAGTTTTTATAACAAACAGGACAACTATAGGTCTTGTCGTATAACACATCTTGTAATGCAAGTTCAGATTGAGACATAAAGCACCTCTTTAATATATAGTTTTATTCAGGTATAAAAATATTATACAGTAAGAAACCATATATTGTAACTCATTTGATACAATAAAAGTAAAAATTATGACAAGGAATTCAAAAAAATTAAAAAAAGACGAACAAAAACTACTAGTTAATGAATAAACTAGTAGTAAAGAAAACACTTTATTGTGGAAGAAAAAAATTTAGTAAAGATGGAACATTTTAGAGGATACTTCATATAATAGAATTATGAAGAGTAAAATGGTAGAGTATCCCCCTTAACAACTTAATGATTCAAACAATCCCTTATTAACAATAATGAGCCTAGCATTTAGAAGTGGAATTTAACAAAAGATAGTACCTGATTTTAAGAAGACGCTTAAATCAGATGTTACGAATAAGCGAATTATATCCAGATGATATAGTGCTAAAATGCTAAGCTCATTTATTTATATATGCTTCAATATAATTAGATTATATGCTGACATGTGACTGAATATACTTAAATAGCTAAAGCCGCAGTAATTACTGCGGCTTCTTTAATTTCATGAAATGTGTAGCGATAAAGTTGGCACCTAGACCTATAAAGTAGCCTGTAATAATGCTTGTGATAAGGAGTATAGGTAGATAGAAGTAGACGCCAGGCGTTTGGGTGATAAGAACGGCAATCGTTACTTGGCCTACAGAGTGGAGAATGGCACCTAGAATACTAAGCGCCCAAATGCTAATATGTTTCTTAAAGAGCTTGTATACTAAAATCATCCCTAGATTACTAAGGAGCCCACCTGCTAGACTAAAAAGAAGAGCAGATACTTGTCCGGTAATCATACTGCCAAGTACGATGCGAAGCAAGAGAACAGTAAGTGCTTCAGAAGGTCCGTAAATAATGAGGATCGCTAGAGATACCATGTTGGCAAGGCCTAGGCGCACGCCGGGAATAGGGACAAGCGGTGGTATTTGCATTTCGATAACGTAAATAACAAGTGCTAAGGCACATAAGAGGCTAAGATAAACTAGTTTTTGTATTTTTGTAGTCGTTGAGTGATTCATAAAAACTCCTTTTACTGAGCAATAATATCTACAGAATGATCGGTAGTTGCTTCTTGAATTTCAATAGTAAGTCCATGTGGTAGGCAAACAAGTGGTAAAATACTATTGGAAATAAAGCCGCTATCGATACAAAGTTTATCAGGGCAGTTGGCTTCGATAATACCTATATTGCCATCTTGAACTTGAAGTGTATTAAAACCACCCTTCCCATCTTCGATTGTAAAAGAAAGTGAGTCAGATGTGGTAAGGTCAATGGTCTTGATTGCTTTACCGTTTTGAGAAATAATTGCTGTAGGATGAGTGAGAGATTGGCCTTTGGATAAGAAAAATAAAGAAACCATACTCCCGATAAGTAGTAGTGTCACACATGCAATCATTATTAAATTACCTTTTTTCATTAAATAAGTCCTCGCTTAAAGTAGTCATTTTTATTTCTATATTATAGACGGAAAGTATGGCAATTATCAAATAAAAATCTTTTGATAGATAAATTGACAAAAAGTAACGGTAGTGGTATGCTGATGATATAATTCCTACAAAATAACTAGGGATTGGAGGGAAGTAAATGAAACTGTCTACAAAAGGTAGATATGGCCTACAAGTAATGGTTGATTTAGGGGTGAATGCCCAAGAAAAACACGTATCATTAAAAAGTATAGCAGAGCGCCTAAAGTTATCGGAAAACTACTTAGAACAACTTATTGCCCTACTTAAAAGAAATAAACTCGTAGGAAGTGTAAGGGGAGCTCAAGGTGGCTACTTCTTGACAAAAGAACCCGAAGTTATTTCAGTTGGAGAAATCCTAAGAGCATTAGAAGGTTCTCTAGCACCTACAGAGTGCAGTTGCGAAGGCAACGATCATAAATGTGCCAAAGATGGCAGATGTGTGACCCAGTCTGTGTGGGAAAAAATCCGTGATGGCATTTATGGTGTTGTAGACGGCATAACTTTACAAGAACTTATAGATGATTATGAACAAAAAGGCAAGCATTATTGCAACTTATAAAATAAATACACTTACAAATAGAAGATAAGGAGAAAGAATCTTATGAACAAAATATATTTAGATCATGCAGCAACAACACCTGTAAAACCAGAAGTTGTTGAAGCGATGTTACCTTATTTTACAGAAAACTTTGGAAATCCATCAAGCGTTTATCAATTAGCACAAATCAACAAAAAAGCAATCGATGAAGCGCGTGAAATGATTGCAAGACATATCGGAGCCAATACAAATGAGATTTTCTTTACAAGTGGTGGTACAGAAGCTGATAACTGGGCTATTAAAGGAATCGCAGAAGCATACAAGCATAAAGGGAATCACATCATCACTACAAAGATTGAGCATCATGCAGTGCTTCACACATGTGAATATCTAGAAAAGCAAGGCTTTGAAGTAACTTACCTTGAAGTAGATGAGAATGGGCATATCAGTCTTGATGACCTTCAAAGTGCTATTAAAGATACGACAATTCTTATTTCTATGATGTATGCAAACAACGAAATTGGTACGATCATGCCAGTAAGAGAAGTAGGGGCAATCGCTAAAGAGAAGGGGATTATCTTCCATACAGATGCTGTGCAGGCAGTTGGTCAAGTCCAAATAGATGTGAAAGAACAACAAATCGACCTTTTATCTTTATCAGGTCACAAAATTAATGGCCCAAAAGGAATAGGTGTACTTTATATCCGTAGAGGCTTAAAAATAGCAAACCTTATGCACGGAGGTGCTCAAGAAAGAGGACGCCGTGGAGGAACTGAAAATGTAGCAGGTGTAGTAGGTCTTGCAAAAGCAATCGAACTTGCATACAGAAACTTTGATGAAAAGATAGAAAGAATCAGTGGCCTAAGAGATCAACTTATCGCAGGTATTCTTGAGGCAATTCCTTATGCGAAACTTAATGGGCATCCTGAGCAAAGACTATCTAATAATGTGAATGTAGCTTTTGAATTTGTAGAAGGTGAATCACTCCTTCTTCTATTAGATATGCATGGTGTAGCGGCATCGAGTGGTTCAGCATGTACATCAGGATCATTAGATCCATCACATGTACTTTTAGCTTTAGGGATACCACATGAGAAAGCACATGGTTCTATCAGATTTACCCTTGGTGAGTTAACTACAAAAGAAGAAATTGCTTTTGTAATCGAAAAGCTTCCAGCTATCGTAGATCGTATGAGACAGATGTCTCCATTATATGAAGACTTTATTAAAGGAAATAAATAAATAGATACTAATTAAAAAGATACTAATTAAAAAGATACTAACTAAAAAGATAATAAGAGGTGAACAGTATGTATAGTGAAAAAGTAATGGATCATTTTATGAATCCACGTAATGTAGGTGAAATCGAAGATGCAAGTGGTGTAGGTACAGTAGGAAATGCTAAATGTGGCGATATCATGAAAGTGTACTTAAAAATCGAAAACGATGTGATTGTAGACGTGAAGTTTAAGACTTTTGGTTGTGGCGCAGCAGTAGCTACAAGCTCAATGGCGACAGAACTTGTAAAAGGCAAAACAATCGAAGAAGCATTACAAGTAACAAACAAAGCTGTTATGGAAGCATTAGATGGACTTCCACCAGTAAAAGTACACTGTTCTGTACTTGCAGAAGAAGCACTTCAAGCAGCATTATGGGATTATGCAAAAGCAAATGGCATCACAATTGAGGGGTTAAAAGAGCCAGTAGCATGTGACCACCACGACCATGGTCATGACCACGATGATGAAGAAGAAAGTGGCGGATGTAATGCATAGTTCAAAAGGTAAAGTAGTAGTAGGGATGTCTGGGGGAGTAGACAGTTCAGTTGCGGCCCATCTACTAAAAGAACAAGGGTATGAAGTAATCGGTCTGACGATGCAGATTTGGCAAAAAGATGCGGATGCAGATAAAGACGGTGGCTGTTGTGGTTTATCAGCAGTAGATGATGCGAGACGTGTGTGCCAAAAGTTAGATATTCCACACTATGTGATGAACTTTAGAGATGACTTCCAGC